>DATKQO010000174.1:0-5633 GCA_035532715.1 Gaiellaceae bacterium | reverse complement strand
TCGGAGACGGTGAGCACCGCAGCCCTCAGACCTGCTCCTTCGTCTTCTCGAGCAGGCGAACCTCGGCGACGACCATCGCCTTGTCGATCGCCTTGGCCATGTCGTAGACGGTGAGTGCCGCGACCGACGCAGCGGTGAGCGCCTCCATCTCGACGCCCGTCTGGGCGGTCGTCTCCGCGGTCGCGACGATCTCGACGAAGTCCTCGCCGACCTCGAGCGTCACCTCGACGTGCGACAACGGCAAGGGATGACAGAGCGGGATGAGCTCGCTCGTCCGCTTCGCCGCCATGATGCCGGCAAGCTGTGCCGTCGCGAGCGCGTCACCCTTCGGCAACGCACGCAGACGCTGCGCTGTCTCCGGCGCCATTCGCACCTCGGCCCGCGCAACCGCCCGGCGACGCGACAGCGGCTTCGCGCCGACGTCGACCATCCGCACCGAACCTGCATCGTCGACGTGCGAGAGCTCGCTCATCGTCCCAGCGACCGTCTTGCAGCGTGCACGAGCTCGCGGCGGTGGCGCCACGCGGCGTGCAGGCGCTCGCCCGCCGAGCCGTAGAGCACGTCGAGCAGCGCACGGAGCGCGCGCTCGGTCGGCTCGTCGTACGGGAACCACCACGCCGGGCGCAGACGTCCACGATCGCGATCGACGTACTTCACCCACACCGCCTCGAGCAACCCGTGCTTGCCGCCCGTGCGACCGAACCCCGAGCCCTTGACACCGCCCCACGACGCCTGCCCGATCGTGAACGAGTAGCCGAAGTCGTTCACCCAGACCATGCCCGCATCGATACGGCGCGCGACGCGGCCAGCCTTGGCGACGTCGCCGGACCACACGCTTGCGGCGAGCCCGAACTCCGTGTCGTTCGCGCGCTCCACAGCCTCCTCCTCACCCGTGAACGGCTCGACGGTGACGACCGGCCCGAAGATCTCGTCGTCGGAGAGCGCGCCGCGGATCACCGTCGGCTCGACGAACCAGCCGTCACGATCCACGCGCCGCGCACCGGAAAGACGTTCGACCGTGTCGCGCTGCCGCTCCGAGATGAGCGGGCCAACATCGCCGCCGAGCTCGAGCTGCGCCGCACGCTCCGTCAGCCGCCGCGCGAACTCCTCGTACAAGGGCTCCTCGACATAGATCCGCTCGGCACTCACGCACGCCTGCCCGGCATTGATGAAGGAGGCGAAGAGCGCGCCTTCGACCGCCCGCTCGAGGTCGGCGTCGGCGAACACGACCATCGGGTCCTTGCCGCCGAGCTCGAGCACGACCGGGCGCCCGCGCGCACCCGCGGCCGCCGCGACGCGACGGCCGACGGCAACCGACCCGGTGAAGAAGACCTTCGAGATGCCGGCGTCGTCGACGAGCGCCTCGCCGAGCGCGGCCTCGCCGTGCACGACCTGGACGAGACCCGGCGGCACGCCGGCCTCGGCGAACACGCGGCCGACCCACTCGCCCGTGAGCGGCGTCAGCTCGGACGGCTTCAGCACAACCGCGTTGCCGGCGGCGATCGCTGTTGCCACCTGTGTAAACGGAATTCCGAACGGGATGTTCCACGGCGTGATCGAGACGACGACACCGAACGGCTCGTGCACGAGCCAGGCCTTCTTCGTCTTCAGATGCAGCTGCGGAAAGGACACGCGCTCGTCGCGCAGAACGCGCGCGGCGTTCTTCGCGAGCCACGCGGCATGGTCGACCGCCGTGTAGAGCTCGTTCGCGATCGCTTCCGTCCGGGGCTTCGCCGTCTCGGTGACGATGCTGTCGGCGATCTCGTCCGCGCGGGCACGCACGACACGCCCCGCTTCGGCGAGCACACGCGCGCGCGCACCCGGCCCCGCCGCGCGCCACTGCACCTGTGCGGCGCGTCCGGCAGCGACGATGCCGGGCACGTCACCGGGATCCGTGCGTCGCACCGCGCCCACCAGCTCGAGCGTCGCCGGGTTGACGGAGACGAGCTCCGGGTCGGCGCTGATCGCCATGAGCCGAATCGTACTGCGAGCCGCTACGCGGAGACCCGGTCGAGATCTGCGAGCTGTGCCGCGATCCACGCGGCGAGATCGTTCCGGCGCACGTGCGCCCGCGTCGCGTCGATCCGGGCGCGGCGTTCCTCCGGCGCCATCGTCAGCGCGGCATGGATCGCCTGCGCCTGCCCGTAGAGGTCGAAGGGGTTCACGGTGAGCGCCCACTCCGCGAGCTCTTCGTGCGCGCCAGTGTTCTCCGAGAGGATGAGGACGCCGTCGCGGCCGTTCAGGAGCGGCGCCTCCTTCGAGACGAGATTGAGCCCGTCGAACACGGCGTTCACGAGCAGCGCGTCGTACTGCTTGTAGGCCGCGAGCGACTGCGCAAAGTTGTCCGCCACCTGCAAGTCGACCGGCAGCCAGCCTTCCCGCTGGAAACGGTCGTTCACGCTGCGCGCTTCCCGGAGCACGGCGGCGAGGTACTCCGAGTACTCCGGCACGTCCTGCCGCGAGGGATCGAGCAACGCGAGCATCGTGACGCGTCCCTGCATGTCCGGATGCAGGTCGAGGAAGAGCGCGAATGCGCGAAAGCCCCGCACGATGTTTTTCGACGGATCGGTGCGATCGACGCGTACGACAAGGAGCTCCGGCCGCCGCTCGACGATCAGGCGCTCCTCCTCGAGAACCGCGTCGGTTTCCGCGAGATCGTCGAACTCGGCCGGGTCGATGCCGATCGGATGACACGTCACGTGCGTGCTCCGGCCGTCGTAGTGCACCGTCCCGGTGAGCGGGTCGACGTCCGCGCCGAGTATCTCCTCGCAGCTGTGGAGGAAGTTGCGCTGCCAGCGGGGCGTGTGGAAACCGACGACGTCGTTTGCGAGCAGCCCTTCGTGGACGTCGCGGCGCAGATGCTCCGGCAGCACGTGCCAGTAGTCGGACTGGGGCCAGGGAATGTGGATGAAGTGCGTGGTGAGCGCGTCCGGCCGCCGGGCGCGCACGAGCTTCGGCGCGAGATAGAGGTGGTAGTCGTGGAAGAACACCGCGGTACCGGGATCGCGCTCGAGCTCGGCGACGGTCGCGTCGGCGAATGTCTCGTTCACCGGCAGGTAGCCGTTGACCCACGCGTTGTTCAGACCGAGGTCGAGATCCGGTGCGTACGGCAAGCCCCACATGTAGTGCTGCAGGAACCACAGCGTCGGATTCGCAATGACGTTGTAGTACCAGTCGTACGCCAACGGGTCGGAGGTGACGAAGCGCACCCGATAGGGCGAGCCGTCGCGCGCCGTCTGAGCGAATGCCCTGCCGCCGTTCTCCGCCGCCACGACTCGGTCTTCTTCGCTCATCGCGCTCGCGATCCACGTCACGTCGTGATGCGCGACGAGACTGCGGAGCGCCGTGACGAGACCGCCGCCGCCGCGGCGCAGGACGCGCTCGCCCGCGGGCGAGCGATCGTAGGACACGGGGCCGCGATTCGCGACGACGACGAGCTTGCGCCTCTCCATCACGGCCACCGTATCCGGCGTGGACCTGCCGAAAACTAGGCGGCGACCTGGAGATCCACGCCCATCTCGTTGCCGAGCAGGCGGTTGAAGAGCGCGAGCCAGTCGCGCAGCAGCCGCGGGGTGAGGAAGTTCCGGCGCACGTGCTCCTTGCCGGCGAGCGCCCGGACGCGTGCCGCTGCGGGGTCGGCCATGATCTCGAGGCACGCCGCCGCGCACGCCTCGGCCGAGTCGACGAGCCAACCCGTCTCGCCGTCGACGACCTGCGTGACGATTCCGCCGACCCTCCCCGCGACCATCGGCCGCGCCTTCCAGAGCGCCTCGGAGACGGTCAGGCCGAAGCCCTCCTTGATCGACTTCTGGATGAGCGCGTTGGAGTGCACCTGGAACGCATTCACCTCGACCGCGCCGACGTTGTTGAGGTTCGAGAGGATGAAGATGTCGGGATCGCCGTTCGCGTGCGCGAGCGTCCGCTCGTAGTAATCCCAGGCTTCCGGATCGTCGTGCGCCATCGAGCCGACGAGCGCGAGCTGCACACCCGGATGTCCTTTCTTCACGATCCGGTACGCATCGATGACGCCGAGCGGGTCCTTCCACGGATCGAAGCGCGACACCTGCGTCAGCAACGGGCGACCGATGTCGATGCCGAACTGGTCGACGATGTACGCCGCGTCCTCCGGAGCGAGCGCCATGTTCTTCGGCGCGAGCGGATCGATCGCCGGCGGCCAGATGATGCACGGCGGCAGGCCCTCCGTGCGCGGCACGTAGCCGGCCATGTGGAAGATCGCCGCGTCATACCGGCGCAGCGACGGCAGCAAGAAGTCGAAGACGTCGGCGTTCGGCGTCGAGAAGTCGATGTGACCGCGCCAGATCCACTTGGCGGAGCAGCCGCCGAGACGGTCGATCAGCCCGATCGGCTGCGGATCGTGCACGACGACGAAGTCGTACGCGTCGACGTCGATCTTCGCCGCGTTCAGCTCCTGATAGTGCGTGAAGCATGCGCGCTGCTCGGAGGTGAGGCCGCGCGGATCGCCCTGCAGCGCGTTGTGGATCGTCTTCGTGACGTCGAAGAACTCGTCCCCGCCCTGGATGATCCGCCATTCGACCTCGATGCCTGCGTTTTGCATCAGCGGCACGAGCGTGTACTGGATCTCCGCGACGCCGCCGCCGAACGCGGTGGCCGAAAGCTCGAGCACGCGCTTGCCCGCAAGCGGCTCGGCCAGGGTGCGGATCTCGTCCATCAGCCCGCGGGTCGCGATGGTCGCGTAATCCGCAAGCGCCTTGTGGCCGGTGTTGACGAGTTGCAGCATCGGGATCGCCCCCGCGCACGGCGAGGTTACTCCCGGTATCGGCTAGTTCAGGGTCTTCGAGAAGCGCAATCGCGAACCGCGCACGCCGAGAGTCGACTGCAGCTCGAACTCGTCCGCGATCGTCTTGATGATCGCGATGCCGAGACCGCCCTCGGAAAGCTCGTCGCCCTCGAGCAGCGGACGCTCGTCGCCGGGGTCGAAACCGTGGCCGTCGTCGACGACTTCGATGCCGAGCCGGTCCGGCTCGAGGCGGTAGGTGATGTCGACGTGACCGCCGCCCTCCTGGCCGTACGCATGGCGAACGGAGTTCGACACCGCCTCCGTGAGCGCGAGCTTCAGCTCGGCCATCGTCTCGTCGCCGATGTCGCGGAGCTGCGCGAGGCCGGTGAGGGCGAGCCGGCACAGCGTGACGTACTCCGCCTTCGCCGGGATGCGCAGGTGGATCGACCGCATGCCGTCGTCGCGGGCAGGGTCCAACGCGGTCGTATCGGTCACTGCATGCATGCCGCCAGCCCGTTTCCCTCAGATTCGCCGCCGTAAACCTGCCGATTTCTACCAAAGCGAGCGGCGGTGGCGGCCGCCCGCGTCAGTCGTACCCTGCGGCCGGGGAACCTAACCGCCGCGAGCGGGCCGGGAACGAGCGGGATCCTATATGTAACAATCCGCACGATATTGGGTGTGTCAGGCCCCCGGCGGCGTTTTCCCGTGAAAACGCAGCGCCGAACCGGCAGGGGCAGCCCGCGGGCGTCCTACACTAGAGCCGCCGTGGCTGCCCTCCCGCCTGCGCCGGAGCGGCGCCGTCCGCGCCGCGGGTCCCTGGAGCGGCCCGTCAACGGGCGCCTCTACCGCGGGACCTGGCTCCTCGTCGGACTGC
>DATKQO010000173.1:0-2522 GCA_035532715.1 Gaiellaceae bacterium | reverse complement strand
GGCAACCGCTCCCAGCCGACACCGGTGCAGAGCACAAACAAGATCCCCGACAACACGCGTCGGTCATCGAGCGGCCGCCGACCCGGATAGCGAAACCGGCGCGGCTTCTTCGGGATCAGCGGCTCAAGCCGCACCCACAACTCGTCCGGCACCTCCCACGGCTGCAAAGACATCACCAACGCCTCCCAGATCGTGACAACAGGTGCCGACGACTTCGCTACCGCCGAACGGGTCCCTTCATTTCTTTAGGAGCTCTTAGGCGCCTCTGCCAGTCGTGCGATGCTGCGCAGCGTGACGGCGCTGCGCAGACGCACGATCCTGGCGGGGACGAAGGTGCCGTTCCTGTTCGGCCTCACGAAGCTTGGACAGATCTTCGGCACCGACAAGGTGGATGCGCTGCACACCCACAACGGCATCCCGTACACCGATGTCTATGCCAAGTATCTGGACCCGTGGCGACTCCGCCGCTTTACGCTCCTCGAGCTCGGCGTGTTTCGCGGCGACAGCCTGCGCATGTGGAACGCGTTCTTCCCCCGAGCCACCGTTATCGGCCTCGACCTCGATCCGCTCGCGGCAACACGTGCGCCTGAGTTCGAGGTTACGACCGGCTCGCAGACCGATCCTGCCGTGTTGGGAGCGATTCTCGAGCGCCATCCGGACACGCGAGTCGTCGTGGACGACGCAAGCCACATCACCGAGCTCACGCTCGAGTCTTTCCGATATCTCTTCCCACGCCTGCCGCGTGGCAGTCTGTACATCATCGAGGATCTCACGCCCGGGACCTACGAGGACTGGCCCGGGCACGATCCGGAGCGCGGTGCGACATGGCCCGCCGTCGCGCAGAATCCTGGCGCGCCACGCTTCAACCGCCGCCAGGACATGGACACGTTCCTCCAGGAGCTGATCCGCGATTGCGATCTCGGCGGGGGCCCGTTCGGCGAAGGCCCGGGCGAGAAGCAGGTTGCCTTCGTGCACGTCTGGCCTTCGATCGTCTTGGTCGGGCGCGCCTAGCCCGCTGCCACAGCCGGGGTCATCGCGACAATGGGCCGGTGCGTTTGCTCGTCCTCGGCGCCGGCCCGCCGCAACTCGGAGTGCTCGCCGCCGCCAGGCGGCGGGGGCTCACCGTCATTGCGGCCGACCGCGACCCCTCCGCACCCGGCTTCCGGTACGCCGACCGGCGGGCGATCGTCTCCATCGAGGACGAGCCTGCGATCGACCGGCTCGCGCGGGCTGAGCAGGTGGACGGGCTCATCGCGGCGGGCACCGACCATGCGGTTGGCATCGCGTCGCGCGTCGCACAGCGCCTCGGCGTCCCGCATCCGCTGCAACCGGAGGCGGCGGCGCTCTCCGTCTCGAAGCTTCGCCAGCGCGAGCGACTCGCCGCCGCCGGCTTCGCGCAGCCGCGTTCGATCGCATGTCGCACGCCGGGCGAGGCGGCCGCCGCCGCCGGCGAGCTCGGCTTCCCGCTCGTCGTCGAGGCACCGAACAGCCTCGGGGAGCGCGCCGTGCGGCTGGCGCGGACGGCGGACGAGCTCGCGGCCGCGACCGCCGGGGCGCTCGCCGAGTCGCGCGGCGACTACTGCCTCGTCGAGGAGCTGCCCGGCCTGCGCGCCGTGACCGTCACCGCGTTCGTGCTCGGTGGCCGGCTCGTGCCGCTCACGATCACCGACCCGGTGCCCGCACCGCCGCCTGCGTTCGGCGTCCCGCTGGCGCACCTCTGGCCCGCCGATCTGGCGCCGGACGAAGCGGAGGCGGTGTCGGACACCGCGGCCGCCGCGGCGGCCGCGCTCGGGATCGAACACGGCCCCGTGACCGCGCAGCTCCTGCTCGGCCCGTCCGGACCGCTCGTCGCCAAGGTCTCGGCGCGTCTCGGCGGAGGCCACGATGCAGAGCTCTGCCGCGCCGCCCTCGGCATCGACGAGAGCGCGCTCGCCGTTTCCGCCGCACTCGGTGAGCCGGTGCACGAGCAGGAGCTCGAGCCGACGGCGGTCGCCGGCGGAGCGTGCGTCCGCTTCCTCGTGGCCCCGCGCGGCGTCCTCACGGCCGTGGACGGCGTCGAGGCCGCATTCACTGTGGCGGGCGTGCGCTCGATCCGCGTGTATCGCAAGCCAGGCCACGAGTTCGGAGAGCTGCTCCGTGCATCCGACCGCGCCGGCGCCGTGCTCGCCACCGGCCGCACGCGTGAGGACGCCGAAGCGGCCGCCGCCGAGTCCGCCGGCCGGATCCGGTTCGTCACCGTGCCGGCTGAGGCGGTCGCGTGAGGCGCCTCTGGCGCGTCGGCGCGACACTCGTCGTCACCGGCCTCTGTACCGCGTACATCCTCTGGAAGATCGACATCGGAAAGACGTGGCACGTGCTCACGCACGCACGCGCCTGGTGGTTCGTCGCGGCGCTTGCGATCATGGTCGTGTCCGTCTGGCCGATGGCGTGGCGCTGGCAGCGCCTCCTCGCAGCGCGCGGCGTGAACGAGTCGCTGCCGCGGCTCGTGCGGACGTACTTCGTCGGGTACGCGGCCGGCCAGG
>DATKQO010000172.1:0-2060 GCA_035532715.1 Gaiellaceae bacterium | reverse complement strand
GCTGCTGCGCGCGGCGCCGAACATGACGCGCGAGACGGTCCTCGGCGAGCTCGTGAAGAGCCCCGTGGACATCGAGCACCACAACGAGCACATGTGGCACGGGACGATTCACGGCGGCGACCGCAGCTACGCGAACGACGGTCTGCGGCGGCCGGCGCCCGGGTGGGCGCAGCACCGCATGCCGATCGCGGGCCTCTACCAGACCGGCGCGACCACGCATCCGGGCGGCTCGATCACGGGCGCGCCCGGACGCAATTGCGCGGTCGTGCTCCTCGAGGACCTCGGGCACGACCCGAAAGAGGTGATGGCGGGTGCAGGCGCAGCGTGACGAACGGGTGGCGTCGGCGATCGCGCACTGGGCGCCGCGCTTCGTCGGAAACGGCGTCGACTACGGCGACTTCCAGCGCGTCACGTCGGGCGTGACGACCTGGGCGGAGTGGCTGCCGGCGTGGGTCGAGAACGGCCACATGCACGCCGAGCTCGCGCGCACGGCGGAGCAGCGCGGCCGGACGCGGACGGCGGGGGAGGCCTGGAATCGGGCGGCGCTCTCGTACCACTTCGCGAAGTTCGTCTGGATGCTCGACCCCGAGCTCTACGCGGAGGCGACCAAGCTCGCCGTCGACGCGCTGCGGAACGCGCACCGTCACCTCGACCCGACGGCCGAGCGGATCGAGATCCCCTTCGAGCACGGCACGCGGCTCGTCGGCAACCTGCGCCGTCCGGGCGGTGACCCCGCCGCGCTCGTGCTGCTCATTCCGGGCCTCGACTCGACGAAGGAGGAGTTCTTCGGGTGGGAGAACGTCTTCCTCGTACGCGGTCTCGCGACGTTCTCGCTCGACGGCCCCGGTCAGGGCGAGAGCGGTCTGACGACGCGCATCTACCCGAACTACGAGGTCGCAGTGACGGCGGCACTCGATGCGCTCGCAGATCGCGACGACCTCGACCTCGACCTCGACCGCGTCGGCGTCGCCGGCGTGAGCCTGGGCGGCTACTACGCGCCGCGCGCCGCTGCCTACGAGAAGCGGATCAGAGCCGTTGTGGGAATCAGCGGCGCGTTCGACTTCGGCGAGTGCTGGCCCACGCTCCCGCAGCAGACGCGCGAGACCGTCGCGTATCACACGGGTGCCGCGAACGACGAGGAGGCCCGCGCGAAGGCGTCCGAGCTCAATCTGCGCGAAGCGGCGCCGCTCGTCGACCAGCCCTTCCTCTCGATCACCGGGCGGCTCGACCGGCTGATCCCGTGGGAGCAGACGAAGCGGCAGGCCGACGAGGCGCAGAACGGAGAGTTCGTCCTGTACGACGAGGGCAACCACGTGTGCAACAACATCGGCTACAAGTACCGTCCCCTGGCGGCGGATTGGCTGCGCGAGCACCTGAGCTAGCAACCGCGCCGTGGGTCGGCCGTCCGGTCGCGCGCGCCGAGGACGAGCGGTTCGTCAAGGGCGAGGCGCAGTACGTCGGCGACCTGAAACTGCCGGGGATGCTGCACGGAGCGTTCGTGCGCAGCCTCTACGCGCACGGGCGGATCGCCGGGATCGACACGGACGCTGCGCGCGCCATGCCCGGTGTGCACGCGATTCTCACGGCCGCAGACATCGACGGCCTCGTCGATCCGTTCCCGATGGTGACACGCGACGGCGCAGAGGTGGTGCCGGTGATGCACCCCGTGCTCGCGTCGGGTCGGGTGCGGTACGTCGGGCAGCCGGTCGCGCTCGTGATCGCCGACAGGCCTGAGCTCGCGGCCGACGCAGCGGAGTACGTCATGATCGAGATCGACGAGCTCCCGGCGCTTGTCGAGCCTCGCGACGCCGAGAGCGCGGCGGCGCTGCACGAGGAGGCACCGGACAACGTGTTGCTGCGCTGGCACCGCTCCGAGGGCGACGTCGCCGGCGCGTTCGCTGCCGCGCACGTCGTCGTGCGCGCGCGCGTGCTCGCGCCGAGGCTGATCGCCGCGCCGATCGAGCCACGCGCCGTGCTCGCGTCGCACGACGTGGCGAGCGACGTGCTCACCCTCTGGCTCTCGGCACAGGACCAGCACCGTCAGCTCGCCGGGCTCTCGA
>DATKQO010000171.1:0-4899 GCA_035532715.1 Gaiellaceae bacterium | reverse complement strand
TGGCCGCCTCGCGCACGTACCCGGGCTCCTCGGCGGAGAGGAGCGCGATCACGGGGCACGTCGACTCCTGGACGATCTGCTCGATCAGCTCGAGCGCGTGCTGCGAGGACACGCCGAGCCCGACCAGGGCCACATCAGGATGCTCTCGCGCCGTGACCGGGCCGACTTCTCCGACGTCGATCGAGCGCGCGATTACTTCGTGTCCGAGCCCGGCGACGACCTGGGCGAGCAGCTCGAGCCGGTCGCGCCGTTCGTTCGCGATCAGAACCCGCAGCTGCTGGGTCTCGTTCTCGATCATGCGTCCACGAAACGTTGCGTGAACATGCTGACCTTCTCCACTCACGAGTCCGACCGGAGGTCGCAACGAGTAAGGCAGTGACGGCTTGCTGAACCGGCTCTACGGTTCTTCCGTCAGGCCCGCCCCGCGGCGGCCGTCACCGCAAATTGTACCTCGGTCGCAGGACTCCGCCGCTCCTTCGTTTGGGACGAGAAACCGAGGGGAACACTGCTAGTCATGCTGGCGGGATCAGAGGAGTCGAGCGTAGCCCACGGCATTCCCCTGCCCTTGCCGACGCTGGAGCTGCGCTGTTCAGGCTGCGGCTACGGGGCACGAAGGCGAACCGAGCCGGAGCGCTGCCCGATGTGCGGAGGAAACGCGTGGACGCTTGCAGGCCGGCAACCGTTCGTCGACCTCGGCCCGCCCTTCGAAACCGCGACGCAACCGCACACGAAGGTCATCGAAGACGCTGACGCACCACTCACGCGCGACCCGCAGTCACCGACCCGAGATCCGACGTCGGGGTTTCAAAGCGCCCCGCCGTCGTAGCCGGCCACCAAAACAGACCCACGGCACGCCGCGCTCCTCTCGGGTGCCCTCCGGATTGGCAGAAGTTTTGCCTGTCTGAGCCACCCGGAGCTGATCCGAGAGGACCTGATGTGGCCGAATCGCGCCGAGCTTGGCGTTATCAGAACTGGCAACGGATGGCTCATAACCCGGAGGTCGCAGGTTCAAATCCTGCCCCCGCTACTCGAAAGGCCCCGGAAACGGGGCCTTTCTGTCTCCTGGGGCGAGATCGTCGCTCTCGACTTTTGCCAAACTTTTGCCACGACGCGCGCCCGTGGTGGCGGTCAGGCGACAAGACGCTCGCGCAGCCGACGCTCGTTACCCCTGCGCTGCGAAGACGCCTACGCGTCTTCCGTAGGCATTACTTGACGGCCGCCACGGTTTCGTTTACCTGGAACCGCCAGAGTTTCGTTTACCTCCGTTTGCCGTGAGCCGCCAGGGTTTCGTTTCCCTGGGGCTGTCCGGCCTGGCTCCGACGCTCGCTGCTTTCGAGCAGGGAGGCAACCGGGATGGCCAGGACAGAGGTGGAGCTGCGGCGGGAGGCGGTGCGGCGGCGGCTGGCGGGCGAGTCGCCGGAGGAGATCGCTCTTTCGCTCGGCCGCACGCGGCAGTGGGTGGCGAAGTGGGTCGGCCGCCATGACCCCGCTGACGCGGACTGGGCGGCGGGGCGCAAGCGCGGGCCGGCGCGAGCGCCGCACCGCACCGCGGTCGAGACGGAGACGCTCGTGCTCGCGGTGCGCGAGCGGCTGGTCACAAACCCGTGGGCGCAGGTCGGCGCCGATGCGATCTCCTGGGAGCTCGAGAAGCTCGGTGTCGAGCCGCCGCCGAGGCGGACGGTCGAGCGGATCATCGCCCGCGCTGGCGCGACCCGCCGCCGCACCGGCAGGCGGCGCCAGCCCAAGGGCGTCCCCTACCCTCAGGTCGCGGTTGAGCGGCCGGGCGAGCTGCACGAGGCGGACCTGGTCGGCCCCCGGCATCTCGACGGCGGGGTGCGCTTTTACGCCCTCAACGCGATCGACCGCGCCTCGCACCGCTGCGGGATCGAGGTCGTTCCCTCGATCTCGGACGAGCAGGTCGCCGACGCGCTCCTCGCGCTCTGGGGAAGGCTCGGGCTGCCGGACCGGCTCCAGCTCGACAACGGCGGTCCCTTCGTCGCCCCCAAGGGGCTCGGCCTGATCGTCCGGCTCTGCCTCCAGCAGGGCGTGACGCCGCGCTTCATCCCGGCACGGGAGCCGTGGCGCAACGGCACCGTTGAGCACTTCAACGACACCTTCGACAAGCGCTTCTTCCGCCAGGAGCGCTTCTCCTCGCTCGCCCACCTGGTCGAGCGGTCACGCGACTTCGAGACCTTCCACAACGCCAACCACCGCTACCGGGCGACCAACGGGCGCACGCCGACCGAGAGCGCGGCCGACAGCTCGCCACGGCGCCCGCGCCCGCTCGCCGAGCTCCCCGCCGGCTGGCCCGCCGCCGGCCGGGTCGAGTTCGTCCGCTTCATCCGCTCCGACCGCAAGCTCCGTCTGCTCAACCGCGCGATCACGATGCCCGAGACGATCGTCTACGAGTACGTCACCGCAGTCCTCGACCTCGCCGTCACGCCCAGCGAGGGGAACCTGCGCGTGCTCCGCGCCGGCGAAATCGTCGCCACCGCGAGCATCAAGATCGGCGGCCGATGACCGACCCGCCGCCGCTTCTCCACTCGCCTCCGGCTCGCTCCGAAGCAGCGGCGGACCTGCCAGAAGGGAAACGAAACTCTGGCGGCCCAATCAAGTCGAGTGAGGGAAACGAAACTCTGGCGGCTGTGAACTAGTGGTTGCACCACTGGGCCGAGCGCCCGATACCGTGGCCCCATGGCGGGCGGGCGGAACCAGCGGCAGAAGCGGCCGAGCCGGAGCGAGCGCCACCGGCGGCGGCAGCCCGCGCTGAAGGCCGGCTCCGAGCTGACCGTCCGGCTGCCGCAGCGGGCGACCGAGCCGGAGACGGTGATCGCGCACCTCGGTCCGACCAACTCGGGCAAGACCCACGACGCGCTCCGCTTCCTCGTCGAGAACGGTCGCGGCGTCTACGCGGCGCCGCTGCGCATGCTCGCTCAGGAGGCGCACCGGCGGCTCTCCGCCGAGCTCGGCGAGGGCGCCGTCGGCCTCGTGACGGGCGAGGAGCGGGTGAACCCGGAGGCGCCGATCGTCTGCTGCACCGCCGAGATGGCGCCGATGCGCGGCGAGACGCTCGTGCTGGACGAGGTGCAGTGGGCGGAGGATGAGGAACGCGGCTCGGCGTGGACGCGGTTGATGCTCGGCGGCGAGTACCGGCACATCCTCCTGCTCGGCGCCGTCGAGGCGCTGCCCCTCGTACAGCACGCATTCCCGGACGCCGAGATTCGCTTCTTCGAGCGGAAGGCGCCGCTCGACTGGCTCGGCAAGCGCGGGATCGCGGGATTGAGCGCCGGCACGGTCGTCGTCGCGTTCAGCCGCCGTGCGGTGATCGGTCTCGCGGGCGAGCTGAACCAACTCCATCCCGGGCGGGTCGCGGTGCTCTACGGAGCGATGCCGCTCGCATCCCGGCGCGAGGAGATCGACCGCTTCATTTCGGGCGCCGCCGAGGTGTGCGCGTCGACGGACGTGCTCGGGCACGGCGTGAACCTGCCGTGCGAGACGCTGCTCTTCGCGGAGACGGAGAAGTTCGACGGGAAGGAGCGCCGCGACCTCGAGCCCTGGGAGATCGCGCAGATCGCAGGCCGTGCGGGCCGCTTCGGCTTTCACGAGCGGGGCCATGTCGGCGTGCTGACCGGCGTGCCGTGGGCGCATCCCGATCCGGAGCTCGTGCGCGACGCGCTGACGCCGCATGTGGAGCTCCCCGGCGGCCATCTCGGATACCGCATCGTGGACACCGGCCGTCTGCGCCCGCAGCTCGCCGATCTCGATGTCGCGCGGGTCGACGAGATCGAGCCGGCGCTGCACGCCTGGAGGAACGCGGCGCTCCGCTACTGGAGCGACGAGGGCTGGCTCAACGTCGAGTCGATCCAGCCGCTGCTCGCCCGGCTCGACGCGGTACGGGACGCGCTGCACCATTGCCGGAAGGAGCTCGGGCTCGCGGACGTCTGGAAGCTGATGCAGGCTCCGATCGACGAGGACGGGCTGGGGCTGCTCGGCGCGCTCGCCTGTGCGGTCGCGGGCGACCAGCCGCAGCGGACGGTGATCGGCTGGCTCCTCGATCCGCACCGGCTCGACACGGCGAAGCTGGGGGAGGCCGAGCAGGCGGCGCGCGAGGCGTCGATCCTGCGCTGGTTCGCGCTGCAGTACCCGGGGGTCGCAGGCGTGACGATCGAGAAGGCGGCTGCGCTCGAGGAGGCCGCCGCCGCGCGCGTCGTGCAGGAGCTCCGCGCCGAGATCGACGATCCGACGATCGGCCGCTGCCGGGTCTGCGGCTCGCGGACAGCGCCGTGGGCGACGCTCTGCGACCGCTGCTTCATGGCGCGCGGCTACCGCTCCGGCCGCCGCTGACCGGCCTTGTTGCCTCGGGGAAAATGGGGGATGGCGCGCCCCGGTGGATCGTGCCACGATGCAGGTGTGCCCCAGGATCGCGTCACCGACTGGCAGGAAGAGCTGCTCCGCATCGCCCCTCGGCTCCTCGAGCTGCCGCCGGCGGCGAGACAGGCGGTCTTCGAAGCCGTCTTCGACTTCTGGCGCGAAGACGCCGAGGGCGCGCCCGCCCTAGCCGCGTAGCACGAGCTGCGTGCAGCGGAAGAGCGCCATCGGGCGCCCTTGCGCATCCCGGACCGTCGCGTCCCAAAGCTGGGTCGTGCGGCCGCCGTGCACGAGGCGCGCCTCGCAGGCGATCGTGCCTTCCTGCGCGCTGCGCAGGAAGTTCGTCTTCAGCTCGATCGTCGTGAAGCCGGTGCCGCCCTCGGGGAGGGTGAGCAGGCAGCCGTAGCCGGCCGCCGTGTCCGCGAGCGCGACGACCGAGGCGGCGTGCACGTAGCCGTTCGGCGCGAAGTGCTTCTGCTCGAGCGCGAGGCGCGCGCGGACGACGCCGTCCTCGAAGCCGTCGAACTCGAT
>DATKQO010000170.1:0-6208 GCA_035532715.1 Gaiellaceae bacterium | reverse complement strand
CGCGGCGGAGCTCGTCGCGTCGGCGGCCGGAGAGCCGCCGGACGAGCTGCCCGCGGCGGATCGCGAGTGGGTCGAGACGCACGGCCTGCCGGACGACGAGCTCGTCGAGCTGGCCTGCCGCTCGATGAAGCGCGTGGCGGCCCGGTCGGACGACTGGCACGTCCGCCTGAACGACCTCCGCTACCGCCTCGGCGACGTCGCGGCCGCCTGATCGCGGCCCGGGTCGCCTTCAGCGACCAGGCCGGGAAGTACGCTCACGCGCATGAAGCTCGGCCATGAGCTGCGGCGACTCGCCCGCCACTCGGTCGTCTACGGGCTCGGGGGGCTCGTGTCGCGAATCCTCGCGGTCGTCCTGCTGCCGCTGTACACGAGCTATCTGCTGCCCGGCTCGTACGGCCGCGTCGAGACCCTGACGGCTGCCTCCGCCGTGGCGGTGATCGTGCTGCGGATGGGCGTCTCGACGGCGTTCTTCCGCTTCTACTTCGACCACAAGGACGCCGCGCGCCGGCTCGTCGTCGTGCGCACGTCGTTCTGGTTCACGATGACGATGGCGACGACCGGGCTCGTGCTCAGCCTCGTCTTCGCGTCGCAGCTCGCACACGCGCTCCCGAAGATGGGAGACCACCCCGAGCTGATCCGCGCCGCGGCGATCGGCTTCTGGGCGCAGATGAACTACGAGCAGCTGACGTCGCTCTTCCGGGTCGAAGAGCGCTCGGTCGCATTCGCGATCGCGAGCGTGGCGAACGTCCTGATCACGATCGGCGCGACCGTCGTCCTCATCGTCGGCTTCCACGAGGGCGCGCTCGGCCTGCTCGTCGGCAACTTCCTCGGCACACTGTGCGTGTACCTCGTCCTGCTCGCGTACCGCCGCGAGCAGCTCGGCCTCCAGTTCGACCGGGCTCTCCTGCGCGGCATGCAGAAGTTCGGGCTCCCGCTCGTCCCGTCGGCCCTCGCGCTCTGGGCGATCAACTTCATCGACCGGGTCTTCGTCGCCGCCTACAAGAGCCAGGCGGAGGTCGGCGTCTACTCGGCTGCGATCAAGATCGCGTCGGTGATCACGTTCGTGATGTTCGCGTTCCGCACGGCGTGGCCGGCGTTCGCGTACTCGATCGAAGACGACGCAGACGCGCGGCGGACGTACTCGTTTGTGCTCACCTACCTGCTCGTCGTCGCGTCGTGGATCGCGCTCGCGCTCGGCGCGCTGGCGCCGTGGATCACGCGCGCCATGGTCGCGCACGAATACGACCGCGCGCAGAAGGGGATCGCGCTGCTCGCGTTCGCCGGCGTGGTGTACGCGGGCTACACCGTGCTCGCGATCGGCAGCGGCCGCGCGCGACGCACGCAGTTCAACTGGATCGTGTCCGGGGCCGGCGCGGGTCTCAACATCGGCCTGAACTTCTGGCTCGTCCCCCGCTACGGCATGGTCGGCGCCGCGATCGCGACGGCGGCGGCGTACGTCGGGCTCTTCGTCGGCATGACGTTCTACGCACAGCGGGTGTACCCGGTCGCCTACCAGTGGCGGCGTGTGGTCACAGCGCTCGGCGCCGGCGCCGGCCTGACGGTCGCCGCCCGGGCGACGCACCTCGGGCTCGCGCCGTCGTTCCTCGTCGTGCTCGCGTATCCGCTCTCGCTCGCGCTCCTCGGCTTCTACCTGCCCGCGGAGCGGGCCCGACTGCGGCGGCTCGTGCCGCTCCTCCGCTGAACGTCCAGACCGGCTTCGCGCTCGTTCTGGCGCTCGCGTCCGCCACGCTGACGAACGTCGGCTACCTGCGCGAGCACGATGCCGCGTCGGCGCTGCCCCCGCTCTCGCTGCGGCACCCGCTTCAGGCGGGACACGCGCTCCTGACCGATCGCGGCTGGCTCATCGGCTTCGCGCTCGAGACCTTCGGCTTCGCGCTCTACGTCGCCGCGCTCGCGTTCGCGCCGCTCACGCTCGTGCAGAGCGTCGCCGCCGGCGGGATCGGGATCCTCGCCTTCGTCTCCGCACGGTTCGGCAACCGCCGCCTCGGCCGGCACGAGCTCGTGGGCGTGCTCGTGGCGATGCTCGGGCTGCTGGCGCTCGCGATCTCGCTCTCGGCCGGCAGCGCCGAGGGCACGGGCGGGTCGACGGCCGTGATCGTCATCTGGCTCGCAGGGACGGCCGGTGCGGCACTCGTCGCACTCGAGCTCGGACGGAGGTTCGACGCACGCTCGATCGGCGACGGCGTCGCCGGAGGACTGTTCTTCTCGATCGGAGACATCTCGGTCAAGGTCGCAACCGAGGGAGGGGCGCGCGTGGTGTTCGCCGCCGGCGTCGTCGCCGGCTATGCGCTCGGAACGGCGCTCATCCAGCTCGGGTATCAGAAGGGCGGCGCGCTCACGGTCGCCGGCCTGGCGACGCTGCTCACGAACGCGCTGCCGATCGCCGCGGGCACGGTCGTGCTCGGGGAGCCCATTCCCCCGGGCGTGTTCGGCGGCGTCCGCATCGCCGCGTTCGCCGCGGTGACGCTCGGCGCGATCCTGCTCGCCCGCCCGGACCACGGAGCGGCGCGAGGCTGAGCTGCGGTCAGCGCAGCGCGCGGAGCGCCCCGAGCGCCTCCGGCGAGGGCTCCCAGCGGCCGGCCGCGACGTTCGCGCGCACCTGCTCGGGCTTCGTCGCGCCGGCGATCACCGACGACACCGCCGGCATCGCGAGCAGGCCGCCGATCGCGACGTCGAGCAGCGGGACGCCGTGCTCGCCGGCGAAACGCGCGAGCTGCTCGACCCGGTCGAACTGCTCCTCGGTGATCTCCCGGCCGGCCAGACGGCCCTCGGTCGCCTGCGTGCCGCGCACGTACTTGCCGGTCAGGAGGCCGCTCGCGAGGGGGAAGAAGGGCAGCATCCCGATCCCGAGCCGCTCGCAGGCGGGCAGCACGTCGTCCTCGATCTCCCTGGCGACGAAGCTGTAGTGGTTCTGCGCCGCGACGAAGCGGGCGAAGCCGCGGTCGCGCGCGAGGCCGTCCGCCTGCTCGATCTGCTCCGCCGAGAAGTTCGACGAGCCGATGAAGCGCACCTTGCCTTCACGCACGAGCTCGTCGAGCGCGCCGAGCGTCTCCTCGACCGGCGTCTCCGGGTCCGGCTCGTGCATCTGGTAGAGGTCGATCGTCTCGGTGCGCAGGCGGCGCAACGAGCCCTCGACCGCCCAGCGGATGTAGTCGCGCGAGCCGCGCGGCAGCGCGGGCCCGTCGTCCATCGGCTTCCCAAACTTCGTCGCGAGCAGCACGCGGTCGCGGCGTCCCTCGAGCACCTCGCCGATGTACGACTCGCTCGTCCCCTGCGAATAGATGTCCGCCGTGTCGAAGAGGGTGATCCCCTCGTCGAGGGCCGCGTCGATCACGGCGCGCGTCTGCGCGAGGTCGCAGCGGGCGCCGAAGTTGTTCGTGCCGAGCCCGACGACGGTGACCTCGGGCCCGCCGTCTCCAAGAGTCCGTGTGCGCATGCCCGGACGGTACCGGTCAGGACGGCCTGCCCGGCCCCGGATACGATCGACGCCTGGCACGTCGACCCGGATCGGATGACTGAGCCGCCCGCTTCCGTGCGGCCGGTGGCGCTCGCCCGTTTCGCTCTCGACGAGGCGGCCGTGGACGAGGCGGCAGCGGTGCTCGGGCGCACGAGGGTCGCGATCTTCATCGTGGCCTTCCAGGCCGAGCACTTCATCGCGAGCGTTCTCGAGCGGATCCCGCACCGGCTGCGCGATCTGTTCGCGGAGGTGCTCGTGATCGACGACTCGTCCGGTGACCGCACCTTCGAGACGGCGCGTCTCGCGGCGGAGCGGCTGGGGTTCCGCAACGTGACCGTGCTCCGGACGCCGTTCAACCGCGGCTATGGGGGCAACCAGAAGCTCGGCTACCTCCACGCGATCAAGCAGGGCTTCGACTATGTCGTCCTGCTGCACGGGGACGGCCAGTACGCCCCCGAGTACCTGCCGCAGATCGTCAACGCGCTCGGAGAGCACGAGCCGGACGCGCTGATCGCCTCGCGGATGATCAACCGGCGCGATGCGTTGCGCGGGGGCATGCCGCTCTACAAGTGGATCGGGAATCAGGTGCTGACGGCGATCGAGAATCGCATGCTCCGCAGCAACCTCTCGGAGTTCCACTCCGGCTACAGGGCCTACAAGGTCGAGGCGCTCCGCTCGATCAACTTCCAGCTCGACTCGGACGACTTCCACTTCGACACGGAGGTTCTGATCCAGCTGCTCTCGACCGGGCGGGTCATCCGGGAGATCGCAGTGCCGACGTTCTACGGCGACGAGATCTCCCGCGTCAACGGCCTGAAGTACGCGGCGAACTGCCTCAAGGCCGTCACCAAGGTGCGCCTCGGCGAGGCGGGGCTCTATTACGAGCCCAAGTTCGACTTCGGCGCGTTCGACGAGAGCGGCTACCGCGTGAAGCAGGCGGACAACACGCTCCATCACGAGATCCTCTCGCGCGAATGGCCGCCCGAATGGCGGGTCGCGGATCTGGGCGCGAGCCGCGGCGTCCTCAGCGCGCTGCTCGCGCAGAAGGTCGCACACGTGACGTCCGCCGACACGGAACGGCCCGCCGATGCGGGAGCCGCCGAGGCGATCGCGCTCGACCTCGACGGAGACTTCGACCGCACGCTCGGCAGGCACGAGTACGACTGCGTGCTCGTGCTCGACGTGCTCGAGCACCTCAAGCGGCCCGAAGAGGGGGTGCGCAAGATCGCGGAGATCCTGAAGCCCGGTGGGAAGCTCTACGCGAGCACGGGGAACGTCGCGTTCCTCGTCATGCGCCTGAGCCTCTTCCTCGGCCAGTTCAACTACGGCAAGCGCGGCATCCTCGACCTCACGCACACCCGCCTGTTCACGATCTACTCGTTCAAGAAGCTGCTCCGAAACGGCGGATTCGTGGTCAAGGAGGTGCGCGGCTTCGGTCCGCCGATCCGCGACATGGTCGGCGCGAGCACGGCGCTTCGCGCCGCAGACACCACGGCGGGACTGCTCGCGCGCCGCTGGCCGCGGCTTTTTGCGTTCAGCTTCCTGATCGTCGCCGAAAAAGCGGACGAGCTGGAGGACATCTACGCGCGGACGCTGGCTCCGCCGGAGTCGCGCGAGCCGCAAGGACGAACGGGAGAAGCGTGAGCACGACTGCGAGCTCCCGAATCAGGTCCTTCGGGTACTGCACGCCGTTCGGCGTGATGCACGCGTAGAGCGCGGCGATCGCGAGGAACGCAGGCGCGACGACACTGCGGAGCCGCAGCGCGAAGACGGCGGCGACGAAGATCGCGAGGCCGACGACGACGATCAGGGCGACCGCCGCCTCACCCATCTGCGCCGTGTCGACGCCCGGGTTCCACGACTGCGAGGCCGCGTCGAGCAACGCGCGCTCCCAGCCCACAAGAGGCGCGGTCAGGCGCTCGCCGCCCAGCCCGAACGGAAACGCGCCGAGATGGATCCGAAGGTAGAGCCACCACGCAGCCGCCGGCACGACCGCGGCGGCGACGAGCGGCGGGCGGCGGGTGCGCCAGAGATCCCAGGCCGCGATCGCGAGCGGCACGAGCACGAGCGGCTCCTTCACGAGGCAGAGCGCCGCAAGGAGGCCGAGGGCCGAGCGGCGGCGGCCGCGCGCGTACGCCGCGAGCGCGAGCAAGAGCAGCGCGGCACCGAGCGGCTCGCTCGTATCCGAGTACACGGCGAAGACGAGCCCCGGGTTGAGCGCGACGGCGAGCCCTCCCCACGCCGACCAGCCGATCGCGACCGCGAGGATGCTCGCCGCCGCCCCCGCGACCGCGACCGCGAGCAGCCCGACGGCGAGGAGCGCATCCGGAACCGCTCCGGGCCGCCCGCCGCCGCTCGCGAGCCAGGCGAGCCACCCGTACGCCGGGTGGCCCCAGTAGTACGGCGCCTGCGTCAACAGCCGGTGCGCGCCGCCGGTCGCGAGCGGGTCGCGCGCGATCGCGTAGAAGTAGGCGCCGTCGTAGAAGCCCGACCCGTGGCGGAGCGGGAACGCCGGGTCGTCGGCCAGCGCGAGCCTCGCGATCCCGAGGTTGTCGTGCACACGAACGAGCGCGCTCGTGTCCCAGTTCTGCGAGTGCAGCGACGCGACGACGCCGGCGCTCGCGGATGCGAGTGCCGCGAGCGCGCACGCGAGCGGAATCAGGCGACGGGAGTGCAACCCGGCGGGACGCTAGCTCACTCTCTACGATCGTGGGGTCACGATGGAGCGCG
>DATKQO010000169.1:0-3764 GCA_035532715.1 Gaiellaceae bacterium | reverse complement strand
GAACCACCATCGGGACGGGGCGTTCGGGCGGCACGTGCTGTCGTTGACGCTGCTCGACCCGGGCGGCGAGATCCGCACGCTCTCCGCCGAGTCGACCCCCGAGGAGTTCGACGCGACCGTCGGCGGTCTCGGCCTCACGGGCGTGATCCTCGACGCAACGCTTCGCCTGCTCCGCATCGAGACGACGACGATGCGGGTGGACGTCGAGCGCGCGCGGGACATCGAGGACGCCTTCGCGCGTCTCACGGCCACGGATCACCTGTACCGGTACTCGGTGGCATGGATCGACGGGCGCGCGCAGGGGCGGAAGCTGGGCCGGTCGATCCTGTTGCGCGGCGACCACGCCGGCGTGTCGGAGCTGCCGCCCGCGGACCGTGCGACCCCCCTTCGCGCCGATCGCGTCCGCACCGTGCGCGTTCCGTCGTGGGCGTCCGTTTCGCCGCTTCTGCGCGGCGCTCCCGGTGACGCGTTCAACGAGCTCTACTTCCGCAGGGCGCGCGAAGGGCGCGGGATGCTCGAGCCGCTCGGCCCGTACTTCTACCCGCTCGACGCGCTGCGCGACTGGAACCGGCTCTACGGGCGCACCGGCTTCCTCCAGTACCAGTTCGCGATTCCGTTCGGCTGCGAGCGGGAGGTCGTCGAGATCCTCCGCCTCGTGAGCGAGCTGCGGCCCGTGCTCGGCGTCCTGAAGCGCTTCGGCGACGAATCCGGCCCGCTCTCGTTCCCGATTCCCGGCTGGACGCTCGCGCTGGACATCGCGCTCCCGGTCGCGGGGCTCAACACGGTGCTCGACCGGGCGGACGAGATCGTGGCGCAGGCGGGGGGCCGCGTGTACCTCGCCAAGGACGCCCGTCTGCGGGACGCGGTATTCGCCGCGATGTATCCGCGTCTCGGCGAGTGGCGCCGGACGCACGCGCGCCTCGACCCCGACGGCCGGATGCGCGGCGACCTCGCACGCCGCCTGCGCATCACCGAACGGCAGGCGGCCTGATGGCTGCGGTGGCGCGCATCCGGCGAGTCCTCGTCCTGGGAGGCGGCTCCGAGATCGCGCGCGCAACGGTGCTCGAGCTCCTGCGCGAGGGACCGCTCGACGTCGTGCTCGCGGCGCGACGGCCGGACGAGCTCGAGACGGCCGAGCTCGAAGCCGCCGGCGCGGCGGTCGAGCGCATCGAGTTCGACGCCCGCGCGACCTCGACGCACGAGCAGGCGCTCGAGCCCGTGTTCGCCGGAGGGGACGTCGATCTCGTGCTGCTCGCGTTCGGCGTGCTCGGAGATCAGTCGGTTGCCGAGCGCGACGCCGCATCAGCCGTCGAGATCGCGGACACCAACTTCACGGGCGCTGTCTCGGCGCTCACGATCGTCGCGAGCTTCCTCCGCCGGCAGGGGCGCGGGACGATCGTCGTCCTCTCCTCCGCGGCCGCGCAGCGTCCGCGCGCGTCGAACTACGTCTACGGCGCCTCCAAGGCAGGCCTCGACGCATTCGTGCGTGGGATGCAGCTGAGCTCGGCCGAGACCGGTGTGCGCATCCTGCTCGTGCGGCCCGGGTTCGTCCGGACCGCGATGACGGCGGGCCTCCGGTCGGCACCGCTCGCCGTCGGTCCCGAGCGCGTGGCGGCGGAGATTGTCGCGGCGCTCCGTCGCGACGTCGATGTAGTGTGGGTTCCGCGGGCTCTCCGCGCCGCCATGTGGATCGTGCTGGCGCTACCGCGGTCGCTCGTTCGGCGCCTCTAATCATGTCGTGTGCAGGGCGATTTCACAGAGTGTTCATCAACGAGTCCTACCGTTGAGAAGGTCGTGGCTTCCGACCCGCTGAACGGGCATGTGCACGTCGCCCGTCGCGCTGACGCGCGGCGGACCGAACGTCGGCTTCGCCGACGCCGCGTATACCGGCGCCGCGCGCTCGCGATTTTCGTGATCCTGCTCGTGCCGGTCTTCTACTCGTACATCAGCACGATGGCGCAGCCGTCGAGCCTGCCGCTCGGCGTCCGCTCCGTCGAGTGGGTCAGGAGCCACGGCGGCGCCTGGTTCGTCAACGACGTCGAGCGGGCCTACTACTCCTGGAAGGCGCCGAAGCCGGGTGGCCCGGCGCTCCGGACGCTGCCGACCGTCGGCAAGCTCGCGCAGGCGCCGCGCCTGCCGGCGTTCCGGCCGGCGCGCGTGGTGGCGGCGGTTTCCCCGCGGCTCGCCGGCGAGGGCGTCTGGCACGCGGTGACGCCGCTCGTCCGCGGCGCGCCGCCGGTGCTCGTGACGACCTTCCGTCCGGACCCGGTGTACCCCCGGGTCGTCGCGTACGTCGCGTGGGTCGACCACACGCGCACGCAGCTGGCCCTCTACCCCGGCCGGTACGAGCCGCCCGGCCGGCCGCAGCGGGGCCCGCTCTCGGTGCCGTGGGGGGAGCGCTGGCGCCTGCTCGCGACGTTCAACAGCGGCTTCGCCTATCGGGACGGTCACGGCGGCTTCGCCGTGAACGGCAAGGTCTTCACGCCGTTCGTGCGGGGCGTGGGAACGGTCGTCGGCTATGCCGACGGGCGGGTGAACGTCGTCGCGTGGCACGGTGGTGCGGCGCCCGGACGCGGTGTCGTGTTCGCGCGCCAGAACCTGCCGCTGATCGTCGACGGCGGCCGGCCGAACCCGAATCTCAGCGACAGCTCGGCGTGGGGTGCGACGCTCGGAAACGCCATCCGCGTCTGGCGTACCGGGGTCGGTGTCGATCGCCACGGGAATCTCGTCTACGCCGCGGCGGACTACCAGACGGTCGGCTCGCTGGCGGCGATCCTCGTGCGTGCGGGCGCCGTCCGCGCGATCGAGCTCGACATCAATCCGCAGTGGCCGACGTTCAACGCGTACGCCCGCTCCGGTGCCAGAGACCCCGTGAAGGTCGTGCCGAACGTGCAGCAGTCGGCGACGCGCTACCTTTCTCCGGACGATCGCGACTTCTTCGCCGTCTACCGCCGGCTGCGGCCGCTGATGGGATCGGTGCCGTTCCGGTGACCGGTCTGCTCTCCGCACCGGAGCGTCGCCACGCGGTGCGCGCGGACATCGTCGCGCTCCGTCCGCACCAGTGGACGAAGAACCTCCTCGTGTTCGCAGGCGTCCTCTTTGCCGGACGGCTCGGTGACCCGACCCGTGTGCTCGAGGCGCTGGCGACGTTCGCCTCGTACTGCATGCTCTCGAGCGCCGGCTATCTCGTGAACGACGTTCGTGACGTGGCCGCCGACCGGCTGCATCCCGTCAAGCGCTTCAGGCCGATCGCGCAGGGCGACGTGAGCCCGCAGCGAGCGCTGTGGGCTGCGGGCATCCTCGCGATCGCGGGGATCGGCCTGCAGGCGGCGCTCGGACCGGAGGCGCTCGCGTTCGCCGTTGCGTTCGCGATCGGCCAGGTCGCGTACACGCTGTGGGTGAAGCGCATGTACCTCGTCGACGCGTTCGCGATCGCCGGATTGTTCGTCCTCCGGGCGGCAGGCGGCGCAGCGGCGGTCGACGTGCGCATCTCGAGCTGGCTGCTGGTCTGCACGGCGCTGCTGGCGATGTTCCTTGCTTTCGGGAAGCGGCGCGCCGAGCTGCTCTCGGTGGCGGATCCGCGGGGCGCGGGGCGCGTGGTCCTTCGCCGGTACTCGCTCGCCGGGCTCGACCGGCTGGTCTTCGCGACGGCGGCCGGAGCCTGCGTCGCCTATGCGGTCTACGCGTTCCGCGCGTCCGACTCCATCGAGATGGTGGCGACCGTGCCGTTCGTCCTCTTCGGGCTCGCGCGGTACCTCTACCTG
>DATKQO010000168.1:0-11573 GCA_035532715.1 Gaiellaceae bacterium | reverse complement strand
TCCTCGGGGCTAGCCGGGTAGCGGGAGCCCACGCTCGGCGAGCAAGCTGCGGTAGAGCTTGTCCACGTCGTCGACCAGACGGCTGACCGAGTAGCGCTCGAGCACTCTGGTGCGGCCTGCAGCGCCCATCTCGGCGCGGCGTGAGGGGTCGCGTGCAAGATCGGCGAGGCGATCGGCGAGCTCGCCCGGGTCAGCCGAATCGACGAGGAAGCCGTCGATGCCGTCCCGCACGACGTCCGGCGTACCGCCCACGCGTGTTGCGACGGCGGGCCGTTGAGCCGCGAGCGCTTCGATGACGCTCACGGGTGTGCCCTCGTTCACCGAAGGAAGGAGGAGCACGTCCATCGCGTCGTAGAAGCGCGCCACGTCCTCCTGGTAGCCGAGGAAGAGGCAACGCTTGATCACGCCGACGTCATGCGCGAGCTGCTCGAGCGCATCGCGGTCAGGCCCGTCGCCGATAAGCAGGAGCTGCGCATCGACGCCGCGGTCCACGAGCGCGCGGAACACGCGCACGACGAGATCGGTCCGTTTCACCGAGGTCATCCGTCCGACCCAGCCGACGACGAACGGGTCGCCGCTGAGACCGAGCACACGCCGTGTCTCCGCGCGCCCGTCGACGTCTCCTCCGACGCGCTGTTCGAGGTCGATGCCGAGACGGATCACGACGAACTTCGACGCCGGCGCCACTCCCAGCTTGACGAGGTCGTCGCGCACCTCGGGGCTCACGGCGACGAGCTTGGTCGTCATGCGTGCGAGCTGCCGTTCGAGCATCCGGAAGCCGAACGTGACGAAGGAGTTGAAGTAGCCCCTGAGCACGTGGCCGTGGAATGTGTGCACGATGATGGGCGGGCGTGCGCGGCCGGCCAGCAATGCCGCGACACGGCCGACGGCCCCGGCCTTCGCAGTGTGCGTGTGCAGGATGGTCGGGCGTTCGCGCCTGATCAGCTCGGCGAGACGGAGGACGGCGCGCGCGTCGCGCAACGGGCTGATGTTCCGGTGCAGCTCGTCGATTACCTCGGTGGTCACGCCTTTCGCATCCGCGACGAAGGCCATGGACTCTTCCCCGCGGCTGATGGTGCCGGCGGCAAGCGTGGTGTCGTACCCGCGCTCGGCGAGACCGGCTGTCAGATACGCGACATGCAGAGCCGGGCCACCCACGTTGAGCCGCGCGATCACGCGCAGCACCTTCACCCGGTCAGAAGCCAAGGTGCTCGATGGTGCGGCGCAGGCCCTGCTCGAGGTCGACGGACGGCGTGTAGCCGAGCACGTCCCGTGCGGCGGCGACATCCGCCCAGGAGTTGCGGATATCGCCGGGGCGCGGCGGGGCGTACGTGCTCTTGACCGGCTTGCCGACGATGCGGCCGATCGACTCGGCAACGGTATTGACGCTGGCCGGCGATCCGGCAGCGACGTTGAAGATGCGCCCGTTCGCGGCCTCGGCGTGCGCAGCGCGCATCGTCGCGTCGACGACATTCTCGATGTAGGTGAAGTCACGAGACTGCTCGCCGTCTCCGAAGATGGTCACCGGGTTGTCGGTGGCGATGGCGGTGATGAAGAGCGGCACCATCGCGGCGTACTGTGAGAAGGGGCTCTGTCGTGGGCCGAAGACATTGAAGTAGCGCAAGACGACCGACTCGAACGAGTCGTAGACGCGCGAGAAGCTGATGCAGTACCGCTCGGCTGCGAGCTTCGCAACGCCGTACGGCGAGATCGGATCGGCCGCGAGCGACTCGTGGACGGGGAGCTCGCCGGTCGCGCCGTATACGGACGACGACGAGGAGAACACGACGCGCCGCACGCCCTCGTCGCGGGCCGCGAGCAGGACGTTCAGGGTCCCCTCGACGTTGACCGCGCTCGAGGTCAGCGGATCCTGGACCGACCTCGGCACCGATCCGAGCGCGCCGAGGTGGTAGACGACCTCGCTCCCACGCACGGCGTTGTGCACGCGCTCGTAGCTCCGCAGCTCACCCTCGACGATCTCGACGTCGAGCCCCTCGAGGTTCGCCCGGTTGCCCGTCGAGAAGTTGTCGAGCACGCGCACGGCGTCGCCGCGCTCGAGCAGCGCTCGGACGACGTTCGAGCCGATGAAGCCTGCCCCGCCGGTGACGAGCGCCTTCGCCATCAGTCCACCCCCGCTCTCGGTCGCGTGACGGCGGCACCGAAGCCGAGCCACATGACTGCATCGAGTGGAATGCCGGCGATGATGCCCTGGGCGGTCAAGAACCCGAGCGAGAGGACGAGCCAGACGACGCCGAGGAGCGCCGCGAAGCCGTCGCCGGGTGGTCCGCGCAATGCGGTCGAGAGCGCCGGCCAGATGCCGGCCCCGAACAGTGCGAGCAGCAGGAGCAGGCCGACGATGCCGAGATCCGCGAGGGTCTGGACGTAGATGTCCTGCACGCCGTAGATGCGCGTCGCGTTCGGGAAGGACATCGGCGCCACGTGCGGGAAGCGCGCGTGCGCCGCCGGCAGCTCGCGCCCGAAGGTGGCGTAGTCCTTCGAGGCCTCGAAGCCGGCGCCGACGATGGGATGATGCAGCCAGATGCGCAGCCCGATGTATGCCAGCAGCGTGTGCTGCGGATACGTCTCGACGTGTGTGGTCGCCGCGGTGCTCGCCTGCTTGACGCCGAGGAAGCTGAAGAACTGCCCGAAGTCGCCCGAGCGGTAGACGACGACGCCGAGCGACGCGAGCGCCGTTGCCACGACGGCGCCGGCGAGCGCCGCGCGCCGGACGAGCCCGCGCCGGGCGGCGACGGACCCCGCGATCGCGACGGCGGGGACGAGGCCGATGACGCCGGAGGTCGCCCCCCCGAGGACGAAGCCGATGAGCCCGGTGACGACCGCCGTCCATGCCGCGATGCGCAACCGGTCGCGAACGCCCCACAGCAGGGAGACGATGCCGAGGCCGAGGGTCATGGCGGAGAAGGCGGCGAAGTCCTGCGTGCCGAGCAGCGACGGCTCGCGGTGCCCCTGCCCCCATCCGGCTGCAATGTTCCAGCCGCTCCACTGCAGCACACCGACGATAGTCGCGACGATCGACCAGCCGACAAGCGTGCCGAGCGTGAGCAATGCATCCGCACGCCGACGGATGAGCAGGGGAACCGCAGGCGCAAGCAGCGCGTACTCGGCGAACTCGCCCGCCGTGACGAGATGCGTCCGCCATGGGTACGCGCCCGAGGACAGCAGGGGGTAGAAGACGGCGGCGCCGATCCAGAGGAAGAGCGCGACGCCTGTCGCCCATACGGGGAGCCCGGCGCGAAGGGGGGCAAACCCGCGGCGAACGACCGTGGCCGCCGCGGTGAGCGCTGTGAGGAGGACGAGCGCGTCGGACAACTTGAACGTCACCGGTCCCAGCGCGACCGAGGGCTGGAACCGCACGTGCAGGAAGACGACCGGGAGAGTCACCGCGAGGACGACGGCGCCTGCCGAGATGTCGCGAGAGAGCACGAGCAGCTGTCCTCGCGGCACGGCTGCGGCGGGCGGGCGCACGAGGCGAGTGTAGTCGGGAGCCGTGCGAGCCCCTCACTACACTGGCGCCCTGATGGACGGCCCCGTCCTCCGACGCCGCGCCGGCGCTGCGGTAGGCACGTACGCCTCGATCGCTCTCGGCTTCCTCGCCACGCTCGTCGCGGCGCGCGTCTTCTCGGTCGAGGTTCTTGGCCTCTACACGCTCGTCATCTCGTCGGCGGGCTTCTTCCAGACGCTGCTCGACCTCACGATCGAGGAGGCGCTGATCAAGTTCGGCTTTCGCTACATCGCCCGCGAGGACTGGGGCCGGCTCCGCCGTCTTTTCCGCAGGACGTTCGTGTTCAAGGTGCTGGGCGCAGGGCTGGCGGGGGCTGCCCTCGTCGGCCTCGCGTTCGGTGCGGGCACCGTCTTCCACCAGCACGAGCTGGAGACGCCGCTGCTGATCTCGGCGCTCCTGCCGCTCGCGCAGTCGCCCGAGGGCATGGCGGCCGTGTCGCTCATGCTGCGGGGACGCTACGACCTGCGCGGCGGCTTCCTCGCGCTGTCGATGGCGCTGCGCCTCACCGCCGTCGCGGTTGCCTCGCACTTCGGGCTCTCCTGGACGATCGCCGCCATCGTCTTCGCACAGGTCGCCGCGAGTGCGGCGGTGGGGATTGCGGGGGCGCTCGCATTCCACCGCTTCCCGCGGCATGAGCAGCGCCCGCTCGGCGAGGACCGGCGCGAGCTCGTGCGCTTCATTCTGCAATCGAGCGGCGCCACCGGCGTCGTGTCCCTGCGCGGAACGCTGACGCCGATGCTGCTCGGCATGGTCTCGACGGTAAGCCAGGTCGGCTTCTTCCGCGTTGCGCAGTCGCCGCAGACGGGATTCAACGCCGTGTCCGCGCCCATCCGGCTCGTCCTGCTGGCCGACCAGACGAGGGACTGGGAGAACGGACGCCACGATCGGGTCTTCGCAGGCGTTCGCCGTTACACGCTGCTCGCCACCATCGGCGCGGTCGTGCTCCTGCCGCCGCTGCTCGTGTTCATGCCGCAGCTCGTGCGCCTGCTCTTCCTGTCCAAGAACCTCGGCGCCGTGAACGCAGCCCGGATCATCGTCGCCGCCGGGGCGGTCCAGTTCGTCGTCGGCTGGTCGAAGTCGTTCGCCGTCACGGTGGGGCGGCCGAAGCTCCGAATCTGGACGCACGGGATCGAGACGGCCGTGCTGCTGCCGCTTGCGGTGCCGCTCGGCTGGGTCTGGGGTGCGAGCGGCGCTGCCGCTGCCGTTCTCGTCGCGAGTGTCGCGTTCGCGCTCGCCTGGACGGTGCTGTACGCGCGTATCCGTCGCGAGCCGCCGCCGCCGGCCGCAGTGCCGCTGGGACCCGAGGTGGCCGCCGGGATTCCGACGTGAACGTCCTCGTCGTAACGGGCATCTGGCCGCCCGACGTCGGCGGCCCGGCGAGTCACGCCCCCGAGGTGGTGGACTACCTCATCGGTCGCGGCCACGGGGTCGAGGTCGTCACGACGGCGGCCGCGCCGCCCGCACCGGCCGGCTACCCGGTCCACTGGGTCTCACGAGCGATCCCGAAAGGCCTCATCCACGTGCGTGCGGCCGCACTCGTGCGCCAGCGCGCCCGGCGGGCCGACGTCGTCTACACGACCGGGATGTTCGGACGGAGCTTCGCCGGTTCCACGGCGGCCGCTCGCCCGTATGTGGTCAAGCTCACCGCCGATCCCGCCTTCGAGCGGGCGCGGCGCCGCGGGATCGTGGAGGGAGACGTCGACGCGTTCCAGCGATCCGCACACGGCCTTCGCGCGACGGCACTGCGGCTCGCACGCGACGTCGAGCTCCGGCGCGCGGCGCACGTCTTCTGTCCGAGCGCGTACCTGCGTGGCCTCGTCCTCTCCTGGGGCATCCCGGCGGAGCGCGTGAGCGTCCTTCCGAACCCGTTTCCGGCGCTCCCCGATCTGCCTCCGCGAGACGAGCTACGCGCGACGTTCGACCTGAACGGCCGTACGCTCGCCTTCGCCGGCCGCCTGTCGGCGCAGAAATCGCTCGACGTCGCGCTCGCCGCGCTCGCGGACGTCGAGGGCGTGACCCTCGCCATCGCCGGCGACGGCGACCGGCGGCTGGCGCTCGAACGCTGCGCCGCAGAGCTCGGTGTCGCCGACCGCGTCCGCTTCCTAGGCGCGCAGCCGAGGGACCGCGTGCTCGAGCTCTTCCGCGCCGCGGACGCCGCGTTGCTGTCGTCGAGCTGGGAGAACTTCCCGCACACGGTGGTCGAGGCGCTGGCCGTCGGAACGCCGGTGCTCGCCACGCGCGTGGGCGGTGTGGGAGAGATCGTGCGCGACGGCGAGAACGGGCTTCTCGTTCCCGCCGGCGACCGAGATGCACTTGCAGAGAGCATCCGTCGCTTCTTCACCGACGACGCGCTCCGCGAGCGGCTGCGAGCCGGCGCCTCGGGCTCCGTGCGCGGGTTCGAGCGCGACACCGTCTTCGCCCGCCTCGAGCGCGTCCTGGACGAGGCCGCACGCGCATGACACGGCCGCGCGTCCTCTTCGTCGGGCGAACGCGCTACCGGCTGCCGCTCGAGACTCGGATCGCGCGCAAGTGGGACGCGCTCGCCGACGAGATGGAGGTGCGTGTGGTCGGTGGCGGCGGTCCCGCCGACGACGGGCGCTTCCACCTCCTCGCGGCCCGCTCCCCGGCGTTCTACCTCTCCCTGCCAATCCATGTCGCGCGCGAGCTGCGCACGTTCCGCCCCGACGCGGTCGTCGCGCAAAGTCCCTACGAGGCGGCGGCCGTCCTCGCCGGGCGCCTGCTCGCGCGCTCGCAGGCGCGCGTGGTGCTCGAGGTGCACGGCGACTGGAACACCGCGACCCGGCTATACGGCTCGTCGTTGCGGCGCCTGCTCGAGCCGGTGAGCCGCACGCTCGCGCGCGCAGCCGTGCGGCGGGCGGACGCGGTGCGAACCGTTTCGCCCTTCACGAGCTCGCTCGTGCGCGCGCTCGGCGTCGAGCCTGCCGCGACCTTCACGACCTATTACGACGTTTCGGCCTTCGCGGCATCGCCGCCGGCGCCGCTCCCGCCCGAGCCGCGTGCCCTCTTCGTCGGCGTGCTCGAGCGGTACAAGAACGTGCACGGCCTCGCCGAGGCGTGGCGGATTGCCGCTCCGCGTGTCCCCGGGGCGGCGCTACACATCATCGGTCACGGCCGCGAGCGCGCCGTAGCCGAGAGCCTCGTCCATGACTTTCCCGGCCGCGTAACGTGGGAGGAGCGGGTGCCGTCCGAGGGCGTTGCTGCTGCGCTCGACGCGGCGACAGTGCTCGTGCTCCCGTCGTTCTCCGAGGGCCTGCCGCGCGTGGCGATGGAGGCGTTCGCGCGCGGCCGCGGTGTCGTCGGCGCCCGCGCCGGCGGCATCCCCGACATCGTCGAGGACGGCCGCAGCGGGCTGCTCGTGCCTGCCGGCGATGCGGCCGCGCTCGCTGACGCCCTCGTTCGCGCGCTCTCCGAGCCGCAGCTTGCGCGGACGCTCGCCGACGGCGCGCAGGCCGCATCCGCAGGCTGGCTGCAGACGCCGGAGGAGTTCGCAACCCGTACCCGGGAGCTCGTGGAGGCGCTCCGGCGATGACGAAGCTCGTCTTCGTCACACAACAGGTCGACCGCGAGCACCCGACGCTCGGCGCCGCCGCGGATCTCGTCGCCGCGCTCGCTGCCCGGGTCGACGAGGTCGTCGTGCTCGCGTCGACGGCGAAGGTCGACGCCCTCCCGGCGAACGTACGCTTCCGGAGCTTCGCGGCTCCGACACAGGTGCTGCGAGGGTTGCGATTCGAGTCCGCTCTCATGCGCGAGCTCGGTCGCGGCCGGCCGGCGGCGCTGCTCGCGCACATGTCGCCCGTCTACGTGCTGCTCGCGGCGCCGCTGCTGCGGCCGTTGCGCGTACCAATGCTTCTCTGGTTCACCCAGCAACGCGCTGGAGCGCATCTCCGGCGCGCGGCGCGCGTCGTCGACGCGATCGTGAGCGTCGACGTTCGCAGCGTGCCGCTGTCGTCTCCGAAGGTGGTCGCGGTCGGACACGGCATCGACACGGCCTTCTTCACCTGCACGCCGCGCGCGGGCGGGCCGGAATCGTTGCGCCTGCTCTCCCTCGGCCGCTACGCGGACGTGAAGGGCCACGACGTCGCCGTCCGCGCGCTCGGCTTGCTCCCCGAGGCGCAGCTGACGGTGTGCGGCGAGGAGGCGACCCCGACCGACGTGGACGTACGCACGCGCCTGCACGAGCTCGTGCGAGAGCTCGGGCTCGAGCAGCGCGTCAGCCTGCTCGACGCCGTGCCGCGCCCGGCGATACCCGCGCTCCTCGCCGAGACGGACGTGCTGGTCAACGCGACGCGCGGCATGAGCGCCGACAAGGTCGTCTTCGAGGCGTTGGCGTCGTGCGTGCCGGTCGCAGCGTCGTCCTCGGTGTTCGATGCGCTGCTTCCGCCCGAGCTGCGCTTCCCGGACGGCGACGTGGAAGGGTTGGCTACGGCCGTCCGCAACGCAGTTGCGCTGCCGGACGCGGAGCGGCGCAGCCTCCGCAGCAGGGTCGAGGCCGAGCACTCGGTGAATCACTGGGCGGACGCGGTCCTGGCGATGGTCCGATGACGCCGCGCGTGCTCTTCGTCTCGCGCGAGCGCTTCCGGCTGCCGCTCGACGACACGCAGCGGCGCAAGTGGGATGCGGTCGGCGAGCTCCTCGACTACCGCATCGTCGCGGCCGCGCAGCCCGGCTCGCCGACCTCCGCGGAACGATTCCTGCTGGCAGGCCCGACCCGGCCGCGCGCGCTCGACGGGGCGCTGTACTACCTGCGGCTGCCGTGGCGCGTCGCCCAGGAGCTGCGGCGCTTCCATCCGGACGTCGTCATCGCCCAGAACGTGCACGAGACGGTCATCGTGCTCGGCGCGCGCGCCGCCGTACGCAGCCGAGCTCGCGTCGTGCTCGATCTCCACGGCGACTGGCGCGCCGCAACGCGCCTCTACGGCTCCCGGCTCCGCGCTCTCCTGAATCCGGTCAATGACGTCGTCGGCCCGCTCGCGATCCGCCGCGCCGACGCCGTGCGAGTCATCTCGGCTTGGACGGCGGGGCTCGTGCGCGCGGAGGGGGTCGAGCCGAGAGCTATCTTCCCCGCGTTCGTCGACGCGACTGCGTTTCGCGAGCGCCCTCCGGCTCCGCTGCCTGCCCGCCCGCGGGCGGTCTTCGTCGGTGTGCTCGAGGGCGTCAAAGGCTTCGACACGCTCGCAGCGGCGTGGCCGCGCGTCGCCGAAGCGTTGCCCGAGGCGGAGCTGCACGTCGTGGGGCGAGGCACGCTCGAGCCGCTCGCACGCACGCTCGTCAATCGCGGCGCCTCGTGGACCGAATCGACGGATGCGGCGGGCGTGGCCGCAGCCATTGATGACTCGTGGGTGCTCTGCCTCCCGTCTCGCGCCGAGGGCCTGGGTCGCGTGGCCATCGAGGCGATGTGTCGCGGACGCGGGGTCGTAGGCGGCGACGCCGGTGGCATACCCGACCTCGTCGAAGACGACGTCACCGGACTGCTCGTCACGCCGGGCGACCCTGAGCAGCTCGCACGCGCGATCGTCCAGGTGCTCGGCGACCGCGCCCTCGCCGTTCGGCTGGGCGCCGCCGCATCGCGGAAGGGCGAGGAGTTCGCGCCGACGCCGGCAGCGTACGCAGCCAAGGTGCGCGCGCTGGTGGACGGGCTACGCTGACGCCGTGCGCGAGCAGGTTAAGCAGGTTCTGAAGAACACCGTCTACCGCACGATCGGCGAGACGGCGAGCGCCATCCGCGGGGTCGACGGCGATGGGCGCACGCTACGCGTGCTCATGTACCACAAGGTCAACGACTTGCCGAACAACCGCATGTCGATTCCGGTGTCGCTCTTCGACGAGCAGATGGCGCACCTCCGTGAGCTCGGGTACACGGTCGTCGATCTCGATGCGGTTCTCGCGCACTACGGCGCGGGCGCGCCGCTTCCGGAGGCCGCCGTCCTCATCACGTTCGACGACGGCTATCGCGACAACCTCGTGAACGCGGCGCCGATCCTGCAGCGACACGGCTATCCGGCGGTGCAGTTCGTACCGATCGCGTACGTCGGCGACGGCCAGCCGCTGCCGCACGAGCGCTATCTGGCTGCGCACGGCGTGCACAACCCCACGGTCGACTGGGATGAGATCCGCGAGCTCGAGCGCTACGGCGTCCGGATCGAGTCGCACGGCATCAGCCATAAGCCGCTCGCCGAGCTCGAGATAGACGAGGCTGCGCGCGAGATCGCGATCTCGAAGCTCAAGCTCGAAGAGAAGCTCGAACGCCGGGTGCGTGCCTTCTCCTACGTCAAGGGCTCGGAGGCGGACTACAAGCCGGTGCATCCGAGCCTCGTGAAGCAGGCGGGCTACGACATCGCATTCACCGCCGTGTCGGGGGCAAACACGCTCCGGAGCGATCCGCTGCAGCTGCGCCGCTACAACGTCGAGCCGTATTCGTTTCGCACCTTTGAGCTCGTTCTCGCCGGGGCGTGTGACCTCATCGCGATCAAGGACACGATCACGGGCACGCACGCGCGGCGTCTCTTTAACGCGGCGCTCGGTACGACGTCGAGATGATCGTCGAGCCCGCGGGGCGCGACGAGTTTCTGGCCCTGATGACCGAGACCTACGGCACGACGATGCCGCGGGGCGAGTTCGACTGGTGGTTCGACCGCAATCCGGCCGGGCCACGCATTCTCAACGTCGCGCGCGACGACGACGGAACTCCGCTCGGCGTGCTCGCGATGTCGTTCGCGCGCTTCGACAACGGGCTCGCGGCATTCGCCGTGCACGCCGTGACGACGCCCGCCGCACGCGGCCGCGGCGTGTTCTCCGCCCTCGAGCTGCACAACGAGCAGCAGGCGGCCGCCGCCGGCGCGACCTGGGCGCTCGGCTTCACCAACCCGTCAGCCGGGCCGATTCTCGTCGGAAAGCTCGGCTGGGAGGACGTCGCATCGTTGCGCGTGTGGGTGCGCCCGAAACGACTGCGCCGCCGACCGACAGGAGGGCTCGTGGCGAGCGACCGGAACGTGGTCGCGCGGCCTCGTTCGCTTCCGGGCCATCACATCGTGCGCGACCAGTCCTATCTCGAGTGGCGGTACGCCGATTCGCCGCGCGTATACGCGACTGCGGGCGACGTCGTCATCACGCATGCGCTGTGGCACGGCTTTTCGTCCGCGGTCGTCTGCGAGACCGGGAGCGCCCGCGAGCTGCGGTGGGCCGTGCGGTCCGTCAAGGCCGACGTTGCGGTCGCGCTCGTGAATCCCGGCGAGGAGCGAACCTATCTCGCCGCCGGTTTCGTCCCGTCACCCCGAACGATCCGTTTCATCGGCAAGCGTCTCACCGGCGATGCACCGCCTCTGCCGAAAGACCGTAGTGCGTGGCGTCTCTATCTCGGCGACCTCGACTTCTTTTGAACATGGAGAGACTCGTCTTCATCACCCAGGTCGTCGATCCGAGCGACCCGAACCTCGGCGCGACGCATGCCAAGATCGCAGCCCTCGCGCGACGCGTGGACGAGGTCGTCGTTCTCTCCGACCGCGGCAGCGCAGGAGCGCTGCCTTCCAATTGCCGCGTGCGAACGTTCGGCGCCAGGCGACGGTCGCAACGGGCTCTCCGCTATCTCACGATCCTCGCCGAGGAATTGCGCGAGCGCCCGGTCGCCGTCATCGCGCACATGATCCCGCTCTACGTCGTTGCGGCGGCGCCTCTCGTGCGCCCGCGCCGCGTACCGTTGCTGCTCTGGTACTCCCACTGGCGCTCGCACCTCCTCCTGCGAGCGGCCGTCGCAGCGTGCACGGGAGTCGTCACGGTCGACGTGCGGTCGTTCCCTCTGCGGTCGCGGAAGGTGCACGGCATCGGCCACGGCATCGATCTCGAGGAGTTCCCCTGCCAGCCGGTGCGCCCCACGCAGGGTCGCGCCCTGCGCGTGCTGTCCCTCGGGCGCTACACCAGGCCCAAGAAGCTCGACGAGCTGATCGAGGGCGTGCGTATCGCGCGCGGACGCGACGTGGACGTCCGTATCGACCTCTATGGCACCACCGGTTCGCCCGCGCTCGACGCGTACAAG
>DATKQO010000167.1:0-9102 GCA_035532715.1 Gaiellaceae bacterium | reverse complement strand
CGCGGGCGCGAACGTGACGATCCCCCACAAGCGTGCCGCCGCGCAGCTCTGTGACGAGGCGGACGGGGATGCGGTGAACACGCTCGTCTTCGCCGGCGGGCGGATCGCGGGCTTCAACACCGACAAGGAGATCGTCGCGGGAATCGACTCGAAGCGCGTCTGCCTGATCGGCGCCGGCGGCGCCGCGGCGACGCTCTTGCCGGGGCTGCGCGGCGAGGTGCGGCAGTTCTCGCGGCGCGGCGACTGGCCTCCGGACGCGGACGGATGCGATCTCGTGGTCAACGCGACGCCGGTGAGCGACGAGCTGCTGGTGTCACCGCACGCCGGGCAGACGATCGTCGAGCTCGCCTACGGCGACGGCGACACGGCACTCGTGCGCGCGGCGCGCGCTGCGGGTTGTGCGGTCGTCGACGGCCGTGAAGCGCTCGTACGCCAAGGTGCGGCGAGCTTCGAGCGCTGGACGGGAACGCCTGCGCCGGTGAGCGCCATGCGCGCCGCTTTAGGCTTGTCGGCGTGACGCTCGAGCTCGCATCCGCAGGGGAGTCGCACGGGCCGGCGCTCGTGGCGATTCTGTCGGGGCTGCCTGCAGGGCTCGTCCTCGACCGCGAGGCGATCGACGCCGACCTGCGCCGGCGGCAGCAGGGCTACGGCCGGTCGCCGCGCCAGCAGATCGAGACGGACGAGGTCGAGGTGCTCGCGGGGCTGCGACAGGGCCGGACGCTCGGCACGCCGCTCGCGCTCGTCGTCCGGAACCGCGACCACCGCAACTGGACGTGGGGGATGAGCCCTTGGCCGCCGGAGGGCGAGCCGGAAGGGAAGGGCACGAAGGCGGTGACGCTGCCGCGGCCGGGCCATGCCGACCTACCGGGCGTGCAGAAATACGGCCTCTCCGACGTGCGCGATGCGCTCGAGCGCGCCTCGGCCCGGCACACTGCGGTGCACGTCGCCGCAGGCGCCGTCGCGAAAGCGCTACTCGCGCACATCGGGATCTCCGTCGCCGGCAGCGCACTGCCGGAGGCGGGCGCCGATCCGGCGGCCGTCGACGCGGCGCGCAAGGACCGCGACACGCTCGGCGGCCGCGTCGAGGTCAGCGCGCTCGGCGTTCCGCCGGGCCTCGGCTCGTACGCCCGGAAGGACGACCGCCTCGACGCGCGCCTCGCTGCGGCGTTGATGGGGATCCAGGCGGTGAAGGGCGTCGAGATCGGCGACGGCTTCGCGCTCGCGGACCTGCGCGGCTCGGAGGCTCACGACGAGATCTCGCGCGACGAGCGCGGTGTGCACCGCGACTCGAATCGCGCGGGCGGCGTTGAGGGAGGCATCTCGAACGGCGAGGAGATCGTCGTGCGTGCCGGGATGAAGCCGCTTCCGACCCTCATGCAGCCGCTCGGGTCGGTCGACCTCGAGACCGGTGAGCCGGCGCACGCGCTCGTGGAGCGGAGCGATGTGTCCGCAGTCGAGGCGCTCGCGGTCGTCGCGGAGGCGGCGGTGGCATGGGAGCTGGCGCGGCTCGCGCGGGACAAGTTCGGCGGCGACGCGCTCGGCGACTTCGTCGCCGCGTGGCAGGCGTACCTCGATCGGATCGACTGGAGCCCACGCTGACGAAGCACCTCGCGCTCATCGGCTTCATGGGCGCCGGCAAGACGACGCTCGCACAGGAGGTTGCGCGCCGGCTCAACCGGCAGCTGCTGGAGGTCGATCGGATCGTCGAGTCGAGCTCGAAGCAGTCGATCCCGGCGTTGTTCGCCGTCGGCGAGAGCGTCTTCCGCGAGGCGGAGGAGCGGGTCGTCCGCGGCGCGCTCGCGAGCCCGCGTCCGCTCGTCGCCGACCTCGGCGGCGGCGCCGTCACGACGCCCCACGTTCGCGAGCTCCTGCATCGCCATGCGATCACGGTCTGGCTCGACGCCGACGTCGATACCTGCTGGGAGCGCGTACGCGCAAGCGATCGGCCGCTCGCCCGTGACGAAGCCGAGTTCCGCCGCCTGTTTGCCGAGCGTCGCCCGCTGTACGAGCGCGCCGCCGACTTCGTCGTGCGCGACGCGGACGACGCAGTGCTCGCCGCTGCGGGCGTGCACGTCGCCCGCGGCGCGCTCCGCCGCCTCGGTTCGCTCGTGCCAGGCGACGGCACGGTCGCGCTCGTCTCCGATCCGAACGTCGCCGGAATCCACGGGATGGACGCGCAGCTCGCGCTCGGTCCGCGGCTCACGCAGGTGCACGAGCTTCCGCCCGGCGAAGAGGCCAAGACGCTCGCCGCGCTCGACCGGCTCTGGCAGGACCTCCGCCTCGACCGCGCCGGCACGATCGTCGCGCTCGGCGGAGGCTGCACGACCGACGCGGCCGGGTTCGCAGCCGCGACCTACCTCCGCGGCGTCGAGTGGGTGCCGGTGCCGACGAGCCTCGTCGCGCAGGTCGACGCGGCGATCGGCGGCAAGACCGCGATCGACATCCCGCAGGGGAAGAACCTCGTCGGCGCCTTCCACTGGCCCGCGCGTACCGTCGTCGACCCCACGCTGCTCGAGACGCTTCCCGAGACGCAGCGGCGCGAGGGCATGGCAGAGGTCGTCAAGACCGGGCTGCTCGCCGGCGAGCCGCTCTGGGAGCTTCCCGACGACGAGCTCGTCCGTCGCTGTGCCGCGTTCAAGGCGGCCGTCTGCCTGCGCGACCCGCACGACCGCGAGGAGCGAAAGATGCTGAACCTCGGCCACACGTTCGCGCACGCGCTCGAGACTGCCGCCGGCTACGAGGGCGTCACGCACGGCCACGCCGTCGCGCTCGGCCTCCTCGCCGCGCTCCGCCTGTCCGGACGGGACATCGGCCAGGTGGAGGAGATCCTGCGGCCGAAGCCGGTCCGCGTCGACCGGGAGCGCGCGTGGGCGGCGCTCCAGCGCGACAAGAAGGCGCTCGGCGGCGAGCTGCGCCTCGTCCTGCTCGACGACGACGGGCCGCGCTGGGACGTCCTCGTGCCGGCCGCCGACGTGAGGCGCGAGCTCGACGCCCTGATCGCCGGATAGCATCGCCCGATGCGCGTCATCGTTCTGAACGGCGTCAACCTCAACGTCCTCGGCCGACGTGACCCCGCGGTCTACGGCGGCCTGTCCATGGCCGAGCTCGAGAGCCGCATCTACGACTGGGGCCGTGAGCTCGAGCTCACCGTCCAGTGCAGGCAGACGAACAGCGAGGGCGAGTTCATCAAGTGGTGCCACGACGCGTACGACAACACCGACGGCATGGTGGTCAACCCCGGCGCCTGGTCGCATTACGCGTGGTCGATCCACGACGCGCTCGAGCCGTTGACCGTTCCGATCGTCGAGGTGCACCTCTCGAACGTCGACGAGCGCGAGGAGTGGAGACGCCACTCCGTGATCAGCGACATCGTCGCAGCGCGCTTCGTCGGGCACGGGCCGGACGGCTACAAGATGGCCCTCGACTACCTGAAGGAGAAAACGTGAACGCTCGCGTCGACCGCCTCCGCGCGCTGATCGAGGAGCCGCTCCTCGTCACGAACCCGAAGAACGTCATGTACCTCTGCGGGTTCGAAAGCTCGAACACCGCGCTCGTCGTCGACCACGAGCGCGTCCGGCTCTTCACCGACTTCCGCTACATCTCGGCCGCGCGGTCGGTCGAGGGCGTCGAGGTCGTGCAGACGAAGCGCGCGGTTCTCGGCGCGCTCGCCGAGCACCTCTCCGGGACGGTCGGCTTCGAGGCCACGAGCCTCGTCTACGCAGACTACGAGACGCTCGAGGGCGGGGCGCTCGACCTCGTGCCGCGCTACGGGCTCATCGAGTCGCTCCGGGCGGTCAAGGACGAGAGCGAGCTCGCGACCCTGAGGCGCGCGTGTGCGATCACCGACCGCGTCTTCGAGCGCCTCGCCGGCGTGGGCTTCGTCGGCCGCACCGAGCGCGAGGTGTCGTGGGATCTCACGCGACTCTTCCACGAGGAAGGCGGCGAGGGGCTCGCGTTCGAGTCGATCGTCGGCTCGGGGCCGACGGGTGCGCGCCCGCACGCGCGGGCGGGCGACCGGAAGATCCAGGCCGGAGAGCTCGTCGTGATCGACGCCGGCTGCACCGTCGGCGGCTATGCGTCCGACTACACGCGCACGTTCGCGACCGGCCCGCTCGGCGGCGAGGCGAAGGAGGCGTACGAGGTCGTCCTCGCCGCGCAGCTCGCGGGGCTCGAGGCGATCCGCGCCGGCCTGCCCGCGATCGACGCCGACCGGGCGGCGCGCCGTGTCGTCGAGGACAGCCCGTTCGCCGGGACGTTCGGTCACGGGCTCGGCCACGGGCTCGGGCTCGACGTGCACGAGCTCCCTCGCATGTCCACCGAGACGAACGACGTCCTCGCGGTGGGCAACGTCGTCACGGTCGAGCCGGGCGTCTACCTCGAAGGCAAGTTCGGGATCCGGATCGAGGACGACGTCGTCGTGACGGAGACCGGGATCGAGAACCTCACCGGGTTCCGCAAGGACCTGATCGAGGTCGCCTAGCCCGCCGCTATATTGCGCCGCCGGTATGGCAGACACCGTCAACACGAACCAGTTCAAGAACGGGATGCACATCGAGGTCGATGGGCAGCCGTGGCGCATCGTCGAGTTCCAGCACGTGAAGCCGGGCAAGGGCGGAGCGTTCGTCCGCACCAAGCTGAAGTCGCTCGGCGCCGGCGCGACCGTCGACAGGACCTTCCGGGCGGGCGAGAAGTTCACGCGCGTTCACACCGAGGTGAAGAACGTTCAGTACCTCTATGACGACGGCTCGGACGTCCACTTCATGGATCCCGACAACTACGAGCAGTTCTCGGTGCCGCACGCCGAGCTCGAGGACGAGTTGATGTTCATGCAGCCGAACGCGACGGTGCAGGTGCTCGCGGTGGACGGGAAGCCTTCGAGCGTGCAGCTCCCGACGACGGTCGAGCTGACGGTCGTCGACACCGAGCCGGGCGTGAAGGGCGACACCGTGTCGAACGTCACGAAGCCGGCGACGCTCGAGACGGGCGGAGTCGTGGCGGTGCCGCTCTTCGTGAACGTGGGCGACAAGCTCAAGATCGACCCGCACGAACGCCGCTACATCTCGCGCGTGTAGCGGGCCGATGCCGGACCTCCGCCGTTTCGCCGCCGTGTGTGTCGTCGCGGGCGTCGTGGCGGCCGTCGGCGGTGCGCTCTTCGACGTGCTGCACGGCGGCACGACGCTCGCGCGGTCGATCGCCTACGCCCTGTGGATCGTGGCCGCGCTGGCACTTGCGGCGATGGCGCTCGCAGGCAGCAAGCGGCTCGCGCGCCTCCTCGACCTGCCGTTCATCGAGGGCTGGCTCTTCCTCGCCGCGTCGATGCTCTTCACCGTGGCGGGAATCGTCGTCGACGTCCTCGGCTCTTCTTAGCGGCAGATGTGCACGAGGCGCCACGTGCGCACGTCGTTCCGGGCGCGCCCATATTCCGGAGCGCCTCTGTGAAGGCGCGGTAAGGTGCCCCCGTGCCGACGCTGGCCGATACGACGATCCGCCTGCTCGGGCAGGAGCCGCTCGCCGGGCGGATGCCGACCGCCGAGCAGCTCCGCCTCGCGGAGATCCTCGACCGGGCCGGCTTCGCGTATCTCGAGGTCTCGGGCGGCGGCTGCTTCGCCGCGGCGGTCGAGCGTGGGGTCGAGAGCCCGTGGGAGCGCATCCGCGCGCTCAAGGCGCGCGTCAAGACGCCGCTCGGGCTCGCGTTGCGCGGCCGCTTCCTCGTCGGCTCGCGGCCGGTGGACGCCGACTTCGCGCGCCGGTTCGTCGCCTCCGCGGCGGAGAACGGCATCGACGTCTTCCGGCTCCACGACCCGCTGAATGACATCTCGAACCTGCGCGAGGCCGCGGAGGCGATCGTCGCCGCCGAGCGCGACTTCGAGGCAGGGCTCGTGTACAGCCCGGGGCACACCGGCGAGGTCGACACCCTGATCGAGCGGGCGCGGCTGCTCCCGGAGCTCGGCGCGGTGCGCGTTCTCCTGCACGACCCCACGGGCTCGCTCCAACCCCACCGCGCGGCGGAGCTCGTGCCGGCGCTCGCCGAGGCGAGCGGCCTTCCGGTCGGGATCTACGTCCAGGGCGCCGGCGGCAGCGCGCTCGCCGCGACGCTCGCCGCCGCGCAGGCGGGCGCGCAGCTGATTGCGTGCGCGGTCTTCCCGCTCGCCCTCACGCTCCACCGCGTCTCCGGCGAGGCGCTCGGCGAGGCGCTCACCGGCATGGGCCTCGACCCCGGGATCGACGTCGCGACCCTGTGGGAGGCGTCCGACCTCGTCGACGAGCACATCGGCGACGAGCCGGTGGCGCCGCTCGCGCCGCGCGTCGCGGTCCGCGCCGCCCAGCACGACGTCCCGGCCGGCCTCGTCGCGGGCGTCGACCACACGCTGCGCGCGCAGGGAGCCGGCGACCGGCTCGAGGAGGTGCTGCAGGAGCTCGACGTCATTCGCGCCGAGGTCGGCTGGCCGCCGCTCGCGGCGCCGATCGGCCACGTCCTGGCGTCGCAGGCGCTCCTCAACGTCCTCTCCGCGAGCCGGTACCTCACGATCGTCGACGAGCTGCGCGCGCTCGTGATCGGCCGCTTCGGCACGCCGCCGGGGCCGATCGACCCCGCCGTGGCGCGCGCCGTGGCGCTGACGCACGACCCGGAGACCCAGGAGGACGTTGCGCCCCGTCTCAGCGAGGTGCGGGAGCACGCCGAGGGGATGGCGGCGAGCGAGGAGGAGCTCCTCCTGCTCGGCCTCTTCGGCGAGGACGCCGAGCGGCTGCTGCTCGGCATCCGCGGCCGGGCGAGCGGCGAGGGCGACGAGCTCGCGTCGGTCGACAAGGCCCGCGCCGACCGCATCCGCGAGCTCGTGCGCATCGTCCAGGAATCGGGCATCGGCGAGGTGACGATCGAGGAGGACGGGATGCGCGTGTCGGTGCGCTCGACGCCGGACGCGGCGCCCGTGCAGCTTGCCGCCTCGTCGCTCGCGCTGCCGGAGCCGCCGCAGGCGCCTGCGCCCGGACCGTCGAACGGCTTCGTCCGGGTCGAGTCGCCGATGGTCGGCACGTTCTACCGCGCCTCGCAGCCGGGCTCGCCGCCCTTCGTCGAGGAGGGCGACGTCGTCGCCCCGGGCCAGACGCTCTGCATTCTCGAGGCGATGAAGCTCATGAACGAGGTGAAGTCGGAGCTCGAGGCCATCGTCCGGCGCGTGCTGGTCGACAACGGCCAACCGGTCGAGTTCGGGCAGGCGCTGTTCGACCTCGAGCCGCTCACGGGCCGGCCGCTCGACGCGGTCTAGCCGTGCCGCGGCCGTCGCTGTTCAAGCGCGTCCTCGTCGCGAACCGCGGCGAGATCGCCGTTCGCATCATCCGCGCGCTCCACGAGCTCGACATCGAGGCGGTCGCCGTCTATTCGACCGCCGACGAGCACGCGTTGCACGTCCGCCTCGCTGACCGCGCGGTCCGGATCGGCCCGCCGCCCGCGGCGCAGAGCTATCTCTCGCTGCCCGCGATCGTCGCGGCCGCGACGACGACCGGGTGCGAGGCGGTGCACCCCGGCTATGGGTTCCTCTCGGAGAACGACGCCTTCGTGCGCGCATGCGAGGACAACGATCTCGTCTTCATCGGCCCGCCCGCGGAGGTGATGGCACGCATGGGCGACAAGGCGCTGGCGAAGGCCGAGATGCGCGCCGCCGGCGTCCCGCTCGTGCCGGGCGTCGAGGGCACCACGACGCCCGCGGCCGCGCGAAAGGCCGCGGACGAGCTCGGCTATCCGGTGTTGTTGAAGGCGGCGGCGGGCGGCGGCGGGCGCGGCATGCGCCTCGTGAACGCGCCCGGGGAGCTCGAGGCCGCGTATGCGCAGGCCTCGAACGAGGCGATGGCCGCGTTCTCCGACGGCACGCTCTACGTCGAGAAGGCGATCGCGCCGGCGCGCCACGTCGAGATCCAGGTGCTGTGCGACGCGCAGGGCGGCGTGCTCACGTGCGGCGAACGCGAGTGCTCGATCCAGCGGCGCCACCAGAAGCTGATCGAGGAGTCGCCGTCGGCAGCGCTCGATCCCGCGCAGCGCGAGGCGATGGAGGACGCCGCCGAGCGCGCGTGCCGGCACATCGGCTACCGGAATGCCGGCACCTTCGAGTTCCTCGTCGGCCAGGACGGCTCGTTCTCGTTCATCGAGCTGAACGCGCGCCTCCAGGTCGAGCATCCGGTGACCGAGGCGGTCACCTCGCTCGACCTCGTCCGCCAGCAGGTCCTGATCGCGGCCGGCCGGCCGCTGCCGCTCACGGGTCGTGCGCCCCGGCTCGGTCACGCGATCGAGATCCGGATCAACGCGGAGGATCCCACGCGCCACTTCGCCCCGTCGCCCGGACGGCTCGAGCGCTTCCGGCCGCCGCTCGGGCCCGGCGTGCGCGTCGACACGTTCGTGGAGGAGGGCTCCGTCATCCCGCCGTACTACGACTCGATGATCGCCAAGGTGATCGTGCACGACGACACCCGCGCGTCAGCGATCGAGCGGGCGAGGCGCGTGCTCGGCGAGCTCGACATCCGCGGCGTGCCGACGACACGCGGCGTCGCGCTCGACATCCTCGACAGCCCCGAGTTCCGCAGCGGCGAGTACTCGACGTCGTTCCTCGAAGACGCCGGGGCACGGCTGCCCTCACTGGTGAGCGCGGCATGACGTACGTCACCAGGCACGGCGGCGACTCGACCACCGTCACCGACGCGGCGCTCGCGCACATCGTCGTCCAGGCGGCGGAAGCGGCGAGCGGCGCGCGCGTCCGGCGCGCGCGACGCAAGCTCGGCCTCGAGATCCAAGGCGACCGCGCGACGGTCACGTTGGAGCTCGCCGTCGAGTACGGCAAGGTGCTGCCCGAGGTCGCGCGCGAGGTGCAGGAACGGGTCGCCGACGCGCTCACGCGGATGTGCGGCCTCGACGTCGCCGCGGTCGACGTCACGGTTGAGGCGCTCGACCGGTGAAGACGCCCAAGCCGAAGTCGGCGAGCCGTCGCGAGGCGCGGCGAACGGCAGTCTTCGTCCTCTACCAGTGGGATGTCACCGAGACGCCGCTCGGCTCGTTGCACGAGGGCGAGTTCGACGACTACACGCGCACGATCGCCGAGGCGGTCGCCGCGCACG
>DATKQO010000166.1:0-20625 GCA_035532715.1 Gaiellaceae bacterium | reverse complement strand
CGCGATCCTCGAGGAGCTCGCGGGCTACAAGAACTTCGGGGTGCGCACGTTCCAGGCGGAGGACGAGATCGCGGCCGCCGGCGCAGCGGTCGGCGCGTCGTTCGGCGGCTCGCTCGCCGTCACGACGTCGGCGGGGCCGGGCGTCGTGCTGAAGGCGGAGACGATCGGGCTCGCGATTATGCTCGAGCTGCCGCTCGTGATCTGCGACGTCCAGCGCGCGGGTCCGTCGACGGGAATGCCGACGAAGCCGGAACAGACGGATCTGCTGATGGTGCTCTTCGGCCGGAACGGCGAGTCGCCGGTGCCGGTCGTCGCGGCGCGCTCGCCGTCCGACTGCTTCCACGCCGCGATCGAGGCCGCGCGCATCGCGTTGAAGTACCGCACGCCGGTGTATCTGCTGTCGGACGCCTATCTCGCGAACGGCTCGGAGCCGTGGCTCCTCCCGGACGTCGACGCGCTGCCGGACATCTCGACGACGTTTGCGACCGAGCCGAACTCCGAGGGAGAGTTCCTTCCGTATCTGCGCGACGAGCAGACGCTGGCGCGCCCGTGGGCTGTACCGGGAACGGCGGGCCTCGAGCATCGCGTGGGTGGCCTCGAGAAGGCGGACCGGACGGGGAACATCTCGTACGACCCCGACAACCACGACTTGATGACGCGACTGCGCGCGCAGAAGGTCGCCGGCATCGCGAGCGACATCCCGGATCTCGAGGTCGACGATCCCGACGGAGACGCGAAGGTCCTCGTGCTCGGGTGGGGCGGGACATACGGGCCGATCGCGGCCGGTTGCCGGCGCGTGCGCCGCAACGGGCGCAAGGTCGCGCACGCGCACCTGACACATCTGAATCCGTTCCCGCTCAACACGGGCGAGGTGCTGCGCCGCTACGAGAAGGTGCTCGTGCCGGAGATGAATCTCGGCCAGCTGCTGAAGCTCGTGCGCGCCGAGTTCCTCGTGGATGCGGTCGGCTACAACAGAGTGAGCGGCCTCCCGCTGCGCGCGGGCGAGGTCGCCGAGGCGATTGGAGCGCTGGTCGACCAGTGAGCGAGCACGAGCACGGCAACGGAAACGGAAACGGAAACGGCGCGCTGAAGCTCACCGCAAAGGATCTCCGCACCGACCAGGAGGTGCGCTGGTGCCCGGGCTGCGGCGACTACGCGATCCTCGCCGCGATGCAGTCGTTCATGCCGGAGCTCGGCATCGAGCGAGAGCGCATGGTCTTCGTGAGCGGCATCGGCTGCGCCGCCCGCTTCCCGTACTACATGAACACCTACGGGATGCACTCGATCCACGGTCGCGCGCCGGCGATCGCGACGGGTCTCGCTGCCTCGCGGCCGGATCTCTCCGTGTGGGTCGTGACCGGCGACGGCGACGCGCTCTCGATCGGCGGGAATCACCTCATCCACTCGCTGCGTCGCAACGTGAACCTCAAGATCCTGCTCTTCAACAACAAGATCTACGGGCTGACGAAGGGCCAGTACTCGCCGACGAGCGAGCTCGGCAAGGTGACGAAGTCGACGCCGATGGGCTCGCTCGACTTCCCGTTCAACCCGTTGTCGCTCGCGATCGGCGCAGAGGCGACGTTCGTCGCGCGCGCGATCGACACCGACAAGAAGGCGATGACCGAGGTGCTGCGCGCCGCCGCGCAGCACAAGGGCACCGCGTTCGTCGAGATCTTCCAGAACTGCCCGATCTTCAACGACGACGCGTGGGAGTTCGTGCGCGACGACAAGGAGGGCGTCAACAGGATCTACCTCCGGAGCGGAGAGCCGATCCGGTGGGGCGCGAATCTCGAGAGGGGTCTCCGCCAGCGCGCGGACGGCTCGATCGAGATCTGCCCCGCAGACGCGCCCGACGTGCTCGTGCACGACCCGGAGCACGAGAGCGGCGCGCTGGCCTTCGCCCTCTCGCGCGTCACGCAGGACAGCCACGGCGGCACGCCGGTCGGCGTCTTCCGCAACATCCAGCGCCCGGTCTACGACGAGCTGATGGCCGAGCAGCTCGCCGCGGCGACCGCGAAGCGCGGCGCGGGCGATCTCGCCGAGCTGCTGCACAGCGGCGAGACCTGGACGATCGGCTAGCCCCTCCGTCGCATCCCGCTACGCCACGTCTTGCTCCCCGAGCGAGAAGTGGAAGTGATCCCCGTGCGTCTCCACGTCGAGGGTCATGTCGGCGAGGACGGATGCCGCGACCTCATCGAGGAACACGGTCGCGCCGTCTTCCTCCACGACCTCGTCGCCTTCGAGCGGCGCATCCGCGAGCTCGAACTCGAGGGCCGTGTCGCCGTTCGACTCGTTCGCGGCGGTGATCCGCAGGCCGCCTCCCGGGGCGACCTCACCGCCCTCGACGATCTCCTTGATCACTTCGCGGGCCTGGTCGGTCAGAACGAGCATCGCCCGTCTCCTTTCGTCGCCGTGTCGTCGCGCAGGTCGTACCACGCGGGGTCGGCGGCAAACGAAAGCAGAGAGCGGACCAGACGCGTCGGGGAGGCGCGTCCGGCCCTCAGCTCAGACCCGAGCCTCGCGGCCGTCCGCCGCCGGGATGAGTGCAGACTCGAGCGCCCGCTCGAGCTGCGAACGGCGGAACGGCTTCATCACGTGACCATTGACGCCGAGCTCAGCAGTCTCCCAGTTCGGCGGATCGATGCTCACGCAGAGGATCGGCAGCTGCGGGAGCCAGCGGCGCAAGCGGGCGGCAAGCTTCATGCCCGCGCGAGACGCCGGCTCGAGCAGCATCAGATCGGGGCACTCGCCCTCGGACAGCTCCCGCTGCCCGATCGGTCTATGACCGAGCCGCAAGGCGAGGACCTCGAGCAGCGACCGGTTCGCCGGATCTGGATCCACGATCAGGATGGTCGCCACCACAGGATCGTCGGCCCGAACAGTGCGAAGCCCGGATGACCGTAGTATGAAACCGGTATGAGCGCCCGCGTCCTGGTGATCGACGACGACGACGACATCCGCACCCTCGTCGTCACCCTCCTCGAGCGCGCCGGAATCACGGTCCACCATGTCCCGAACGGCCGCGAGGGGCTCCGCGAGTTCCACTCCTGGCGCCCGGATCTCGTCGTCCTCGACGTCTCCATGCCCGAGCTCGACGGCTGGAACGTCCTCGACCGGATTCGCGACATGTCCACCGTCCCCGTGCTGATGCTCACCGCCCGCGGCGACGAGCTCGAGCGCGTCCGCGGCCTCCAGGCCGGCGCCGACGACTACGTCGTCAAGCCGTTCGGCAAGCAGGAGCTCGTCGCGCGCGTGCAGGCGCTCCTGCGTCGCGCCGCGCAGGGCGCGCCGCAGGAAGAGCAGGAGTCCTACGCCGACGCGTACCTCTCGATCGACTGGGGGCAGCGGCGCGTCACCGTCGGCGAGCGGGAAGTGCAACTCACACCGCTCGAGTTCCGGCTCCTCTCCACGTTCGTCCGCAACCCGCGCCTCGTGCTCTCCCGCCAGCAGCTGCTCGAGCTGGTCTGGGGCGACGCCTACGGCGTCGGGGGCGACCAGGTGAAGCTCTACATCGGCTACCTCCGCCGCAAGCTCGAGCCGGCCGGCGCCGACCAGGCGCCGATCGAGACTGTGCGCGGCTTCGGCTACCGCTACCTGCCGCCCGTCTAGGTGTCGAGCAGCTCGCGTACGCGCGCCGACAGCTCCGCCGGCGAGAACGGCTTGCGCACGTACGCGTCCGCCCCCGCGTCGTAGCCACGGCGGACGTCCGATTCCTGCGCCTTCGCCGTGAGCAGCAGCACTCGCGTCGCCGCGAGGTCGCCGTCCGCCCGAATTCCCTGCAGCACCTCGAGGCCGTCCAGGCCGGGCATGCCGATGTCGAGGACGGCGACCGCGGGACGCCGCTCTCGTGCGAGCGCAAGCGCATCCTCGCCGTTCCGGGCCGAGACGATCTCGAATCCGTCTCGCTTCAGGCGCGTCGTCACGAGCAGCAGAATGTCCTCGTCGTCGTCTGCGACGAGGATGAGCTCGGCGCTCACGTGACGAGTTCCAGGCTGACGGCTGCGCGGACGGGAAGCTCGATACGGAACACCGTACCGCCACCGTCTCGCGGGGCGGCCGAGATCGTGCCGCCATGCGCCTCCGCGATCGCGCGCGCGATGAAAAGGCCGAGACCGGTTCCCTGGATCTGACTCGTCACCGCTGCCCGCGCCCGGAAGAACTGCTCGAAGACGCGCTCGGCCTCCGTATCGGTGATTCCGATGCCGGTGTCGCGGATCTCGAGGCAGCCTCCGGCCGGCGTCGGCCCGACGACGATCTCGATGCGTCCGCCCGCCGGCGTGAACTTGATCGCATTCGAGACGAGGTTGTCGAGCAGCTGGAAGAGGCGTCCACGGTCGGCTTCGAGCGGCACGGGCGCGGATGCGAGGAGGACGAGCATGAGGCCCTTCCGCTCTGCGCGCGGGCGCATCTCCTCGGCCGTTTGCGCGGCGATCTCCGCGAGGTCGACCGACATGGGTGTCAAGTCGAGCTTGCCGGTGCGAAGGCGCGCGACGAACAGCAGGTCGTCGACGAGCCGCAGCAACCGCTGCGAGCTGCGCGCGACGATCTCGAGGTAGCCGTGCCGCTCTGCGTCGAGCGGCGGGCCGACATCGTCGTCGAGTGCGAGCTCGACGTAGCCGACGATCGACGTGAGCGGCGTGCGCAGATCGTGCGAGATGAGCGCGACGAACTCGTCCTTCATGCGGTCGGCCTCTACGAGTTGGTCGTTCTGGGCGGAAAGCTTCCGTTGCGCCTCCTCGGCGAGCCCACGCGCGGTCCGCTCGCGGAGGCGGATCCGCTCGAGCGCGCGCAAGGTGCCGGTGAGGCGCAGGACGACGACGACGGCGATCGCCGCAGCGAGCCCGCAGATCTCGTAGACGTCGACCAGACGACCGTGCAGCTTCTCGATGAGCAGGACGGCCGGTGCGGCGAGCAGGGCCCCCGCGAGGAGCGCGATCCGCACGGCGCTGACGCGCAGGGCGGGCGGCCGCCGCGGATTCGGCAGGCTTCGCATCGACGGGTGCAGAGCCGCTGTTGCGAAGAGCACATACGAGAGCATCCACGTGATGTCGACCGGGTGGCCCGGCGAGTAGGAGCCGGCGAGACCGACGATCTCGTCGCCGACGACGAGGGCGGCGACAGCGCCGAGCAGGAAGCGGAAGGCAGGCGTCCTCCAGGCGGGCGAGACGAAGAAACCGACGAACCCGGAGAGCAGCACGATGTCCATCGCCGGGTAGAGGCCGTAGACGACACGCTGGCCGAGGTCGCTGCCGCCGCTCTGGATGGCGGGGCCCATGACCCAGGTCCACTGGAAGATCGCGAACGCGAACGTGACGATGCCCGCGTCGGCGAGCGCAGCGAGGCGGTTCCGGCCGCTCGCGGCGAACACGAGCGCCAGCAGGCCGCCGGTCAGGAGGGGGTAGCCGGCGAGGTAGAAGCCGTCCGACCAGGAGGGCACCGGTGGGTTCGTCTGGAAGATCCCGATCACGTCGCCGACGACGAAGGTGCCGTTTCCGAGAGCCAGCAGGATCCAGGGCAGTGGGCGGGCGGGCCGGTGCACGCGGACCGCCCAGAGGGTCGCGAGCGTGGCGGTTCCCCCCAGGAACTCGTAGATCGTCGACTGCGCGGTGCCGCCCGACGGGAACGCGAAGTAGAGCGCTGAGAGCGCAGTGCCGACGCCGAGGTAGAAGGCTCCGGCCCGGAAGTCGCGGGACACCATCACGGCCTGCCCGGCACTGTATTGCGCTTCACGGCGCGGATCGGGGCTCGGCCACGAAGCCGGCGATCGCCGCCGTCGTCTCGTCCGGGCGGTCCTCCTGGAGGAAGTGCGAGGCGCCGTCCAGCAGGACCGGCCCACGTGCGCCGGGGATCAGCTCGACGAAGCGCTCTGCGATCTCCGGTGGGAGCACCGAGTCCTGTGCGCCCCAGACGACGAGCGCCGGCTTGCGCCATTCGCTCAGGGCGTCGCGGACCCGGTTCATCGGCTCGATGCACGGATGCTCGGGCTCGGTCGGGACGAGCTCCGGAAATGCCCGCACGCCGGCCTTCGCTTCCGGCGTCGGGAACGGCGCGTCGTAGGCGGCGCGCACGTCGTCGGAGAGCCCTTGCGCGGTTCCCGCCTCGACGAGCCGGCCGATGTCGAGCGCGCCGCCGACCTCGCGCACGACGGCGCGGAAGCGCAGCCACCGCTCGCCCGGGGGCCGGCCGCCCGCAATGCCGGTGTCGAGGATCACGAGCCGCTCGACGAGCGCTGCATGCTCCACCGCGAAACGCAGCCCGATCGGACCGCCCCAGTCGTGCACGACGAGCGTCATGCGCTCGAGCCCGAGGTGCTCGACGAGGCGTTCGATCGACGCGACGTGCCGGCCGTACGAGTACCAGCCGATGTCCGTCGGCTTGTCGGAGCGGCCGAATCCGATCAGGTCGGGGGCGACGACCCGGTTGCGCTGCGCGAGCGGCGAGATCGACCTCCGCCAGAGGAACGACCAGGTGGGTTCACCGTGCAGCAGGAGGATCGGCTCGCCCTCGCCCTCGTCGAGGTAGTGCAGCCGCAGCCCGTCGAGGTCGAGCCAGCGCGGCGCGAAGGCGTAGTCGGGCAACGACACGAAGCGCGCGTCCGGCGTGCGGAAGACGTCGATGCGCTCATCCTCTCACCCGAGCGGGCCCGCGGGTGAGGACGATGTGCCGGGCGGGCTGCGGCGCACCGCCCGGCACGAGGGTCTAGATGCCGCGTCAAAGCGAATCTTGCGCTCCGTGCGGGATGCCGGCGATCTACGCGGCGCGCGCCGGAAGGACGGAGCTCGACATGCGACGTGCCCGGTTCATGCGGACCGCAGCGACGGCGGTGCCGACGAGCCCGGCGCACCCGGCGACGATGAAGGCGAGCTCGGTGCCGCCGCGCGCGCAGAGCCAGCCTGCGAGGAGTCCCGCGGCCGGGCCCGTTCCGTTGAACGCGTAGAAGTAGATCCCGATGATCCTTCCGCGGAGGTGGTCGGGGGCGGCGAGTTGCATCGTCGCGTTCGAGTTCGCCGACCACGCGGTGAAGCCCGCCCCCGTCAGGAAGAGGAGAGCTCCGGCGAGAATCGGCGTGTGCACCGGTGCGAGCCCGAGCTCGGCGCCGGCGAACACGACGCTCCCCGCGAGCATCACCTTCGCCGACGCGCGACCGAGCGAGGCTGCCGCCAGCGCTCCGACGAGCGCGCCTGCGCCGAAGAGCGCCGACAGGATCCCGTACACCTGCGCCTGTACGTGCAGGGTCGAGTACGCGAGCACCGGCAGCGTCACGTTGAAGTTGAACGAGAACGTGCTGACGATGAGCGTCAGCATGATCACGATCATCATCCGCGGTTGGCGCCGCACGTACGCGAGTCCTTCGCGCGTCCCGCGCAGGATCGTCGGCCGGGCGAATGCCGTGATCTCGAAGAAGTCGCTCGTTCGCATCGCCAGCAACCCGACGAGCACGGCGAAGAAGCTGACGGCGTTGACGAGGAAGCACACGCCGGCGCCGGTGAATCCGTAGACCATGCCTGCCGTTGCCGGGCCGAAGATCCGTGACGCGTTGAAGAGGCTCGAGTTGAGACCGATCGCATTCGGCAGCTCGTCGCGGCCGACCATCCGGTAGGTGAGCTGCTGGCGCGAGGGCACATCGAGCACGAGCACGAGGCCGTTGAGGAACGCGATCAGATAGAGCATCCACGGCTGCGCGATGCCGGCGAGCGCGATGGCGGCGAGCGCGACCGCGGTCGCGAGTTGCGCGACCTGCGTCCCGATCACCGTGCGACGGGCGTCGAGCCGGTCGACGAGCACGCCTCCAAAGAGCCCGAACAGGGTGAACGGGAGAAACTGCGCGAGGGCCATGACGCCGACCGCGAAGGCCGAGTGCGTCAGCTGGAGGACGAACCAGCCGAGCGCGATCCGCTGCATCCACGAGCCGGTCTGGGAGATCGCCTGACCGGCGAAGAAGAGCCGGTAGTTGCGGTACTTGAAGCTCGCGAACGTGCGCTGGTTGAGCCGGAGCAGGGCGGCCGTCACGGAAGCTCCTCTTGCTTGAGCAGGCGCGAGAGCGGCTCGATTGCGGCGCCGACCCGCGCGAGCTCGTCGTCGCTCAGCTCGCGCAGCCGGGAGGCGAGCCAGGCGGTGCGCCGCGAGCGAACCCGGCGCAACGCGCGCCGGCCCTCGTCGGTGAGCGTCATCCCGATCCGGCGCCGGTCGGCGCGGCTCGGTGTCCGCACGACGAGCCCGTCTCGCTCGAGGCGGTCGACGTGCTTCGTCATCGCCGGCGGCGACACGCGCTCGCGGGCGGCGAGGTCGCGGACGCCGATCCCCGGTTCGAACTTGATCGCGACGAGGAGGCCGACCTGCTCGGGGGAGATGCCGACCGCGCGCGCCTCGCGCCGCAGCTCGCGGCCGACGCGCAGGAGGACGGGGCGCAGGGCGTCTGCGACGGCGACCGTTTCCGTGGCTCTCGACATATCGTTAACCAGGTTAACGATAGCAACGGACAAGGGCTTAGCGCGGGATTGCGTACACCGTCCCGCGTGAGGCGACCCGGTCGGCGACCGTCACCGTGTAGGTGAAGAAGCCCGGATGCGGGAAGATGACCTGCACGCGGTATCGCCCCGACGAGACCTCGTTGCCGTGGAAGGTCTTGGGGGCGCCGAGGCCCGAGATCGTGAGGACCGGCCGGAAGCCGTCGAGCCGGCGCCCGTGGCGCGAGATCTCGACGATGGTGTTCCACGGCTTCGCTGCCGGGACGGCGCCGGATCCGGCGTCCACGGCGACCTGCGTGCGATCGGTCCAGGCGCCGACGAGCGCGACCGCCGCGATGATGAGGACGAGGATGAGGGTGCGCCGGAGCCGCAATCCGAACCCTTCGGGTGATGGAATGGTGCATCCAGTCTGACGACCGGGACGGCTCGTTTGTTTCGCCGGGGCCGAAAGATCCCCCGGAGGGGTTAGAGGCCGGGCGGCGTCGCGTCGGGCGCGTGGATGCCCTCGAGTTGCCCGCTCGCGAGCACCGGCCGGCGCGCGAAGAAGCGGCGGCGGACGTAGAGCAGGGCCATCACCGCCGCGGAGGCGAGCCCGAGCGCGATCGTCCAGTGCTGGAGGCTGACCGCCGTCTGGCGCGCCATCTGCTCCCACTGGCCCGGGTCGTACTTGTTCGACTGCGGATCGGACGCCGGGATCAGGTCGACGCCGTTCGGGAAGCGGGCAGTGTGATGCCGTGCCCACGTCGCCGTCTTGTGCACGACCGCCATCGCGATCGGCACGGCGGCGAGGCACGGGACGTAGAAGCCGAGCGGCAGCCGCGTCGCGATCGCGCCGATCGCGAGCAGCACGAGCGGCGGCACCATCGCCCAGAGCCAGGCGCGCGCGACGGTTGACGAGGTCGGGTCGTGCCACGTCGTCAGCAGGCGGCCCGCGTCGCGCCACTGGATCGTGTGCGGTTTCTCGACGGCGAGCGTCGACGCCATGAGCGACGAGAAGAAGAGCGGGATCCCGATGAACGCGGCGATGCCGAGCGGTGCCCGGTTGCCGCTGCGCCCGGGCAGCTTCGGGAATCTCATCCCATCCTCCCGCCCGCGAGCACGCGTGACAGGAACTCGCGCGTCCGCGGCTCCCGCGGTTCCGTGAAGATCTGCGCCGGATCGCCCTCCTCGAGGATGCAGCCGCCGTCGAGGAAGCAGACCTTGTCGGCGACCTCGCGCGCGAAGCCCATCTCGTGCGTCGCGAGGATCATCGTCATCCCGGTGTCTGCGAGCTCGCGCACGAGGTTGAGCACATCGGAGACGAGCTGCGGATCGAGCGCGCTCGTGATCTCGTCGAGCAGCATCAGCTTCGGATCCATCGCGAGTGCGCGCACGATCGCGACGCGCTGCTGCTGGCCGCCGCTCAGCCGGTCGGGATACTCGTCGGCCTTCTCTTCGAGGCCGATTCGCTGGAGCAGGCCGCGCGCGCGTCCTTCGGCCTCGTTGCGCGAAAGCCCGCGTGCTTTGCGCGGCGCGAGCATCACGTTCTGCAGCACCGTCATGTGCGGAAAGAGGTTGTAGGCCTGGAAGACGATCCCGATCTTCCGCCGCAGCTCGTTCACGTCGACCTTCTCGTGCGTCACGCGCTGGCCGTCGATGCGGATCTCGCCCTGCTCGACGCGCTCGAGGAGGTTGAGGCAGCGGAGCAGCGTCGACTTGCCCGAGCCCGAGGCGCCGATCAGGCAGACGACGTTGTGCTCGCGGACGTCGAGATCGATGTTGTCCAACACCTGCAGCTCGCCGAACCACTTCGAGACTCCGCGGACCTGGACGAACGGCTCGCCTGCGCTGCTGCCGTTCGCGCCGGTCAAAACGCCTGTGCTCGCTCGCGGCCTTCGCGTTGCGCCACGAGGTAGTCGGTGAAGCGCGCGAGCGGGATCGTGATCAGGATGAAGAACACGGCCGCGACGAGATACGAAGGGAAGTCCCCGTTCTGCGTCGAGAACTGCTGCGACAGCGACGCCGCTTCCGCGACGCCGATCACGGACACGATCGCCGTGTCCTTCTGCAATCCGACGAAGTCGTTGAGCAGCGGCGGGATCACGCGCCGCACCGCCTGCGGGATGACGACGTACTGCATCGTCTGCCAGTACGACAATCCGAGCGAGCGCGCCGCTGCACGCTGGCTCGGGTGCACCGACTCGATCCCGGCGCGATACACCTCGGTGACATATGCGGTGTAGACGAGCGTCAGCGTCACGATTCCGTACGTCGTGAACGAACGGTTCGAGATGTACCCGAGCTGCAACCCCGGCACGCCGAACCCGATGAAGAACGCCACGATGATGATCGGCGTTCCGCGGAAGAAATCCGTGTACACGATCGCCAGGGCGCGAAGCGGCTTCGCTCCACGCCCCGGCAGACCGCGAATCACGGCGATGGTCAGCGCGAACACCAGGACGAGCACCTCGGCGACGGCCATCATCTTGAGGTTCACCTGGAAGCCCGCCCACACGTCCGGCATCGCCAGCGTGAAGCTGTGCAGATTGAAGAACGCGTGGAGGACCTGGTGCAGCGCGTGCATCGAATGTCCCTACTTGAGGGTGGGGATCTTCGAGAAGTCGAGGTTGAACCACTTCTTCTGCAGCTTGCCGACGGTGCCGTTCTTCGTCAGCGTCGCGAGCGTCGTGTCCACGACCTTCAGCAGCTTGGAGCCTTTCTGAAGCACGGCGCCGTACTGCTCGTGCGTCGCGACCTGGCCGGCGACCGGCCCGAACTTCGACGGATTCTGCTTCTTCTCGAGGCTCACGAGCGGGACATCGAGAATCAACGCGTCACACTTGTCGATCTGAACGGCCTCGTAGGCGGCCGTCGTCGTCGGGAACGCGAGCGGCGCCTTCGCCGGGTGCAATTGCGTCTTGATCCAGTCGAGGCCCGTCGTGTTCGTCTGGGCGCAGGTCTGCATCTGCTTGAGGTCGGCGAGGCTCTTCGGCGCGGTGGCCTTCTTCGACAGGAGCACGCCCTGGTTCGCGTTGAGGTACGACGACGTGAAGTCGACCGTCCGCTTCCGCTGCGCCGTGATCGTCGCCTCCTGGAACGAGATGTCGAACTTCTTCGTGCCGGGGGCGAAGAGGCTGTTCCACGGCGAGTACATCCAGACCGGCGTGAGCCCGAGCTTCTTCGCGATCGCGGTGGCGAGATCGACCTCGTAGCCGCGCGGATTCGTGATCGTGTTGCCGCGAACGGTGCCGCTTGCGAATCCCGGAGCGGGATCGCCGAACGCCACGATCAGCTTGCCCGCCTGGAGCACGGGCGGCGCTGCGGGCCGGGCCGACGCGGCCGGAACGGCAACGAGCGCCGCGACCGCGAGGACCGGGAGAAAACGCTTCACGAGCAACCCTCCTATGTCTTTGGAGCTTGGGGGAAACCGCAAATCTAGCGCGGTACAGCCTGGGTGCCTAATCCGCGAGCGCGGCCCGGGTGAGCTGCTGGAAGTGGCCGATCAGCTGCTCGCTGTGGGCCATCAGCACGCCGTGCTCGAGCCCGCCGGAGCCGATACCCCGCTGGGCGCCCTCGACGAGCGCGCGGTCCTCGACGCCGACCTGGTCGTCGAACGCCATCAGCTCGTCGATCCACGCGTGGTCGACGTCGACTCCGAAGAAGTAGTCGAGGAAGCGGTACGTCCGGGTCGGTGACACCGGCACCATCGGGCCGATCGAGATGTTGGGCCGGCCGGGGAAGATGTTCACGCCGAGGTTCGGCCACAGGAAGTGGAACTGGCTGCGCGGCAGCTCCCCGTCGAGATGCATCCTCGTCCCTGCCCCCTCGCGCGTCGCGCCGCGCTGGCTCGAGAGGCGCCCGTCGGTCGAGAGCGCGTACGACTCGGCCGACACGTCGAGCAGCTGCGAGAGCTGCGGATGCGCGACCTGGCAGTGGTAACACTCGAGGAAGTTCTCGCAGACGATCTTCCAGTTCGCTTCGAGCTCCGTCTCCCACCGTGTGTGGAAGCGCAGGTTGTCGACGTCGAGCCCGAGCTCGGCGATCTGCTCCGGCATCGACCCGAGCGCCTCCGACAGGGGCTCCGGATCGGGCTGCGCGTTGACGAAGACGAACGGGCCCCACGTGCCGACCGACGCGCGGCAGAGGCCGAGCTCGTCTCGCGGGAAGTGCGGCTCCTCGTCGGAGCGCGGTGCCGCTCGCAGCGCGCCGTCGAGCCCGTACGTCCACGCGTGGTAGGGGCACTGCAACGTCTCGCGGCTGCCCGCACCGGAGGCCACGGGAAAGCCACGATGCCTGCAGACGTTGAGGAACGCGCGCAACTCGCCGTCGCGCGCACGCGTCACGACGAGCGGCATGCGGCCTGCGCTCGTCGTGAAGTACGAGCCCGGCTCCGGAAGCCGGCCGAGGTGACCCGCGTACGACCACGCCGGGTTGAAGATGCGCTCCTGCTCGCGCCGAAGGATCTCCGGATCCGTGTACCAGCTGTACGGGAGCGTCGACTCCATCGGCCGGCCCAATATACGGCGTCTCGTTGTACTCTCCCGGCGTGGCTGAGCATCCGCCGTTCGAGCAGTTCTTCGCCTATCGCCGCTTCTTCCCGATCGCGCAGTTCACGCCCGACGGCGAGCGCGTCCTTTTCGTCTCGAACATGTCGGGGCAGTTCAACCTCTGGTCGGTTTCGCTTGCCGGCGGCTGGCCAGAGCAGCTGACGACCTTCACCGACAACGCCGTGCGCGCGGTCGCGGTGCGGCCGGACGGAGCGATCCTGTTCGCGGCGGACCGGGACGGCGACGAGTTCCATCAGCTCTATCGGATCCCGGCGGCCGGCGGCTGGCCGGAGCAGCTGACGGACGCGGAGCACGTGCAGCACGAGCTCCACCCCAGCGCGTGGGCACCGGATGGGCGCAGCTTCGCATTCGCGGCGAACTCGCGACGCCCGCAGGACAACGAGGTCTTCGTCTGGAGCGACGAGGCGGACGAGCCGCGTTACGTCTTCGGCGAAGGGAAGTACACGGCGGCTGCCGGCTTCTCCCCCGACGGCGCGAAGCTGCTCCTCGTCGAGGCGCGCTCGAACACCGACTTCTCGATCCATCTCCTCGACGTCGAGTCGGGCAGCGCCACGGAGTTGACGCCGCACGAGGACGCGGCGAAGTTCGTCCCCGGTCCGTGGGCGGCGGACGGCTCCGGCTTCTACCTCCTCACCGACGAGGGCCGCGAGTTCCAGGGGCTCGCGTTCCAGTCGCTCGAGGCGGGCGCGCGTGAGTGGGTGGCGGCGCCCGAAAGCGACGTCGACGAGGTCGCCTCCTCCTCCGACGGCCGTGTGCTCGCGTGGCTGGAGAACGATCGCGGCTGGGCGCGCTTGCGCATGCGCGATCTCGAGACCGGCCTCGACCTCCCGGAGCCGAAGCTGCCGCAGGGAACGATCTCGGCTCTCGGTTCCGGGCTTTCGTTCGCGCGTGACGGCTCGCGGCTCGCGCTCGTCTGGTTCCAGCCGGCGCGGCCGCCGGACGTCTACGTGGTGGAGACGGCGACGGGCGACGCGCGCGCGGTGACCGAGAGCCGCGGCGCCGCACTCGCCGCGCTGCGGCTGCGCGTGCCGGAGCTCATCTCCTACGCGAGCTTCGACGGGCGCGAGATCCCGGCGTGGCTCTACCGCCCCGCCCGCGACGGTGCTGCGCCGTTCGTCCTCGCGATCCACGGCGGCCCGGAGTCGCAGGAGAAGCCGATCTACAAGCCCGAGTACCAGTACCTGTTGAGCCGCGGCATCGGCGTGCTCGCGACGAACATCCGCGGCTCGACCGGCTACGGCAAGACGTACCAGAAGCTCATCCACCACGACTGGGGCGGCGGCGACCTCGAGGATTGGCGGCACGCGGCCGAGTGGCTGCGCGCGCAGCCGTTCGTCGACGGCGACCGGCTCGGCGTTTACGGCGGCTCCTACGGCGGATTCGCGACGCTGACCTGCGTCACGCGGTTGCCGGAGTACTGGCGCGCGGCGGTCGACATCGTCGGTCCGTCGAATCTCCTCACCTTCGTCCGCGCGGTGCCGCCGCAATGGGTGCGGTTCATGGCGCAGTGGGTCGGCGATCCGGACACGGAGGAGGAGTTCCTCCGTGAGCGCTCGCCGATCACGTATGTCGACCAGGTCCGGGCGGCGCTGCTCGTGCTCCAGGGCGCGAAGGATCCGCGCGTCGTCAAGCCGGAGTCCGACCAGATGGTCGAGCGGCTCCGGGAGCTCGGGCGCGAGGTCGACTACGTCGTCTTCGAGGACGAGGGCCACGGTTACACGCGCTACACGAACGAGGTGCAGGCGTACCGGCTCACGTGCGAGTGGCTCGAGCGGCACCTCCTCGCCTGATTTGACCAGGCCTGAGGGAGTAGCGACGATGGGCGTGTGGCCTCTCGCCTGAGCTCTCTCCGCCGTTTCGCCGTCGCGCATCCTCGAGGGCTCACCGTCGCGCAGCTCGTCGTGCTCGGCGTCTTCTTCGGGTTCGTCGGCTGGGCGGTGCGCGGCTCGTTCGGTGCGGCGGGTCACGACCTGCGCAACGCGAATCCGTTCTACTTCGTGCTCGCGTGCGTGGCGGTCGCCGCGTACTACCTCGTGTTCGTGCTCGGCTGGATGCGGATCCTCGCCGACTGGGACATCCAGCTCTCGTATGCCGCCGCGCTGCGCGCAGAGATGGTCTCGATGCTCGCCAAGTATGTGCCGGGCGGTGTGTGGACGCCGGCAGCGCGCGTCGTCGCTGCGCGTCGTGCGGGCGTCACCGACGGCGCGCTCGTCACGGCGTCGATGCTGCTCGAGGCGGGAATCTCGGCTGTCGCCGGCGTGATCGTGTTCGTCGTTTCGCTCGCCTGGGTCAAGGGTGTCGATGCCCCGATCGCGCCGCTCGTCGCGTTCGCGGCGGTCGTTGCCGTGCTGCTTCATCCGCGCGTGTTCCGGACGCTCGCATCGAGGGTGCTGCGCCGCCTCGGCTACGACGAGCTGCCGCCGTTGCGCGGATCGACGATGGGCGTCCTGCTCGTCTTCTACTCGGGGACCTGGATCCTCGGCGGAGCGGGATTGTGGCTGCTGCTGCGCTCGGTCGGCGCGCATCCGCCCGTTTCGTCAATCGTGTTCCTCGGTGGCGTCAGCGCGGTCGGCGCGATCGTCGCCGTCCTGTCGGTGTTCGCGCCGTCCGGCCTCGGTCCGCGCGAGGCGTCGATGTACGGGCTGATGCTCGCAGTCGCCGGAGAGGGTGCTTCGCTCGGCGCCACGGTGCTGAACCGGGTCGCGATCACGCTCGTCGAGGTGCTCCTGCTCGTCGTCGGCGGCGTGCTCCTACGCGGCCGCGACGGCGAGGACGCGGTCGAGCCGCGCCTCCGCGATGCCAAGGCTTGAAGGCTCAGAGCGCGCGTGCGAGCGCGGCGTGCCAGCCCGCGACGAGGTCGCTCACGTCCGTCTGCGGCTCGCAGCGCAGGGCCGTGCGCCGGAGCGTGCCGAGCTCGTCCTCTTCCCACCGTCCAACGGCGACACCGGCGAGCGCGGCCGCGCCGAGCGCGGTCGCCTCGCGCTCCGCGGCGACCTCGACCGGGAGCCGCAACACGTCGGCGAGGAACTGGACGAGGAAGCCGTTCGCTGCAGCGCCGCCGTCGACCCGCAGCACCGACGGCCGTGACGGCATCGCGTCGACGACGTCGAGCACCTGATACGCCATCGACTCGAGCGCGGCGCGCACGAGATGCTCCCGTCGCGTGCCACGCGTGATCCCGCAGATCAGGCCGCGCGCGTCGGGTGCCCAGTGCGGCGAGCCGAGCCCGGCGAGCGCGGGAACGAAGTACACGCCGTCCGTCGAGCCGACCGAGCGCGCGAGCGCCTCGCTCTCCGACGCGTCGGCGAGCAGGCCGAGCCCGTCGCGCAGCCATTGGACGGCTGCGCCCGCGACGAAGATAGAGCCCTCGAGCGCGTACGACGGATGTACGCCCGCCGCCGCCGTGCGGACGAGACCGTGTGGGGGCGGCGAGTGATCGCCGCCGGTGCCGACGAGCACGAACGCACCGGTGCCGAACGTCGCCTTCGCGTCGCCGTGGGCGTACAGCGACGCCTGCTGGTCGCCGGCGAGCGCAGCGATCGGGATCGTCGCGCCGAGCAGCGTGCCGTCGCCGACGATCTCCGCCGACGCGTGGACGCTCGGCAGCAGCGTGCGGCTCACTCCGAACACCTCGAGCAACTCGTCGTTCCAGTCGAGTGTCGCGAGGTCGAGCAGCATCGTGCGAGATGCGTTCGATCTGTCGGTGGCGTGCACGGAGCCGCGCGTGAGCTGCCAGACGAGCCACGAGTCGACCGTTCCGAACGCGAGCCCCTCGACGCTCTCCGTCGCGCGCAGGATCCACTCGAGCTTCGTCGCCGAGAAGTACGGGTCGACCGTGAGGCCCGTTCGCGCGCGGATCAGCTCCTCCGGTAGCGTCCTGCACCGTTCCGCCGTGCGCCGGTCCTGCCAGACGATCGCCGGGTGGACGGGCGCGCCCGTGCGGCGGTTCCAGACGACGGTCGTCTCGCGCTGGTTCGCGATCCCGAGCGCCTCGATCTCGCCGGCCGAGATCCCGGCGTCCCGGAGCGCCGCCTCCGCCGCGCGCTCGACGCTCGCCCACAGCTCGAAGGGGTCCTGCTCGACCCAGCCGGGACGCGGCGTCGCCACGCCGACGGGTGCGTAGCCGCGGCCCGCGACGGCGAGCCCGTCGTCGACGACGAGGCAGGTCGTGCCGGTCGTGCCCTGGTCGACGGCGAGGATCACGCGGTGCATCATCTATCGCAAATGCCGCGCAGCTGAACGTCGACCGCCGGAACCGACGATATGCTGGTTCGCATGAAGGGTCAGCAGAAGCCGAAGAAACTCGCCAAGAAGGCACCCCAGAAGACGTTGAAGGAGCGCCGCGCGGGCAAGCAGGCCGCCGCGAAGGACAAGCGCTCCAGCAGCGGGTTCTGAGCGTCTCGGGGCCGGTCGTCGTGAAGCGGGTCTGCGCAGTCGGCGCCGCAGTTGCGGCGGCCATCGTCTGCGCGTTGCCGGCATCGAGCTCTGCGCCGGCGCCCGGTCTTCAGAGCGCCGTCGGCGTGTATCGGTTCGCAGACGGCACGGCCGCCGCGCTCGTGGAGCAGAACGGCGCGCTTCGCCTCGTCGACTACCGCACCGGCGCGCTGCGCCAGCTCGCCCAGCGCTCCCGCACGCTCTTCGTCGGCGGCCCGGGCGTCTCCGTCCCGTCGCCGGTCGAGATCCGCGTCGGGCTCGTCGCCGGCGCGGGCGGCACCGTCGCGGCGCTGCGTCTCGACGGAAGGCTCGCGACGCGCATCCCGGCGGTCTCCACGCCGGCGAGCTTCGGCGACGGCGGGGTTCGGATCGCCGGGCGGCTTCTCCTGCCGCCGGGGAAAGGCCCGTTCCCCGCCGTCGAGCTCGTGCCCGGCTCGGTTCCCGCGACGCGCGACACCTACGACCTCTGGGCGATGTTCTTCGTCTCGCGCGGGTTCGCCGTGCTCTCCTACGACAAGCGCGGCGTCGGAACGTCGACGGGGACGTACGTGCGCGCGGCGACCGACGCGAACCTCCGGAACCTCGCGGCCGATGCGCTCGCCGGCGTCGAGTGGCTCAAGCGGCGGCGCGACATCGACCCGCAGCGCATCGGGCTCTCCGGTGGCAGCCAGGCGGGCTGGGTGATCGAGCTCGCCGCGTCCCAGTCCGCCGACGTCCGTTTTGCCGCGCTGCAGTCGGGCCCCGCGATGTCGGTCGGACAACAGCTCGCGTACAGTGGCCTCACGCACGAGGGCGCGGTCGACCCGACCGATGCGCAGATCCACGCCGCTCTCGCCGACGCTCCGGACAGCGGCTTCGACCCGAGACCGCTGCTCGCCGCGCTCCGGATTCCGATCCTCTGGCAGCTCGGCTCGGTCGACAAGCGCATGTACGCGCCGGAGACGCTCGCGAATCTCGCCGCGATCGAGGCGTCGGGCACGCACCACTTCACGATCCACGTCTATCCCGGCGGGGCGCACTCCCTCCGCGAGACCGCGCACGGTCTGATCGCCGAGGAGCGAACGTCGCCCGGTTTCGTCCCCGGCGTGTTCACCGACCTCGCGGCCTGGCTACGCGGCCGATAGCGCGAACGTCGAGTTCGAAACGGCGGCGTCAGCTGCTGCCGGCCGCGAGCTTGCGGGCCTTGTAGTCCTCGAGCATCGTCGCGGTGGCCGTCGCGCCGACGCGTGTCACGCCGATCGAGAGGACGTCGAGGAGCGCGTCGAGGCTCCGGATGCCGCCGGCGGCCTTCACCTGGACGTGCGGCGAGACCGTGGCGCGCATCAGTGCGAGATCTTCGAGCGTCGCTCCGGTCGGCGCGAAGCCCGTCGACGTCTTCACGAACTGTGCGCCCGCCCGCTCGGCGAGCCGGCACCCGCGCACCTTCTGCTCGTCGGTCAGGTAGGCGTTCTCGAGAATCACCTTGACGATCGCGCCGCGACCGGCCGCGAGCTCGACGATCGTGTGGATCTCTCCGTGCACCTCCTCGTCGCGACCCGAGCGCAACCGGCCGATGTTCACGACCATGTCGAGCTCGTGCGCGCCGTCCTCGAGCGCGCGTTCGGCCTCGAAGGCCTTCGTCGCGGTCGTCGAGCTGCCGTGCGGAAAGCCGACGACCGTGCTCACGAGCACGCCCGTGCCCGCGACGAGCTCGGCGGCGAGGGCGACGTCCGCGGGTCGCACCGTCGCCGACGCGACGTCGTACGAGACGGCGAGCCGCACGCCCTCCGCGACGGTGTCGAGATCGAGCTCGGGCCGGAGCAGCGAATGATCGATCGCCTTCGCGATCTCGGCGTAGGTGAGGTCGCCGACGGTCAGGCGCTTCGACTCGAGACCCTCGACGGCCATGGCTCGACATTACCCCCCGGCGCGCCTCCGAGGCGTCCGGTCGCCGCAACCTGTTTGAATCGCCGTCGATGCGTACTCCGGAAGAGGACGCGAGGCTGACGCGGCGGAGGTTCGTGGCCGTGGCCGGCGCCGCGCTTGCGAGCCTCGCCGCGCCTCGCGGATCGGCGGGCGCGGCCGGGTGGGCGAGCCGAACCGGCGCGACGGGCGAGAGCAGCGGCTACATGAGCAGGCCCGATCTCAATCCGCCACCGATCACGATCTCGCTGCCGGCCGAGGGCACGGCGCCCGGCTACATCTTCCTCGCGCCGTTCGACATCTCGGCGGGGTCGTCCGCATACCGTCCGGCTCCTCCGAGCCAGAGCCACTCGGGCCCCTTGATCGTGGACGACAGCGGGGAGCCGGTGTGGTTCCTGCCGCTGGGCACGAAGACGGCGATGGGCCTGCGCACGCAGACGTATCGGGGCCGCCGCGTGCTCACCTGGTACGAGGGCACCGTGCTCGGCGCGTACGGTGGCGACTTCGTGATCTTCGACCCGACCTATCACGAGGTGGCGCGCGTGCAGGCAGGGCGGGGCCGGCACGGCGACCTGCACGAGTTCCTGCTCACGCTGGAGGGGACGGCGCTCATCTCGATCTACCGGGAGGTGCACGCCGACCTCTCTTCGGTGGGCGGCGCGACCGACGGCCGTCTCGTCGAGGGCATCGTGCAGGAGGTCGATGTCTCGAGCGGCCGGGTGCTCTTCGAGTGGCGCAGCCTCGACCACGTCGCCGTCGCCGAGTCCTACCAGACCGCCGTCACGAAGGACGGAAACGTCGACTACTTCCATCTCAACTCGATTGCGGTCGACCTCGACGGCAACCTCCTCATCTCCGCGAGGCACACGTCCGCGATCTACAAGGTCGGCCGGCGTAGCGGCAAGGTGATCTGGCGTCTCGGCGGCAAGAAGAGCGACTTCGCCGTCGATGCCGCTGCATCGTTCAGCTTCCAGCACGATGTCCGCCCGCATGCCGCCGGGACGATCACGATGTTCGACAACGGCGCGAGCCTCCCGGGTCCCGGGGTCGCCTCGCGCGGCATTCGGATCGCACTCGACCTGAAGGGGATGCGCGCCACGCTCGTGCAGCAGTACAAGACAGCGGACGCGCGCGCGGGTTGGGCGATGGGCAACGTCCAGCCGCTCGCAGACGGCGGCGCCTTCGTCGGTTGGGGCACCGACGGTTCGTTCAGCGAGTTCGGGCCCGACGGGCGTCTCCGCTTCGACGCGCGCTTCGCCGACGGGAGCGTCGAT
>DATKQO010000165.1:0-7988 GCA_035532715.1 Gaiellaceae bacterium | reverse complement strand
GCCGCCACGCGCTTCATCGAGCGGCAGGCCAGCTCGACGAGCTCGTCGTCCGGCAGGCCGTGCGTCTCGACCCACTCGCGATCCGCCGCGGGCAGCTCGTCCGGCGGCTCTCCGGCCGCCGACGCGACGAGCTCCGCCGCGGCCACGGCGCGCTCGGCCACCGCGTCGTCGCCCGGGTCGTCGCAGGCCGTCTGCAGCGTCTCCCTGAGGGTTGTCCAGTCCATCACTCGTCCCATTCCACCTGGTCGAAGAAACGAAGCGCGACCCGGCCCGGGCGCACCCGAGCCTGGAGGGAGGCCAGCTCGTCGTCCGAGATCTCGCCGAGCGCCCGTTTGACGGCGAGCCACGGCAGGTTCATGTCCTCCTGGTAGACGATCGTCGAGATCCGCGGATTGACCTCGATCACGACGTCTCCGACGAGCTGGATGTTGAAGAACCACTCGATCGCGAGCTCCTCGACGATCCTCCCGGCCGTCGCCATCAGCCCGGGCTCGTCGAGCGTCTCGAAGAACATCGCGAGACCGGCGCGCATCGCCTCGCGCGTCTTCGGGTGACCGAGCACGATGCGCGACCCGTCGGCGATCCCGTCGATCGTGCGCTCGCCGCCTGTCGCGAGCTCCATCACGAGCAGGTCGACGCCGTCTTCCGGCAGCAGCTCGACCGCCTCCTCGAGCCGCATCGCCACGGCGCCGGGCCGCTCGTAGAGCAGCTGGTGCGCGCGGTCGACGGTCGGGTCGAGCACGCGGAAGCCGCGCGAGCCGGACGAGAACACCGGCTTGAAGCAGACGGGCCGGTCCGGGTAGCCGAGCTCCTTCGCCGCCGCCTCGACGCCTGCGGCGCCACTGACGCGGCGGAACTCCGGTGCGCGCACGCCGATCCGGTGCAGGAGCTCGTACGTCTCCGCCTTGTCGTTCGAGCGGCGAACCGTCTCCGGCCCGGAGACGAGCACCGGCACGGGGAAGCGGCCGCGCTGCGCGGCGAGGTGGGGGAGGTCGTGCGACGACTGCGGCAGCACGACGTCGACGCCCTCCCGCTCGACGAGCTCGAGCAGCGCATCCGCGTAGGCCGGGTCGGCGCCCGGCGGGACGAGATGGAAGGCGTCGCAGAGGCGGCGGCCGATCGCGCGCTCCGACATGTCGACGCCGACGAGCCGCACCTCGCGCTCGCCGTTGGAGCGCAGCCCGCGCAGCAGGGCGGCGGCGCCGGGCGCCCCGGCCGCGGTCACGAGGATCGTCGTCATCGCGGCGAGCTTACTTGCGCCGCTCGACGCGGTCCCTGGCCCTTCCGGGCGCGGGCGCCGTACAGTTGCCGCGTGTCGATCACGTTGTGCTGCATCAGCGGCGGCGACCAGGGTCGACTCGCGGCGCTCCTCCGCCTCTGCCGGCCGGTCGTGGACGAGATCGTCGTCGCGCTCGACGACCGCGTCGAACTGCAGCGGGCGGCCGCCGCGATCGAGCTCGCCGACCGCGTCGCGCGGGTTCCGTACGCGTCCCCGCCGGAGCGGATGCTGCCGTGGCTGTACGCGCAGTGCAGCGGAGACTGGATCTTCAAGCTGGACGACGACGAAGCACCGAGCGCTGTGCTGCTCGAGGGCCTGCGCGCTGCGGCCGATCCGTCGGTGACGCAGGTGTGGTTTCCGCGCCGGTGGCTCTTCGGCGACACCGGCACGTACCTCGACGCTCGACCGTGGGTGCCGGACTACCAGTTGCGGCTGTCGGTGAACGACGGTCGCCTCGTTCGGTTCCCGGGGGTGCTGCACGTTCCGCTCGAGGTCGACGGACCGGCAGCGTACGTCGACCTCCCGATCTACCACCTGGATCTGCTGCGGCCGCGCGCCGAGCGCGAGTCGAAGGTGGTGGAGTACGAGCGCCTGCACCCGGGGATGCGGATCGGAGGCCTCGCCTTGAACGCCGCGTTCTACCTGCCCGAGTTGAGCGACCCTCCGCTCGCGCAGACCCCGGCGGAGGATCGCGCGCTCGTCGAGGCGGTCGTTCGCGGCGCGGCAACCGCGCCCGCGCCGGCGCAGCCGCCGGAGCTGCAACACGCGACCCGCGCCGAGATCGACGAGCTCTGGCCGCTTCACGAGCTCGACTACGCAGCGGAGCTCACGGTGCGGACGGCGCCGGGGCGTCTCGCGTCCGGCGAGCGCGCGCAGATCGAGGTCGCGCTCGCGAACCGCGGCAGCACCGTTTTCGCGCCGCCGGCCGTGCAGATCGGCTCCCGCTGGGACCGCGGTGCAGCGGGCGTGTGGACGGCGCTGCCGGCCGCCGTTGGCCCCGGGGAGAGGGCGCTGATGGTCGCAGCGGTGGTCGCGCCGGTCGAGCCCGGCGTGCACAGCGTGGAGCTCGATCTCGTCCACGGCGGGGTGCGGTGGTTCGGCACGCCGGTCGAAGTGACGGTCGAGGTCATGCCCCGCCGGCGGGTCGGGATCCTCGTGCGGGAGGCGTCGCGCGCGCATGCATCGGCGCTCGCGCACGAGGTCGTGTGCACGGTTCCCGCACTCGAGCCGGTGCTCGTCGGGGCGGCGGACGGGGGCGGATACGCGACAACGGCCGGCCCGGAGGCGCGCATGACGGCCGGCCTCGCGCCCGGCCGGCGCAGGCTGCGTTCGTTCGCCCTCTGCGCGCGCCGGGTGCGCGCGCTCCGCCGGGAACCCGGCGTCCTGCCGGTGGACGCGCTCGTGCTCGTGGCGCTCGACGCGACGACGCTGCTCGAGCGCTGGACCGATCTCGCCGCCGCACGTCTCGCCGCCGACCGCGGGGCCCCGATCCTCCTGCCGGAGCCTCCTGTCGCCCGGGGCCTGCTCGACCGCCTCCTGCTCCGCCTCCTGCTCCGCACGCGCGGCGTGCGCGTCGGCGACCCCGGCGACCTGGCGGACTTCCTCGAGCAGGTCGGTCGGGCGGGCGTGCACGGCTAGACTCGCCCTCGTGGGTTTGCAGGGAAAACGAATCTTCGTGACCGGCGGCGCCGGCTTCATCGCAACGACGCTCGCGCGCCGGCTCCTCGACGACAACGAGATCGTCGCGCTCGACAATCTCCACCGGGACGCCCTCTCGGCGACCGATCTCGGCGAGCACCCGAACTTCACCTTCCACCAGGGCGACGTCCTCGACGCGGAGTTCGTGAAGGAGACGGCGAAGGGCGCGACGCACATCGTCCACTGCGCCGCGATTGCGGGCGTCGACACGGTGCTCGAGAGCCCGGTGCGCACGATGCGCGTGAACATGATCGGTACGTACAACGTGCTCGAGGCTGCCGTCGCGACAGGGGACACGCTCGAGCGGTTCGTCGACTTCTCCACGAGCGAGGTCTTCGGGACGCACGCCTACAACGTCAACGAGGGTCACGTGACCACGATCGGCTCGGTCGGCGAAGCGCGTTGGACGTACGCCGTCTCGAAGCTTGCCGGCGAGCACATGACGCACGCCTACCACGACGAGCTGGGCGTGCCGACGGTGACGGTGCGGCCGTTCAACGTCTTTGGCCCGGGGCAGATCGGCGGCGGCGCGATCCGTGCGTTCATCGAGGCGGCGCTCGCGGGCGACGATCTGATCGTGCGGGGCGACGGCTCGCAGATCCGCGCGTGGTGTTACGTCGACGACATGGTGCAGGCGGTGCTGCTCTCTCTCGAGCGCCCCGAGGCGGTCGGGCAGAGCTTCAACATCGGCAACGCGCGTTCGGCGGTCACGATCTTCGATCTCGCGCAGCGGGTGAAGCGCCTCACCGGCGCGACCGGCGAGATCCGCTTCGAGCCGCTCAACTACGTCGACGTCGAGCTGCGGATCCCGAACGTCGGCAAGGCGCGCGAGGCGCTCGGATTCGAGGCGCAGGTCGAGCTCGACGAGGGCCTCGAGCGCACGATCGCGTGGTACCGCGCGCGCAAGCCCGCGCACGTCTAGCGACCGGTGCGCGTCCTCGTCACCGGTGGCCGGGGCTTCCTCGGCGGGCACGTGTGCGACGCGCTGCGCGCGGGCGGGCACGAGGCGATTCCGCTCGGCCGCAGCGACGGCGATCTTGCGGTGCCGGGAGTCGCGGAGCGGCTGCTCGACGAGCACCGGCCGGAGGTGGTCGTGCACCTCGCCGCGGTGATGCCGGACGACGAGCGGCTCGCGCAGAACGCGCCGATCACCGCCCTCGTCGCGGAGGCGTGCGCCGAGCACGGCGTGCATCTCCTGCACGGTTCGACCGCGTCGGTGTACGGCGACGAGACGCCGTATGCCGACAGCAAGCGCGCGAGCGAGGACGCCGCGGGCGACGCGACGATCCTCCGCTTCGCGTTCCCCTACGGTCCGGGGCAGCGCCGCGGTGCGATTCCGACGATGCTGAAGCAGGCGCTTGCGCGGGAGCCGATCGTCGTCTACCGCGGCTGGACGCGCTCGTTCTGCTTCGCCGCAGACGCTGCGCGCGCCGTCGTTCTCCTGCTCGACCGGCACGGCGCCTGGGATATCGGACGCGACGACGACCCGCGTACGCTCGAGGCGGTCGCGCGGCTCGCCTGCCGCGTCGCCGGCGCCTCGGAGGCGCTGATCGAGATCGTCGACCCGCCCGCGGGCCCCGCGCCCGTGCTGGAGAAGCTCGACGGCGAGCCGTTGCGTGAGCTCGGCTGGCGTGCGGAGGTCACGCTCGAGGAGGGGATGCAGCGGACGCTCGACTGGCTATTGTCGCCCCCGGCATGAAGACCGTCCTCTTCCTCGGCGCCGGCCGGCACCAGCGCGCCGCGATCCTCCACGCGAAGGAGCTCGGCCTCCGCGTCGCCGCGATCGACGGGAACCCGAACGCGCTCGCGCTCGGCGACGCCGACATCGGGGAGGTCGTGAACTTCGTCGACATCCCGCAGGCGATCGCGTTCGCCGAGAAGATCAAGCCCGACGGCGTGCTCACGATCACGTCCGACCGTGCCGTCGTCGCCGTCGCGTCGGTCGCCGAGGCGCTCGGCCTGCCCGGGATCGGCGTCGACGTCGCCCTCGGGCTCACGCACAAGATCGAGATGCGCCGCCGGATCGAGCGTGCCGGGCTGCCGCAGCCGCGCTTCGCCGCCGCGCGCACGCTGGAGGAGGCGCGCGCCGCGGTCGAGCACGTCGGCTTCCCCTGCGTGATCAAGCCGGCGGACTCGGGCGGCCAGCGCGGCGTCTTCCGGCTCGAGTCGGTCGCCGACCTCGAGGCGCGGTTCGACGCCGTCATTCCGCTCTCGCAGCGCGGCGAGGCGATCGTCGAGCAGTTCGTCGAGGGGACGGAGATGAACGCGATGGCCGTCGTCCGCGACGGCGTCGTCACCCAGCTCACGCTCTCCGACCGGCATCGCCCGCCGGGCACCGGCTTCGCGGTCGGCTGGATCCATGCGTACCCCGCGGCGCTGAACGGCGACGGCACCGCGCGCGCGGAAGACCTCGTCGAGCGGACGGTGCACGCGCTCGGGCTGCGCGACGGGATCGTGTTCCCGCAGCTGATCGCGCACCCGTCCGGGGCGATCCAGGTGATCGAGGTCGCGGCGCGCATCCCCGGCGGGCAGATGGCCGATCTCGTGCAGCACGCCGTCGGCGTCGACCTCGTCGAGGTCGCGCTCCGCTTCGCGCTCGGCGAGCCGGTGACCGACGAGATCGCGGCCCCGAAGTACCGCCAACCGGTGGCGATCCGCTTTTTCACCGCGTCGCCGGGCCCGCTGCCGACGGGGCTCGTGAAGGCGCCCGCACGCCTCGAGCGGGCGCTCGCCGCGCCGGGCGTCGTGCAGGCGGCGAGCTACATCGTCGCCGGCGAGACGATCCGCCCCGTGACCGTCGACGGCGACCGCCGCGGGTACGTGATCGCGCTCGGCGACACGGGCCCCGAGGCGCTCGCGCGCGCGGAGGCGGCGGCCGCGCTCGTCGAGGTCGACGTCGAGTGAGCTGCCCGTTCGACCTCGCGCACTACGGCGAGCTGCTCGACGCCGCGCGTGCGGGCGGCTACCGCTTCGCCTTCTTCGACCGCGAGCCGCAGCGCGGCGACGTGCTGCTCCGCCACGACGTCGACATGTCGCTCGAGGCGGCCCTGACGATGGCCGAGCTCGAGGCGGAGCAGGGCGTCGCGGCGACGTACTTCCTGATGACGCGCAGCGACTTCTACAACCTCGACGCGCGTGCGGGTGTCGCGGCGCTCGCGCGGCTGCGCGAGCTCGGGCACCGCGTCGGCCTGCACGGCGTGTATCCCGACGCCTGCCTGGACGACCGGTTCGATCCCGTCGTCGCGTGGCACACGCCCGATCCCGAGTACATGAGCGTCCCGCTTCCGGACGCGGTCAACGCGATGCAGCCGGGCTATTTCGACCCGGCGCACTATCGCTCGGACTCGAACCGTCACTGGCGCAGCGGCTGCCCGCACGACGAGCTCGCGGTGGGCGCCTTCGACTGGCTCCAGCTGCTCGTGCACCCGGAGATCTGGGTCTACGAGGGCGCGACGATGCGCGAGAAGATGGTCTCGCAGCTCGACGCCGAGCGCGAGCTGCGCTGGCGGCAGCTCGCCGAGAACCGGATCGACCTCTCGTGAGGGTCCTCCACTGCCCGGTGAACACGGCCGGGATCCCGTGGGCGAACTCGCAGGCGCTTCGCCGCCGCGGCGTCGAGTCCGACCTGCTCGTCTTCAACCGCTACAAGCTCCACCCGGAGGCGGACATCTCGCTCGAGCGGAGCGGGGGTCTCCTGCGCCAGCAGCTGACGCAGTGGCGCGCGTTCCTGCGCCTGCTTCCGCGCTACGACGTCTTCCACTTCTACTCGAGCGTCACGCTCGTGCCGAAGTCGGTGCAGTTCCGGATCCTGCACGCGTTCGGCAAGAAGGGCGTGTACCAGTACCTCGGCTCGGACATCCGCGGCAAGACGCGCGAGCAGCTCGCGTACGGGCTCGCGGCGGATGCGGAGATCGTCTCGAGCTACGACGCGGCGCGCTGGGTGCCCGACGCCGACGTGATCCTCCCGGGTATCGAGGTGGCGAAGATCGTGCCGGCGATCCCGAGCGCGGAGACTCGGCGGCCGGTGATCCTGCACGCGCCGTCGTCACGGCGGCGGAAGGGGACCGAGCAGATCGTCGCAGCGGTGGACGGGCTCGACGCGGACCTGCGCATCGTCGAGGGGCTCACGCACGACGAGGCGTTCGAGCTCTACCGGGAGGCGGACATCGTCGTCGACCAGCTGAACGCGGGCTGGTACGGGGTCTTCGCGATCGAGTGTCTCGCGCTCGGGAAGCCGGTCGTGACGTTCCTCCTCGACGAGGCGGTGCGCCGGACGGAGGAGGCGTACGGCGTCGAGGTGCCGCTCGTCTCGGCGACCGCGGAGACGCTGCGCGAGCAGCTGCGCCCGCTCGTCGCGGACGCGGCGCTTCGCCACCGCATCGGCGCCGCCTCGCGCGCCTACGCGGAGAAGCTGCACGACATCGACGCGATCGCCGGCCGGCTCGTCGAGCTGTACGAGCGGATCGGCGCCGTCTGAGCTACGGCTCTGTCGAAGACACGTCCGGTGGCAGGCACCGGACGTGTCTTTCGGAGCCGGTCCGCAACCTCCGCGCCCGGCCTCGAAGCCGAATCCGGGCAGAGGCGCGTCACGTTCGAGCGTGTCCCCGTAGCCCACGCCTGGTGGCAGTCAAGAGACGTGGGAGCCGGGGACACGTCTCGCGTAGGCCGTCTACGACTTGACGAGCGAGACGACGGTGCGGCGGTTCCGGTTCAGGAGCTTCGCGGTGAACAGGCGGTCGTCCGCCTTGCGGAAGAGCTCGATCGGCGTCTCGCCGTCGTCGGGGCACGACGTCGTGCCGAAGCTCAGATGGAGGTTCTCGTCCGACAGCGTGCGCGCAAGCCGGCAGCAGAGCTCGGACGCCGGCGCCGGCTCCTGGTACGTCAGGACCGCGAACTCGTCGCCGCCGATCCGCGCGACGACGGCTTCCGGGCCCGCCCCTTCGCGCAGCACGTCGGCGACGCGGCGCAGCACGACGTTCCCGGCCTCGTGGCCGTGCACGTCGTTCACCTG
>DATKQO010000164.1:0-24440 GCA_035532715.1 Gaiellaceae bacterium | reverse complement strand
GGCTTCAACCTGCTCCACGCCGGCGACTTCGGCTCGCCGGAGGAGCTGCGCGACCTGCTCGCGAGCTGGGTGGCGGGGAAGGGCGCACGCGGCATTCTCGTCTTCGACGGGCACGGCTCCGACTCGAGCCACGGTCAGCTCGAGGTGCGTTTCGCGCCCGACGCGGACACGCTGATCGAACGCCTCGCCGCGGAGCTCCGGCGCGGCGAGCAGGTGGCGGTCGTCTCCTCCGACGCTGCGGTGCGCGGCACCTCCGGCGTCGAGGTGCGCAAGCTGTCGTCGAAGGCGTTCCTCGGAGAGCTGCTGCCGCCGAGCCACCGCGAGATCGGCCGCGGCGACCTGCGCGACAAGCTCGACGCGGACACGCTCGCGCGGCTCGAACGCCTCCGCCGCGGGCAGTGAGCGGCGCCCGCGAAAAGGGCGAACACACGTTCGTATCACGTTGGGTCCATTGCAAATGGACTTGTAAAAGCTTGGACCTGTTGCTATCTTCGCCCTCAACTACAGGGTGAGACTTTGGCGGCGACGCGTAGGCGTCGACTCCGAAATCGCCCATGATCAACCGGGGGAGGCCCGTGTCCGCTCGCACCGCACCAGCGTATTCGCCGCAGAAGGCTCAACGAGAGCTTGAGGATCTCCAGCTTGTCTTGAAGGCCCGCAACGGCGACAGCGTTGCGATGGACCAGCTGATGCGCCGCTACACCGGCTTCGTGCGCCTGAAGGCGAGCTCGTACTTCCTCGCCGGCGGCGACTCGGACGACCTGATCCAGGAGGGCCTCGTCGGCCTCTACAAGGCGGTTCGCGACTTCCGCACCGACAAGGAGACCTCGTTCAGGAGCTTCGCGGAGCTCTGCGTCACCCGCCAGATCATCACGGCGATCAAGACCGCGACCCGCTTCAAGCATGCGCCCCTGAACACCTACGTCTCGTTCAGCCACACGCCGGCCGGTCAGGATTCCGACGGCGAGTGCTCGCTCGGCGACGCGCTCCCCGGCTCGGCCGTGCACGAGCCGTCGGTGATGGTCGTCTCGACCGAGGAGCTCCAGAGCCTCGTCATGTGCCTGGGCACCGGGCTCTCGCCGCTCGAGGCCGACGCGCTGCGCCTCTACCTCGAGGGCTCCTCGTACGAGGACATGGCGGAGCGGCTCGGCTGCGACACGAAGACGATCGACAACGCCCTGCAGCGCGTGAAGCGCAAGATCATCACGCACCAGAAGGCGCGCGAAGTCCTGCTGTAGGGGGCAGACCCGAGAGCTCGGGGGGCAGCGTCCTCGGCGATCCCTTCGAGCACCGGACGATCGCCTACCATGCGGGCTCCTGCCGGAGTAGCTCAGCTGGTAGAGCACCCGATTTGTAATCGGGCGGCCGAGGGTTCGAGTCCCTCCTCCGGCTCTGATCCGACGGGCCTTCTCCGTGCGTCAGTCGAGCACGGGTGCGGTCGCCGTCTGCTTCGCCGGCGGATTCGTTTCGGGTGTGACGCGCGGCAGCCATTCGAGCCAGCGCGGCAGATACCAGTTCCAGTCGCCGAGAAGCTTCATCGTCGCCGGCAGCAGCACGCCGCGGATGATCGTCGCGTCGATCAGGACCGCCACGGCCAGGCCGACTCCGAGCTGCTTGATGTCGAGGGTGCGCAGCGACGCGAAGATCGCGAACACCGCCACCATCACGGCGGCAGCAGAGGTGACCGTGCTCGCCGTCCGGCGGATTCCGTGCTCCACGGCGTCCTGTGTCGACTCGCCGCGGTCGGCGAGCTCCTTCACGCGCGACACGATGAACACGTGGTAGTCCATCGAGAGCCCGAACAAGACGGTGAAGAGGAACAGCGGCATCCACGTGACGATCGCGCCGTTCGAGTGGAAGCTCAGCAGCCCTTGGAGGTGGCCGTCCTGGAAGATCCAGACGAGCACGCCGTACGCGGCGCCGACGGACAGGAGGTTCAGCGCGATCGCCGCGAGCGGGACGACGATCGAGCGGAACGTGATCAGGAGCAGGAGGAACGCAAGCCCGAGGACGAATGCGAACACGAACGGAAAGCGCTGCTTCATCGTCGTGTTGAAGTCGTGCGTGCCTGCGGTCTCCCCGGTCACCGCGTACGTCACGCCTACGACGCGGCCGAGCGTCGACGGAAGCACATCGGTCCGCAGAGTGTCCAGCGCCGCGACGGACTGCGCGTTGTCACCGTTTCCGGCCAAAGGGACTTCGATACGGACCACCGTGCGCGTCGGGTTCACGAACTGCCTGATCGGCTCGAACATCTGGCCCGACGCGAGTGCCCGCTGCTCGAAGGCGCCGATCGCCTGCCGGACGCCGGGCGAGCCTACGTCCGGGGCCTCGACCACGACCTGGGCCGGCATCTGCGCGCCTGGGAACGCCTTCTGGATCTTGATGTACGTGTTCACGATCGGGATGCTGCGCGGCAGGTCGGTGAAGCTCAGGAGCTTCGTGTGGATTCCCCGCACCGGCAGCGCGAGGCCGACGAGCAGCACGACGGCGACGGTCGCCGCGACCGCCGGGTGGCGGAGCACGGGGCGGAGGATCCGGCCCCACACGCGGGACTCGGCCCGGTCGCCCTTGAGGTGCCGCAGCCACGTTCGCCGCTCCCGCAGCCGCACGAGCCGGGCCGGCTCGCGCCGAAGGAGCCGGAGGACGCGGAGAGCGCCGGCGGCGGCGACCGCGACGACGCCACGCTCGACCCGGTCTCCGAGCTTTCCGAGCAGCGCCGGGAGCACGGTGACCGACCCGAGCATCGACGCGAAGACGACGATCATCGTCCCGACGCCCATCGACGTGAAGATCTTCGAGCCGGCGAGCAGCATGCCGCCCATGGCGATCAGCACCGTGCCGCCCGAGATCAGCACGGCCTGGCCCGAGGTCGCGGCTGCACGCGCGAGCGCTTCCTCGCCGCGCCCCGCGAGTCGTTCTTCCCGCTCGCGCTTCAGATAGAAGAGCGAGTAGTCGACGCCGACCGCCATGCCCATCAACAGCATCACGGAGTTCGTCGCTTCCGACGCATGCGACAGGTGGCTGACGATTGCGGCGAGCCCGATCGAGCCGAGCACCGCAGTGAAAGCGAGCAACACCGGCACGCCTGCGGCGACGAACGCGCCGAACGCGAAGAGCAGGATGACGAACGTGATCGGGACGGAGAGCTGCTCGGCCTTCTGGAAGTCGTGTCCGAGCGTGTCGGTCAGCACCTTGTTCGCGCTCGCGAAGCCGAACTCGGCGACGGTGAACCCTGGGCTCTGCTTCTGCACGTCGCCCACCGCGTCGAGCACCGGCTGCACCTTCTTCGAGGCCTGCCCGGACTTCCCGGCGATCGAGAACCGGACGAGCGCCGAGCGCCGGTCTTTCGAGACTGCGACCGTTCCGCCCCTGTCGAGCGGCGAGCTCATGTTCTGCACCTCGGGCAGGGTGCGGAGCCGTGCGGTGACGCGCGCGATGGTCGCGCGAAATGCCGGATCGGAGATCGTCAGCGTCGGGCTCTGGACGAGCACGTTCTCCGCGGCAGGCTGCGAGAAGCCCGCGCGCGTGAGGATCGCCTGGGCGCGGGCGGCCTCCCCTGTCGACTGCTCGGCGTCGGTCAGCTTGACCGTCCCGACGGCATTGCCGATCGCGACCGCGAGGACGACGAACGCGACCCACGCGACGGTCGCGGTCTTCCAGTGCGCGGCGCTCCAGCGTCCCGCACGCGCAGCAAGGTTCTGGGTGGCCATCGAAACCCGCTCCCTCTTCGCTCCCGGTTTCCGGGCAATGTGCCGCGAGCGGTACCGCTGCGCCACCGGGAACTTCCCGGATCGACCTCCCGGATAACCCGCAAGCATCTCCGCCCGGTGCTAGGCGGCCGCCGCGGCCGCTCCCTGTCCAGGGCGAACGGCCTACCGTTGCACGTGAGGTCCTACGCCTTGCCGAGCGCCTGCGCGAGGTCGGCCCAGAGCGCGTCGGCGTCTTCGAGGCCCACGCTGAGGCGGAGCAGCCCCGCGGGCACCCGCTCGCCTTCCCACCGGTACCGGCTCTCCAGCACGCTCGTGACTCCGCCGAGCGAGGTCGCGTTCACGACGACCCGGGTGGAGGTCTCGACCCGCCGCGCCGCGTCGTTGTCGGCGACGTCGAAGGAGATGAGCCCGCTGAGCCCCGGATAGCGGACGGCCAGCACCTTCGGATGGGCGCGCAGGCGCTCGGCGATCGAGCGGGCCGTCTGCGTCTGCCGCTCGACCCGCAGCTCGAGCGTCTTGAGCCCGCGCAGCAGGAGCCACGCGGTATCGGCTGCGGCGACGATCCCGGTGCGCGTGCGGAAGGCGCGCAGCGTGTCGGCGGTCTCCGGGTCGCGGCAGACCACGGCGCCGAGCAGCGCGTCGTCGTGCCCCGCAAGGTACTTCGTCGCGCTGTGCAGCACGAAGTCGGCGCCGTGCTCGAGCGGGCGGAGATGGACGGGCGTCGCAACGGTGGCGTCGACGACGAGCGGCGCGGGATGGGCCACCGCCGCCTCGAGATCGGGCATCGTGAGGAAGGGGTTCGACGGCGCCTCGGCCCAGACGAGCTGCACGCCGTCGGGCGGCGGGCCCGTCTGGTCGTACTCGACATAGCGGAGCCCCCAGCGTTCGAGCGCGTCGAAGGTCACGCTCGTGCCGAAGTAGCAGCCGGCGGCGAGCGCGATCGTGTCGCCGGGGTGGAGGAGCCCGAGCACGAGCGCCGTCGTCGCTCCGCTGCCGGAAGGGTAGAGAAGCGCCGTGCCGCCGTCGAGCTCGCCGAGCCGGCGCTCCGCCTCGGCGACCGTCGGGTTGCCGTACCGCGAGTAGTAGAACTCGCGTGGTTCGCCGTGCTCGTCGTAGGGCCAGATGGTCGAGCGGTCGACGGGGTCCATACCGACGACTCTACGTCGCCGCACGCAGGAGGCGTGCGAGCGACTCGTCGCCCGCGGTCGCCGCCAGCGCGAGCGGCCACCAGCGCACGTCGGTCGACTCCTCGCTCAGCGTCAGCGCATCGCCCGCCGCGATCGCGAGGAAGCGGACGTCGAGGTGGAGGTGCGCGGGCCGGTCGGGCCGGTCGGGGATCTCGTGGATGTCGACCTGGACGGGTGCGTCGGAGGCGAGCCGTACGTGGAGCCCGGTCTCCTCGCGCACCTCGCGCAGAGCGGCGAGGCCGATCGACGGGTCGCCCCGCTCGACGTGGCCGCCCGGCTGCAACCAGAGGCCCAGCTTGCGATGGAGCACGAGACAGGTGCGTCCGCGGTTCTCGTCGACGACGAGCGCGGACGCGGTGAAGTGTGCCGTCTCCTGTTCGGCGGAGAACGGTGCCGGCAGCCGCCCGAGGAAGTCGAGCATCGCGTCGCGGTCGGCGGCCTCCTTCGCGTCCGCCGGCACGTGCCGCTCGAGCAGCGTGCGCAGTGCCTCTGTGCTCACGCGGGCTCCGCCTGGAGGTCTTCGAGCCGGCCCATGCGCGCGAGCGCGGGGAACGCGCGCGTCCACGTCGCCGCGACCCCGATCATGATCGCTCCGCCGGCGACGACCGCGGGCACCGCGCCGACGAGCCGCGCGAGCGCACCGGATTCGAATGCGCCGAGCTCGTTCGACGCGCCGATGAACACCCACTCCACGGCGCTCACGCGCCCCTGGAGCGCAGGCGGCGTCAGGAGCATCGCCGCCGTCGAGCGGATGTTCATGCTGATCATGTCGGCGAAGCCGGTGACGACGAGCGCGCCGAGCGAGAGCGGTAGCGACTTCGAGAAGCCGAACACGATCATCCCGACGCCGAAGACCGCGACGACGGAGAGCAGCGTCGTCCCGGCGGCCGTGCGCAGCGGACGCCGCGCGAGCAGAAGCGCAGCCGTGAGCGCTCCGACCGACGGCGCAGTGCGCAGGAGTCCGAGGCCGATCGGGCCCACATGGAGGATCGAGCGGGCGAACACGGGTGCGAGCGCGATCGAGTCGCCGAGCAGCACGGCGACGAGGTCAAGCCCGATCGCGCCGAGCAGCATCCGGGTCCGCAGCACGAACCGCACGCCGGCGATGAGGCCCTCCCACCCCTGGTCCTCGCCGGGGAGCGGCGCGACCGCCGTGGCCGGCAGCGACAGAATCGCGACGACCGAGACCGAGAGGAGAACGGCTGCGGTCGCGTACACGGCGACCGGTTCGATCGCGAACACGATGCCGCCGAGCGCCGGTCCAGCGATCACGCCGATCTGGCCGGCGATGCTGCGGTACGCGAGCGCGATCGCGAGCAGCTCGCCCGGTACGAGCTCCGGCGTGAGCGCGCGGGCCGCGGGGTTGCCGACGACGCCCGCGACGCCCGCGATCGCCGCGATCGCGAGGAACGGCCATAGCGTCCGCGCGCCGGCGAGCGTCACGAAGACGAGCAGGAGCGCGATAACGACGTTGAGGGTGAGTGCCGCCGCGGAGACGAGCCGGCGCGGAAACCGGTCGGCGAGGTGCCCGGCGGGGAGCGCGAGCAGCGGGAGCGGCAGGAACTCCATCAGCCCGACGAGGCCGAGGTCGAGCGGATTGCGGTGGATCGTGTACACCTGCCACCCGATCGCGACCGCGAGCATCTGCGAGGCGAGGCCGTTCGCGAGCAGCGCCGCCCAGAGCACGGCGAATGGACGGATCCGCAGCACGGGAGGGAGGCGACGCTTCACCCTGCGCAGGTTAGGCTCCGCCGCATGGCCGACGCGCACGAGACGACCCAGCAGCGCCTCGAGTGGCTGCGCGAGCTGCGCGACCAGGCGCTTCATGCGGGGAGCGGCAAGGCGGTGGAGCGGCGGCGCGAGGAGGGGAGGATGCTCGCGCGCGAGCGGGCGGAGCGCCTGTGCGACGAGGGTTCGTTCGTCGAGCTCGACCGCTACGTACGGCATCGCGAGTCGAACTTCGGGATGATGGAGCGGCGCCCGTACGGCGACGCGGTGGTGACCGGCTACGGCACGATCTTCGGGCGCAAGGTGTTCGTCTTCTCGCAGGACTTCACGGTCTTCGGCGGCTCGCTGAGCGAGGTCTTCGCGGAGAAGATCTGCAAGGTGATGGACATGGCGGTGCGCTACGGGTGCCCGGTGATCGGGATCAACGACTCGGGCGGCGCGCGCATCCAGGAGGGCGTCGTCTCGCTCGCCGGCTATGCGGAGATCTTCTGGCGCAACGTGCAGGCGTCGGGCGTGGTGCCGCAGATCAGCCTGGTGATGGGGCCGTGCGCCGGAGGTGCCGTGTACTCACCGGCGATCACGGACTTCGTCTTCATGGTCGAGGGCTCGTCGTACATGTTCATCACGGGGCCTGACGTCGTGAAGACCGTGACCGGGGAGGAGGTGAGCTTCGAGGAGCTCGGCGGCGCGGCGACGCATGCGGCGCGCTCGGGCGTCGCGCAGTTCACCTCACCGGACGAGGCGTCGTGCCTCGAGGATGCGCGCTATCTCATCTCGTTCCTGCCGCAGTCGAGTGCGGAGCGGCCTCTGCGCTCGACGCCGACCGATCCGCGCGAGCGCGAGGATGCCGAGCTCGACACGCTGATCCCGGACAATCCGGGGAAGCCGTACGACATGCACGAGGTGATCCGGCGCGTGATCGACGACGGCGAGTTCCTCGAGGTGCACGAGCGCTTCGCGCAGAACATCGTCACGGGGTTCGCGCGGCTCGGCGGGCACGTGGTCGGCGTCGTGGGCAACCAGCCGCAGGTGCTCGCCGGCGTCCTCGACATCGACGCGTCGAACAAGGCGGCGCGTTTCGTGCGCACGTGCGACGCGTTCAACATCCCGCTCGTCACGTTCGTCGACGTGCCCGGCTTCCTGCCCGGCACCGCCCAGGAATGGGGTGGGATCATCCGGCACGGCGCGAAGCTGCTCTACGCGTTCGCGGAGGCGACCGTGCCGAAGCTGACGGTGATCACGCGCAAGGCGTACGGCGGCGCGTACGACGTCATGAACTCGAAGCACATCCGCGCAGACTTCAACTTCGCCTGGCCGACCGCGGAGGTCGCGGTGATGGGGCCCGAGGGCGCCGTGAACATCGTCTTCCGCGGCGAGCTCGCGGACGCGGACGACCCCGACGCGCGGCGCGCCGAGCTGATCTCCGACTACAAGGAACGCTTCGCGAACCCGTACGCCGCCGCGGAGCGCGGCTACGTCGACGACGTGATCGAGCCGAGGCGCACGCGCCCGGTCCTCATCGACGCGCTCGAGACGAGCCTCACGAAGGCAGAGCCGCGGCCCCGCCGCAAGCACGGCAACATACCGCTCTAGCCGTCTCGCATCGCGAAGCCGTCAAGACCGTGTGATCAGGAAACTAACTCGGCGCGGCGCTCGGGCACGAGGAGGCCGAGCTCCTCGGAGAATGCCTCGACGATCGCCGGGTCGAACTGGGAGCCGGCGCAGCGTTCGAGCTCATCGAGCGCTCCGCGCTCGGAGAGCGGCTTGCGGTAGACGCGCTCCGACGTCATCGCGTCGAAGGCGTCGGCGACGAAGATGATGCGCGCCCCGATCGGGATCTCTTCCCCGCGCAGGCGGTCGGGATAGCCGCTCCCGTCCCAGCGCTCGTGGTGGTGCAGCACCCACTCGGCGATCGGCTCGACCCCGAGGCTCTCGAGCATCCGGTGGCCTATCTGGGGATGACGCTGGAGCACGAGCCGCTCGGACTCGTTGAGCGCGCCCGGCTTGCGGAGGATCTCCTCCGGGATCGCGAGCTTGCCCAGATCGTGGAGGCTTCCCGCGAGCCGGATCAGCTCGACCTGCGGTTCGTCGATGCCGAGCCGGCGCGCGATCCGCGCCGACAGCTCGCCGACGCGCTCCGAATGGCTGCCCGTGTAGACGTCGCGCGCGTCGACGGCCTTCGCCAGGCTGGCCGCGGCGCGGTAGCGCGCCGCCCGGTCGGGGCCCTCTGCGAGCTGCTGGAGCTGTGCGAGCTCGAGCGAGGCCGCCGCCTGGTAGGTGCGGGCGCGGTTCTTCCCATCCTCTTTCGCCCAGTAGAGAGCGCTGTCGGCGAGCCGGATCAGCTCGTCGCGGCCGACGCCCTGGGCGGGGAACGCCGCGACGCCGGCGCTGACCGTGACCGCGCCGATCTGCTCCATCTCCGCGGCGCCGACGCGCTCGACGATCGAGCGTGCGACGCTGACCGCCGCCCGCTCGTCGAGGCCGGGGAGGAGAACGGCGAACTCGTCGCCGCCGAGCCGGAAGCTCTCGCCCCCCTGCCGGAGTCGCGCGGCGACCTGCCCGAGCACCCGGTCGCCCACCGGGTGGCCGTACCGGTCGTTGATCCGCTTGAAGTCGTCGATGTCGACGAGGCAGAGGCTGAGCGTCAAGCCGTCGTGCTCGGCCTGCGTGAGCTCGCGCTGCAGCCGCTCGTGGAAGTGGCGGTGGTTGCCGAGGCCGGTGAGCGGATCGGTGAGTGCGAGCCGCATCGCGCGCAGCGCCTTGAACGTCGAGCGCTGGTAGAGCGCGATCGCGAGCAGCGGCCCGACAAGCGCGATCGAGAGCGCGGGGGAGCGCTCCCACAGGACGACGAGCATCAGCGCGGCCGACGCCATCAAGGCGAAGGGCGCGGTCGTCTGGCGGACGTTCGCGGCGATCAGCTTGAAGAAGGGCTTCCCCGAGTCGATCGCGAGCACCGCGCTGATGAGCACGACGTTCACGACCCAGTGGTAGATGAAGGCGCAGAGCATGAGCCGCGCGAGCAGCCCGCCGACGGAGGTTTCCGAGATGGGCTGAATCGCGAGCCCTCCCGCGAGCGCCGCGAGCGCGAACATCGAGCCGTTGTAGGCGACGCGCAGCGGTGGGCGGCGTCCGATGAGATGCATGACCGTCGGCCCGCCGGCGGCGATGAGCACACCCGCCTCCCAGCCGAAGAGCAGGATCCCGGCGACCGCGAACACGAAGCCGAGCGTGACGCCGCCCGCATCCATGCCCTCGACCGGGACAGGGAAGCGCTCGGCCAGGACCATGCCGACGAAGAGTCCCACGACCGCGACGATGTCGCTGGCCGAGTGCGGCGCCTCAGCGTACGAGACGGCGGCCGCACAAACGGCCGCGACCCCCGCCACGCAGACGGGGGCCACGAGCGCGAGAACTCTGGAGGGGGCGGAGCCGGGCGCTGTCACCGACCTGTCGCGACCCCGACGGGCCGTCGATCAGGCGCGGATGCGCAACTCCGGAGAGCACGACGTGCCGCAGATCCTTCCGTCACCTTCGTCTCTCCCCACCCCGGTGCGAGTCGGCTCTACCAGCCGTAGTTTGCGGGCCCGGTGAAGCGCAGCTGGGCCAGAATCGATGCGAGGCCAGCAAGCGCCACGAGCAAGAGCACGAGCCGCGGTTTCCACTCCAACATGTTCCCTCCGAGCAATTGGACGCCAGACAGGAGGATTCTGCAGCCTGGCGACGGGTGGTTGAATCACCCGAAGGGGTGATCGTGCCGGAAGTTGCGTTTGTCCCTCGAAAGAGAGAGGGCGCCTACCCGGAGAGGCCCGCCTCGGCGAGCGGCCGCCGGGCCCAGGCGAAGTCGCGCCGGTACCAGCCGTCGAGGGTCGCGAGGGCGACGCCGTACTCCGAGGAGTGGATGAACCAGCCGTTGCCGAGGTAGATCCCCATATGGTCGACCTGCGACGGCTGCGAGCGGGGGCCGTTGTCGCCGAAGAAGATGACGTCGGCCGGCTGGAGCTTCGCGAAGCCGATCCGCTCCGAACGGGGCACCTCGCCGCTCATCTGGTAGGTCGTCCGGCCGCGGAGGACGGACGCGAGCGCCTCGCCGCCGGGATACGGCTCGAGCTTGTAGACGCGCCAGACGAAGCCGGAGCAGTCGTAGCCGCCGCGAGCGGGGATCCCGAACTCGGTCTCGGGGCCGTCGCTCGTGCCGCCCCAGATGTAGGGCATCCCGATCCGCGCGACGGCAGTGTCGAGGATGCGCGCCTGCCAGGACGAGAGCTGCGGGAGCGTGAAGCTGTCGGCGAGGCTCTGGACGCCGGCGACCTCCCAGCCGGAGAAGTGCAGCACCTGCGCCGCCGAATACGCCGCCTCGGCGCGGGTCGCGGGATCGTTCGGCAGGAGCTCGATCGAGTCGAGCTGGGCCGGGTGGTTCGTCCGGAGGCCGAGCAGGCGCGCGACCACCTCGGTGCCGAAGCGGCCGGGCACCTTCAGGCCCGCGGCGCGCGCGGCGGCGGAGAACTCGTTCGCCGCCTTCCCGAGCCCGAGCGCCTGGACGAAGCGGAGGTCGAGCTGCGCCATCGTCACCGTGGCGTCGGGCTGCGCGAGCTGCCGCGGGGCGCCCGGGGCGGGCGCCGGCACCGGCACGGCGGCCGGGACGGGGACGGGCGGGGGCGTCGGCGCGGGGGCGGGCGTCGGCGTCGTGGTCGCCGGCGTCGTGGTCGTCTGCGCCGGGTCGGCCGGCACCGGGTCGGCAGGCGGCGCCTGGGGGTTCGAAGGCGGTGGCGCCGGGGCGGGCGGCTGCGGCGTCGGGTCGGGCGGGAAGACGACCTGCTTGAGCGCGAAGACGAGATCTTCGAGCGTCTGCGCGGTCAGCGGATCTGCGGCCCGGAAGCCCGCCGAGTCAGGCGTGCCCATCAGGCCGGCCGCGGTGACCGTCCGGATCTCCGGCGCGGCCCACGCGCCGGAGGACGGCTTCGTGGCTGCCGCCGCTGCGCCGGCCGGGACCAGCGAGAGGAGTGCTGCGGCGATGAGGAGACGGCGACCCACTCGCTCTTCTGATCGACCCCGGTCGGGCCGACCTTTAGCCTGCTGGTGAATGGGCTTCGAGATCACGCCGCCGCCGAGCGATCAGGAGCGCGCTGCCATCGAGGCCGCGCTCGTCGAGGAGATCCGGGAAGAGCAGGCTTCTCCCTGGGCGGACGGGGTCCTTCCCGGGCGCTCCGACCGCGACGAGGCGTAGTCGCACGGACCGCCTCCCGGACGTTCACGCAGCCGCCGTCAGGTCGCCCGCGGCCTGAAGAGCTGCGGCGCGCTCCGCGCGTAGTCGAGACCCGACGCCCAGGTGAGCGCGACGGCGACGAGCATCGACCACCACGCCACGCCCGTGCCCCACGCGCCCGCGGCGGCGAACCCGCCCAGGCCGGTCGCGATCGCCTGCGCCCAGGTCTTGAGCTTCCCCAGGTCGCGGGCCGCGATCACGATGCCCCGCTCGATCGCGGCCTGCCGCAGGCCGGTGATGAGCACCTCGCGCACGAGGATCGCCGCGACCATCCACGCCGGGACGACCCTCTGCGCGACGAGCATCACCATCGTCCCGAGCACGAGCACCTTGTCGGCGATCGGGTCGAGGAGCGAGCCGATCGGCGAGGATCGCCCGTGGCGGCGGGCGAGCCGCCCGTCGAACCAGTCGGTCGTCATCCCCGCGACGAAGACGCCGGAGGCCCAGTACGCGTGCCCGTGGAACGGCCAGGCGAAGAGGGCGACGACGACGGGCACGGAGAGTGCCCGCGCGACGGTCAGCTGATCCGCCGGGCTCATATGTCGAGACAATACGGTGCCTCGATGTTCGACAAGGTCCTGGTCGCAAACAGGGGTGAGATCGCGGTGCGCGTCTTTCGGACGTTGCGGGAGTTGGGCGTGGGCTCGGTAGCGGTGTACTCGGAGGCGGATCGCGAGGCGTTGCACGTCGCCTACGCGGACGAGGCGTTCCTGATCGGGCCGCCGCCGGCGGCGGAGAGCTACCTGAAGATCGGGACGCTGATCGAGACGGCGTTGCGTGCCGGCGTGCAGGCGGTGCATCCGGGTTACGGGTTCCTCGCGGAGAACGCGGAGTTCGCGCGTGCGGTCGAGGAGTCCGGGCTCGGGTGGATCGGGCCGCCGCCGGCGGCGATCGAGCTGATGGGGTCGAAGACGCGGGCGCGCCAGGCAATGCTGGCGGCGGGCGTGCCGATCATCCCGGGCACGACGGATCCGATCGGCTCGGTCGCCGAGCTGCTGGAGCTGGGCGAGTCGCTCGGATACCCGCTCCTGATCAAGGCGGCGGCGGGCGGCGGCGGCAAGGGGATGGAGATCGTGGCGTCGCCCTCGGCGGCGGGGCGTGCCTTCGAGACGGCGCAGCGTCAGGGGCAGGCGTACTTTGCGAGCGCGGACGTCTACGTCGAGAAGCTGATCGTCGACCCGCGGCACGTCGAGGTTCAGGTGCTCGCGGACGCGCACGGCAACGTGATCCATCTCGGCGAGCGCGACTGCACGATCCAGCGCCGGCACCAGAAGCTCGTCGAGGAGACGCCGTCCCCTGCGGTCGACGAGGCGCTGCGGGCGCGGATCGGCGAGATCGGCGTGAACGCGGCGCGTGCGGCGGGCTACCGGTCGGCCGGGACGATCGAGGGCCTGCTCACCCGTGACGGCGACTACTTCTTCATGGAGATGAACACGCGCATCCAGGTCGAGCACACCGTGACCGAGGAGGTGACGGGGCTCGACCTCGTGCGCGAGCAGATCCTGATCGCGCTCGGCGAGCCGCTGTCGCTGACGCAGGACCAGGTGCGGTTGCGTGGCCACGCGATCGAGTGCCGCATCAACGCCGAGGACGTCGCGCGTGGGTTCCTGCCGACGCCGGGCCTTGTGACCGCGTACCGCGAGCCGGCCGGCCCGGGCGTGCGCGTCGACTCGGGCGTCTCGGCGGGCCACGAGGTCTCGGGCGTCTACGACCCGATGATCGCGAAGCTGATCGTGCACGGCGTCGACCGCGAGCACGCGCGCCGGCGCATGCTGCGCGCGCTCGGCGAGTTTCAGATCGAGGGGCCGAAGACCCTGATCGGCTTCCACGAGGCGCTGCTGGCCCACGAGTGCTTCATCCGCGGCGAGACGTGTCACGGCCTCGTCGAGTCGGAGGAGCTCGCCGCGCGCGCGGCCGAGCTCGACGGCGGCCGTCCCGCCGGAGGCGCCGTCGCCCAGGGAAGAAGCGTGGAGCGCGTTCGCGTCGTCGAGGTCGAGGGGCGCCGTTTCGAGGTGCGCACCTCCGAGCCGGAGCCGCCGTGGCGCGAGCTCGCCCGCCGCCGCCGCGAGCGCGGACACGCGAGCGGCGTGGGAGCGAGCGACGCGGTCGTGTCGCCGATGCAGGGAACGGTGCTCTCGGTCGCGGTCGCAGAAGGCGATGCGGTCGAGGCGGGGCAGGTGATCTGCATCGTCGAGGCGATGAAGATGGAGAACGAGGTGCGCGCCCACCGTGCAGGCACCGTCGCAGCGCTCGCGGTCGAGCAGGGGATGCCCGTGTCGAGCGGGCAGGTGCTCTGCCGGCTCGAAGGCCCGTAGCTAGATCGCGCGCTGATACGCCCGGAAGCACCACGTCGCAAAGAGCGAGGTGACCGCCGTCGCCGCGACGAGGAGGAGCAGGTAGATCCCGGTCGGGCCCCAGTTCCCGCCGGCCACGATCGCGTTCCGCGACGCCTCGACGCCCCAGTTGACCGGGTTGTAGCGCGTGAGCACCCGGATCCAGTGCGGCATCGACGTCGTCGGAATCAGGATCGCGGAAATGAACATCAGCGGCAGGCCGACGAAGTTCGAGAACGCGATCATCGTGGCCTGCTTGCGCACGAGCAGCGCGACGCCGTGCGAGAAGCCCGCGAACGTCATCGCGAGCAGCGCGGATGCGGCGAAGACGATGAGCCAGCCGAGCAGCCCACCGTGCACCCGCACGCCGAGCGCGAGCCCGACGACGAGTAGCAGCAGCGCCTGCAACATCGCCGTGACCCCGGCGCGGACGACCTGGGAGAAGATGATCGCGAAGCGAGACGCGGGCGCGGCGAGGAAGCGGTCGATGACGTGCCGGTCGAGGTCGGTGATCGTCGCCATGCCCGACCAGCTGCCGCCGAAGAAGGCGTTCATGCAGATGATCCCCGGGGTGAGGAACTCGACGTAGCTCGATGCGCCGCCGCGCAACTGGCCGACCCGCGAGAAGAGCTGCCCGTAGAGGAGCAGCCAGATCAACGGCTGGACCACCATCATCGCGATCCAGATCGGCTCGCGCATCAGGTTGCGCGCCTGGCGCACGACCATCCAGCCCGTATGACGGAGGACCCGCATCAGCGCTTCCCCTCCTCGTCCTCGGCCGCGAAGTCGCGTCCCGTGAAATGGAGATAGACGTCGTCGAGAGACGGCCGCGCCGTCGTCACCGCCGAGACGGGGAAGCCGCGCTCCTCGAGCGCGGAGAGGATCAGCGGAATCGCGTGCGCGCCGTTCGGAACGCGCGCCCGCACCTGCCGTCCGTCGGCGACGATCTCGGTGGCGCCCTCGATCAGGTGCACGACCTGCGCCGCCTCGTGCGCGTGCCCAGCCTCGCCCGCGAGGTCGACGGTGACGAGCTCACCGCGCAGGCCCGCCTTCAGCTCGGTCGGCGTCCCTTCGACGACGACCTTGCCGCGGCTGACGATCGCCACGCGCTCGGCGAGGCGGTCGGCCTCTTCGAGGTAGTGCGTCGTCAGCAGGATCGTGAGGCTCTCCTGCTCGGCGAGGCGTTCGACCTCGACCCACATCGCGGCCCGCGCCTCGGGGTCGAGCCCCGTGGTCGGCTCGTCGAGGAAGAGCACGCGCGGCCGGTGCACGAGACCCGTCGCGACGTCGAGGCGGCGCTTCATCCCGCCCGAGTAGCCACGGGCCTGACGGTCGGCTGCATCCTGCAGGCCGACGAGCTCGAGCAGCTCGCCGACGCGCGAGCGCAGCGGGGCGCCCGCCATGCCGTGAATGCGGCCCTGGAGCATGAGGTTCTCCCGCCCCGTCGCCTCCCAGTCCACACCGGAGTCCTGCGCGACATAGCCGATCAGGCGCCGGACGCGGTTCGGGTGGCGGGCGACGTCCTCGCCGGCGACGAGCGCACGGCCCGAGTCGGATCGCGTCAGCGTCGCGAGCGTCCGCACCGCCGTCGACTTGCCCGCGCCGTTCGGGCCGAGCAAGCCGAAGACCTCGCCCTCGCGCACGGAGAACGAGAGGCCGTCGAGCGCCTGGACGGCCCTGTACCGCTTGTGGAGGTCCTCGGCGACGATCGCGTCCACGGTCTCCACTCTAGACACGTCCCGTGACCCGGTTGGAGGGCGTGTCGCTAGAGTCAGGCGCCGGTGGACCTCTACGAGTATCAGGGCAAGGAGCTCTTCAAGCGCGTCGGGATTCCCGTCTCGGACGGGCGTCGCGCCGACACGCCGCAGGAGGCACGCGCTGCGGCGCAGGAACTCGCCGGCGCCGTCGTCGTGAAGGCCCAGGTGCTGACGGGCGGCCGCGGCAAGGCCGGCGGCGTGAAGCTCGCGGAGGGCGCGGACGACGTCGAGCAGAAGGCAAAGGACATCCTGGGCCTCGACATCAACGGCCATATCGTCCGGCGGCTCTGGATCGAGCGTGCGTCCGACATCGCGAAGGAGTACTACCTCTCGGTCACCTTCGACCGCGGCGCGAAGAAGCCGCTCTTCATGTTCACGACGCAGGGCGGCGTCGAGATCGAGCAGGTCGCGCAGGAAAGCCCCGACGCGCTCATCCGGCTGCACGTCGACCCGCTCGAGGGCTACCAGCCCTGGATCGCGCGCCGGCTCGTCTACGGCGCCGGGATCGAGGACCCGTCCGAGCAGAAGCAGATCGCCGCGATCGTCGAGAAGCTCTACCGCGCGTTCGTCGAGTTCGACGCGATGCTCTGCGAGATCAACCCGCTGATCGTCACGCCCGAGGGCGAGGTGAAGGCGCTCGACTCGAAGTTCACGGTCGACGACAGTGCGCTCTTCCGACATCCCGACATCGCCGAGTGGCGCGACACGACCGCCGCCGACCCGATCGAGGCGTTCGCGCGCGAGAAGGGCGTCACCTACGTGAAGCTCGACGGCGACGTCGGCATCTGCGGGAACGGCGCCGGGCTCTCGATGTCGACCGTCGACGTCGTCGCGCACGTCGGCGGCAGGCCCGCGAACTTCTGCGACCTCGGCGGCGGCGGCTCGGCCGAAGGCGTCGTCGACGCGCTCGAAGTGATCACGCGCGACCCGCAGGTCAAGTCGATCTTCTTCAACATCTTCGGCGGCATCACGCGCTGCGACGAGGTCGCGCGCGGGATCCTCGAGGCGCTCGAGCGCCTCGACATGTCGCAGTACCCGATCGTCGTCCGGCTCGACGGCACGAACGCGAGCGAGGGACGTGCGATCCTCGCGGACGCCGGCAAGCCGAACATCCATCCCGAGGCGACGATGCTCGACGGCGCCAAGAAGGCCGTGGAGCTCGCGCGATGACCGACGTCTGGAGCGAGCGTGCGGATCTCTACCGGCAGAGCGCGATCCACTCGACCGGTGACGACCTCGACCTCGTCGTCGAGTGGTGCGAGCCGGGCGAGGGTGTCACGGTGCTCGACGTCGCGACCGGCGGCGGGCACGTTGCGCGACGGTTGCGCGACGCGGGCTGCAACGTCGTCACCGTCGACCCCGCGCCGGGCATGCAGGCGGACGTGCTCGCGCCCGCGGAGCATCTGCCCTTTGCCGACGGGGCGTTCGACGTCGTCGCCACGCGCCTCGCCGCCCATCACTTCGCAGACGTGCTCGCCGCGCTGAAGGAGATGGCGCGGGTTGCGGCGCGCCGCGTCGTGATCTGCGACAACACCTTCGTCAGCGAGTCCTCCGAGGAGGCCGACCGCCTGCGCGACCCGAGCCACGTGCGCAACTACGGCGTGGCCGAGTGGGAGAGCTTCTTCGAGCTTGCGGGCCTCGAGGTCGCCGAGCAGCGCCACCTGGAGCGGCCGCTCGAGATCGAGCTTTGGCTCGCCCGCGTCGACTGCAGCGGCGCCGACGCGACGCGCGTGCGCGAGCTCCTCGGCGACCGCATCGTCGCCGGCTGGATGCAGCTGCCGACGCTCGTGATGATGGGGGTCAAGTAGTGGCGATCATCGTCGACAACGACACGCGGCTCGTCGTCGCGGGCCTGACCGGCAGCGAGGGCCGCTTCCACGGGCTGCGCAACCGCGCGTACGGCACGAACGTCGTCGCGGGCGTCACGCCGGGCAAGGGCGGCCAGGACGTCGAGGGGATTCCGGTCTTCGACACGGTCGCCGAGGCGGTCGGCGAGGCCGGTGCGAACACGAGCCTCGTCTTCGTGCCCGCACGCTTCGCCGCGGACGCGGTCTACGAGGCGATCGACGCGGGCATCGGCACCGTCATCTGCATCACGGAGCACGTGCCGGCCCACGAGATGCTGCGCGCGTACACGTACTTCCGGCCGAAGGGCGTGACGATGATCGGGCCGAACTGCCCCGGCGTCCTCTCTCCGGGGAAGGCGAACGTCGGGATCATCCCGGCCGAGATCTTCAGCGAGGGCGCGGTCGGGCTCGTCTCGCGCTCCGGCACGCTGACCTACCAGATCGGGCACGAGCTGACCCAGCTCGGGCTCGGCAACTCGACGATCGTCGGCATCGGCGGCGACCCGGTCGTCGGCTCCTCCTTCATCGACGTGCTCGAGAAATTCGAGGCCGACCCGCAGACCGAGCTGATCGTGATGGTCGGCGAGATCGGCGGTGACGAGGAGGAGAAGGCCGCGCAGTACATCAGCGAGCACGTCACGAAGCCGGTGCTCTCGTACATCGCCGGCTTCTCCGCGCCGCCCGGCAAGACGATGGGCCACGCGGGCGCGATCATCTCCGGCTCCTCCGGCACCGCGCAGGCGAAGAAGGAAGCGCTCGAGGCGCGCGGCATCCAGGTCGGCACGACGCCGACCGAGGTGGCGCAGCTCGTCGCCGAACGCCTGAAGTAGCCGTACTGCGCCGCCCGTCGCTGCCGCTACCCTCAGGGCATGGGTCTGATCTCCTTCGCGCGCGGCGTCCCCGCCCCCGAGTGTCTTCCCGTCGCCGAGCTCGCCGACTGCGCCCGCGCCGCGATCGAGCGCGACGGCCACGCCGTCCTCTCCTACGGGCCGGGCGGCGGTTACGGGCCGCTGCGCGAATGGATCGCCGCGCGCCACGGCGTCGAGCCGTCGCGTGTCGTCGTCACGAGCGGCTCGCTCCAGGGCTTCGTGTTCCTCGCCGAGCAGCTCGTGCAGCCGGGCGCACGCGTCCTCGTCGAGGCGCCGACGTACGACCGCCCGCTGAAGATCCTCGCGCGGCTCGGCGCGGAGATCGTGCCGGTGGCGATGGACGACGAGGGACTGATCCCGGAGGCGCTCGAGCATGCGCTCGCGCAGGGGACGAAGCCGGCCTTCCTCTACACGATCGCGACCTTCCAGAACCCGAGCGGCCGGACGCTCTCCACCGAGCGCCGCCGCCGCGTCGTCGAGCTCGCGCGCGAGCACGACCTGCTCGTGCTCGAGGACGATCCGTACGGACTCGTGCGCTTCGAGGGCGACGCGGAGCCGACGCTCTACGAGCTCGAAGGCGGCACGAACGTCGTGTACGCGTCGTCGTTCTCGAAGACGGTGGCGCCCGGCGTTCGCGTCGGCTACTTCGTGCTGCCGGCGGAGCTCGCAGCGCAGATCGAGGCGCTTGCCGTCTCGACGTACATCTCGCCGCCGTTCCTCACGCAGGCGACCGTGCACGAGTTCCTTCGGCGCGGCAACTTCGAGCCGAACCTCGAGCGCGTGAACGGCCTGCTGAAGGCCCGTCGCGACGCGATGCTCGAGGCGCTCGAGCGCGACATGCCGGACGACGCGGCGTGGAGCCGCCCGGAGGGCGGCTACTTCATCTGGCTCGACGCGCCTTCCGCGCCGGAGATCGCGGCGTTGCTGCCGCGCGCCGAGGAGGAAGGAGTGACGTTCGTGAAGGGCACGGACTTCTTCGTGCCGGGCGGAGGCGGCGAGCGGTCGCTCCGGCTCGCATTCAGCTTCGTCTCGCCCGAGGAGATCTCGGACGGGATCGCACGGCTCGCGCCGCTACTGCGTGGTGCGCCGGCGCCGACGGCGTCGGTCTAGCTGCGCGAGCAGGATTCCCGCGGCCACGCCGAGCGCGAGCGCGAGCAGGACGACCCAGATGAGCGACACGCTCGCGGTCGCCAGCACGAAGTGCACGTGCACCTGGTTGTGGTTCTCGAGCACGAACGCGATCGCGTACGCGACGAGCAGGCCGAGCGCGATCAGGCGCACGTAGAGCTTCGGCTGCCAGTTCTCCTGGAGCTCGCCCGTGTCGAGGTGCCGACGGCGCGGAAGGTGCACGCTGAGAGTCTAAGCGGCGGCCGACGCGCGGACGGGCGAGAGCGTGCGCGGCACGAGGCGCGGCTGGGCCGGCGGGGCCAGCTGGCCCGCGGAGGACATCCGGAAGGTCGGGCAGATCGTCTCGCCGGGGAGGGCGCAGAGCCCGGCGCGGCGGAAGTAGCAATCATTGCACGTCGATTTGCTTCGTTTGCTCATGTTGTCCAATGCTCTGTGGGCGAGGCGGGAGGGTCGAGCAGCGATGATAGGCGCGGAAACCGCGGAATCAAGCGTTGCCGGGGACGAAAACTGACGAATTTCCGGCAGTTTCCACCGTGCCGAACGAGCGCGTTTCCTACCGTTTCGGAGGCAGTGTTGCCAGCGCGCGCAACGCCTGCGAGAGGTTCTTCACCGCGATGATGCGCAGGCCGTGGGCGTAGCGCCTCGCCTCGCGCGCGTTGTCGCCCGCCGGCACGAGGAAGACGTCGGCCTTCGCCTCGCGCACGCCGAAGGTCTTCTGCTTCACGCCCCCGATCGGCGACACCGCGCCGTCGAGCTCGATTTGCCCCGTCGCGGCCACCTTGTAGCCGTGGTCGACGTCACGGCCGAGCTGCTCCATCACCTCGAGCACGAACGCGAGGCCCGCCGAGGGGCCGCCGACGTTGCCGGCGTCGATCTGCACCTTCAGCGGAAGGTGGATGTCCGCAGCCTGGCCGGGCGTGAAGCCGACTAGCGCGCGCGAGCGCTCGAGCGGGTCGGGCACCGTCTTGATCGTGACGCTCGTCTGTTTTCCGCCCCGGACGAGCCGAAGCGTCACCGAACCCCCCGGGTGGATGCGGGCGAGCTGGACCCTGAGGTCGGTGATCGTGGGCGTCTTCACGCCGTTCACGGCGACGATCACGTCGGTCGGCTCGAGCTTCCCGATCGCGTGGCTGCCGACCGCGACCGCGGTGACGAAGACGCCCGCCGGGCGTGCCACGACGTGGTAGCCGAGCCGCTTGAGCGCGACCGCGGCGGCCACCTTCTCGGAGATCGACATCTCCTGCAGATCGGCGCGACGCTGCGCGTTGTCGCTCACGCCCGGCGGCACGATGAGGTCTGCCGGGACGAGCGTCGAGCCGGAGCGGATCGAGGGGAAGAGCGATTCGAGCATGCTGGCGCGGCGCTCGAAGACGTCGACGAAATAGATCGCCCCGCCGTCGTTCGACGCCTTACCACCCGCCACGCGCACGAGCGGCGCCACCGGATGGGCACGGTCGGGCAGCAGGATGAAGTCGTTCGACGGCACGAGGTAGAGGACGACGACCGCGAGGAACGCGAGCCCGACGGCGATGCCGGCAAGTCGAACGGGTGAGAAGAGCTTGCGCACTAGAAGAGGAACCGCTGCAGGCCGCCGTCCACCACGACGGTCTGGCCGGTCACATAGCGCGCGCGCTCGGAGGCGAGAAAGCACACGACGTCGCCGAACTCGCGCGGGTCGCCCCAGCGGCGCAGCGGGATCTCGGCGAGGTCGGACTCGCTGGGGCCGCCGGGATACAGATGGTCGAGGCGCGCGGTCGCGATCCGTCCCGGCGCGACACAGTTGACGGTGATCCCACGCGGGCCGAGCTCGCGGGCGAGCGTCTTCAGCCAGCCGGTCAATCCGGGGCGGAGCGCGTTCGAGAGCGCGAGGTGATCCGTCGGCTCCTTCGCAGCGAGCGACGTGATCGCGACGATGCGTCCGCCGCCGCTCGCCTCGAGGTGTGGGAGGCAGAGGCGCACGAGCCGCACCGCCGGGAGGAAGAGCACCTCGAGCGCCGCTTCGAGCGACTCCGGCGTCACGTCCGTGCCCGAGCCCGGCGGCGGGCCGCCCCCGTTCCAGACGAGCACGTCGAGCCCGCCGAACGCCTTCACGGTGGTCTCCACGGCGTGCTCGAGATCCTTCGGGATCGTCACGTCGCCGCGTACCGCGAGGGCGCCGATGCGATCGGCCTCGCGGTCGAGCAGGTCGCGGCGGCGGGCGAACATCGAGACGTTCGCGCCCTCGCCGGCGAGCGCCTCGGCGGTCGCGAGGCCGAGTCCGGACGACGCGCCGGTGACGAGGGCGGTGCGCCCGTTCAGTCCGAGATCCACGACGGCTGAGGGTACTTGGGCCGGGTCTAGGTGGCGCGGCGGAAGCCGCCCTCCGAGTCGATCACCTGGCCGGTGATCCAGCGGGCTTCGCCGCCGCAGAGCCACGCGACGAGGCGCGCCGCGTCGTCCGGCTCGCCCCAACGGCCGAAGGGCATCCGCGGAGCCGGGTCGAGGTCGGCGAGCCCCCAGCCGGTGTCGGTCGGGCCGGGGTTGACGCAGTTGACGGTGATCCCGCGCCCGGCGAGCTCGTCTGCGAGCGTCCGCGTCGCGATCGCGAGCGCGCCTTTCGACACGGCGTAGGCGACCTCGCGGCCCATCGCGTCGAGGTGCGCGCCGGAGGTGAAGAGGACGACTCGGCCGCTCTCGCCCTCGAACTGCGCGGCGAACTCCTTGACGAGCAGGAGTGGCGCGCGCACGTTCTCGTGCAGAAACGCGTCGACGTGCTCGGACGTGAGCTCGCCGAGGCGCCCGAGCCCGCTCCGCGCGTGATTGACGACGAGGACGTCGAGCGGGCCGAGCGCGGCGCGCGCCGCAGCGACGGCGTGCGTGGGTGCGCCGGGCTCCGAGAAATCCGCTTCGACGTGGCCGGTGCCGAGCTCGCCGGCGACGCCCGCGAGGCCGTCCGGCTCCGCGCCCCAGCCCTGCTGCGCGTCGTGCGCGGTCCAGCCCTGCACGAATACCCGCGCACCGTGCTCCTGCAGCCGGCGCACGATCGCGAAGCCGATCCCGGCGCGCCTGCTGACGCCCGTAACGAGCGCGTTCCTGCCGGACATGTCCACGCGTTCGACCCTAACCCCGGTGCCAGGCCCGTGCCAGGCACCGTGTCTCGAGCGTCACGACTTCGCTACGTCGTGAGGACGGAGACGACCTCGCGCACCGCCGCCGACGAAGCCTGGAGCGCCTGCTGCTCGTCGTCGGTGAGGTCGAGCTCGATGATCTCTTCGATCCCCGCGGGGCCGAGCTTCACCGGGACGCCCATGTAGAGGCCGTCGATCCCGTACTCGCCTTCGAGGTACGCCGTGCACGGAAGCACGCGCCGCTCGTCGAGCATGATCGAGTCGACCATCTGCGCGGCGGCGGCGCCCGGCGCGTACCAGGCCGACGTGCCCATGAGATTCACGAGCTCGCCGCCGCCCTTCGCGGTGCGCTCGACCATCTTCTGGATCTCGTCTTCCGCCACGAGCTTGCGCAGCGGGACGCCTCCGACGGTGGTCGCGGAGACGATCGGCACCATCTGGTCGCCGTGGCCGCCGAGCACGGTGGCCTGCACGTCCTTCACCGACGAGCCGGTGGCCCAGGAGATGAATGTCGAGAAGCGTGCGGTGTCGAGGATGCCCGCCATCCCGAAGACCCGCTGCTTCGGCCACTGCGAGACGTTCTTCGCGACGTGGCACATCGCGTCGAGGGGGTTCGAGACGACGATCAGGATCGCGTCGGGGCTCTGCGCGGTCACCTTCTCCGTGACGTCCTTGACGATCTTCTCGTTCGTCGCGACGAGGTCGTCACGTGACATGCCGGGCGAGCGGGGCAGCCCGGCGGTGATCACGACGACCGACGAGCCGGCGCTCTCCTCGTAGCCGTTCGAGCCGGTGACGTTCGCCTCGTAGCCGAGCACGGCGCCCATCTGGTTGATGTCGAGCGCCTTGCCCTGCGGCAGGCCCTCCTTGATGTCGACGAGCACCACGTCCGCGTAGTCGCGCGTGGCGAGCACTTGCGCGCACGTCGCGCCGACGTTCCCGGCGCCGACGACCGTCACCTTCCGCCTCTGGCTCATGCAGGTACTCCCGTCTCCAGCTTTTCGATGATCGCGTCCGCGACCTCGCTCGTCCCGACGGCGGTGGGATCGTCGCGGGAGGGCTTCATGTCGTACGTGACGCTCTTCCCCTCGGCGATGACCGCGGAGATCGCATGTTCGAGGCGGAGCGCGGCGTCCATCTCGTCGAGATGACGGAGCATGAGCATCCCAGACAGCATCTGCGCGATCGGGTTCGCCTTGTTCTGTCCGGCGTACTTCGGCGCCGAGCCGTGCGTCGGCTCGAACACGGCGATGTTCTCCGCGTAGTTCGCGCCGGGCGCAACGCCGAGGCCGCCGATCATTCCAGCGCCGAGATCCGAGAGCACGTCGCCGTAGAGGTTCGGCATGACGAGCACCTCGTACTCCTCCGGCCGCTGTACGAGCTGCATGCACATGTTGTCGACGATGCGGTCGTCGAACTCGATATCGGTGTTCTCCGCGGCGATCTCGCGCGCGACGCGCAGCCAGAGGCCGTCGGTGAACTTCATGATGTTCGCCTTGTGCACCGCG
>DATKQO010000163.1:0-12535 GCA_035532715.1 Gaiellaceae bacterium | reverse complement strand
CATCGAGCCCGCCGCAGGCTGCCGCCATCGCGGCGACGGCGCCCGCGACGCGGTGCACGAACACGTCGAGCGCGAGCTGCGACGCCTCGCGCACGTCACCCGACCCTCCTCCGGAGAGGCCGGCGAGCCCCGACTCGTGCTCGAGCGCCTGCTCGAGCTGACGGAGCGTCAGGCGCCCCTCACGCAGGAGATAGACGAGCGCCCCCGGATCGACCGAGCCGGAGCGGGTCGCCATCGGCACGCCTTCGAGCGGCGAGAAGCCCATCGTCGTGTCGATGGAGCGACCGTCGCGCACCGCGGTGATCGAGCTCCCACCGCCGAGATGGCAGACGACGAGCCGCGGCACCCGCACCTGCTGCGAGACCCACTGCACCGAGATGCCGTGAAAGCCGTACCTGCGGATACCCCACTCCTCGCGCCAGCGCTCCGGCACCGCGTACGTCGAGGCTGCAGCCGGCATCGTGCGATGAAACGCCGTGTCGAAGACCGCCACTTGCCGCGTCTCCGGCAGCGCCTCGCGCGCGCGCCGCAGCCCTTCGAGCGCGCGCCGGTTCTGCAGCGGTGCCACGGCTGCAAGCCGTTCGATCTCGGCCTCCACCTCGTCGTCGATCAGTATCGGCCGCTCGTACCGGGGCCCACCGTGCACGATGCGGTGCCCCACCGCATCGGCGGGCACGAAGCCGTCCACGGGCTCCGCCACACCGTTCCGGACGAGGTGCAGCTTGAGGCTCGTCGAGCCCGCGTTGACGACGAGGACATCCACGTCCTGCAATTCTTCCGGAGATGGCGACGAGCCGCGACAACCTGGAGCTGATCGACGCGTACTGGCGCGCCGCGAACTACCTCGCCGTCGGTCAGATCTACCTGCTCGCCAACCCGCTGCTGCGCGAGCCGCTGCGACCCGAGCACGTCAAGCCGCGCCTGCTCGGCCACTGGGGGACGACCCCGGGGCTCAACTTCCTCTACGTCCACCTGAACCGCGCGATCCGCGAGCGTGACCTCGACGCGATCTTCGTCGCCGGCCCGGGACACGGAGGGCCCGCGGTCGTCGCACAGTCGTACCTCGAAGGCACCTACACCGAGCTCTACCCGCACATCGGAGCCGACGAGGAGGGGCTGCGCCGCTTGTTTCGCCAGTTCTCGTTCCCCGGCGGCATTCCGAGCCACGCTGCGCCCGAGACTCCCGGCTCCATCCACGAGGGCGGCGAGCTCGGGTACGCACTGTCGCACGCATACGGTGCCGCGTTCGACGACCCTGGCCTGCTCGTCGCCTGCGTCGTGGGAGACGGCGAGGCCGAGACCGGTCCGCTCGCAACGAGCTGGCACTCGAACAAGTTCGTCAGCCCCGAGACCGACGGGCGGGTGCTCCCGATCCTCCATCTCAACGGCTACAAGATCGCGAACCCGACGGTGCTCGCCCGCATCCCGGACATCGAGCTCGACGCACTCATGCGTGGCTACGGACACGAGCCCCTCTTCTTCACCGCCGGTTTCGACGGCGAGGACGTGATCTCGATCCATTCGCGGTTCGCCGAGTTGCTCGACCAGGCGCTCGACACGCCGCGCGCGATGATCGTGTTTCGCACTCCCAAGGGCTGGACCGGGCCGCACGAGGTGGACGGCTTGCTCGTCGAGGGGACGTGGCGCTCGCACCAGGTGCCGCTCACTGACGTCCGCCACAACGCGGAGCACCTGCGCCTGCTCGAGGAGTGGTTGCATCGCTACCGGCCGGAGGAGCTGTTCGACGCCGAGGGACGGCTCGCGGTCGAGCTCGCCGCGCTGGCGCCGAGCGGCGACCGCCGCATGAGCGCCAACCCGAAGACGAACGGCGGCAGCGTCCTGCGCGATCTCGAGCTGCCGGACTTTCGCGCGCACGCGGTGCCGATCGAGAGACCGGGCACGACGTTCGCGGAAGCGACCCGCGTTCTCGGCTCCTGGCTCACCGACATCGTGCAGGCGAACCCCGGCAACTTCCGCATCTTCGGGCCGGACGAGACGGCCTCGAATCGCCTCGACGAGGTGCTCACGGTGACGGACAAGCAGTGGGACGCGCTCGTCGAGCCGACGGACGAGGACCTTGCGCCGAGCGGCAGCGTCGTCGAGATGCTCTCCGAGCATCAGTGTCAGGGCTGGCTCGAGGGCTACCTCCTGACCGGCCGGCACGGTCTCTTCAATTGCTACGAGGCGTTCATCCACATCGTCGACTCGATGTTCAACCAGCACGCGAAGTGGCTGAAGGTCACGCGCGAGATCGAGTGGCGCCGGCCGCTCGGCTCGCTCAACTACCTCCTCAGCTCGCATGTGTGGCGGCAGGATCACAACGGCTTCTCCCACCAGGATCCGGGGTTCATCGACCACGTCGTCAACAAGAAGGCCGAGATCATCCGGGTCTATCTCCCGCCGGACGCGAACTGCCTGCTCTCCGTCGCCGACCACTGCCTGCGCAGCCGCCACTACGTGAACGTGATCGTCGCCGGGAAGCAGCCCGCGCTTCAGTACCTCTCGCTCGACGACGCGATCGTTCATTGCACGCGCGGCATCGGCATCTGGGAGTGGGCGTCGAACGACGGCGACGACGATCCCGACGTCGTGATGGCGTGCTGCGGAGACGTGCCGACGCTCGAGACGCTCGCCGCGACCGCGATCCTGCGCGACCGCCTTCCCGAGCTGAAGGTGCGTGTCGTGAACGTCGTCGACCTCATGCGCCTGCAGCCGAACACCGAGCATCCGCACGGCCTCACAGACCAGGAGTTCGATGCGCTGTTCACGACGAGCACGCCGATCGTGTTCGCGTATCACGGCTATCCGTGGCTCATTCACCGGCTCACGTACAGGCGTACGAACCACGACAACATGCACGTTCGCGGCTACAAGGAAGAGGGGACGACGACGACGCCGTTCGACATGGTCATGCTCAACGACCTCGATCGCTTCCATCTGGTGATCGACGCGCTCGACCGGCTGCCGGACATCTCCGGCCCGGCCGCCCACGTGCGGCAGGAGATGCAGGACCTCCGGCTGCGTGCCCGGATGTACGGGCGCGAGCACGGCGAGGACCCACCCGAGGTCTCCGCCTGGAGCTGGCCCTACTGATCCGTCTCTAACGGCCCGCGTTCGCCGCAACGTACGCCGCGACGGCCTGCGCGTCGGCGGCCGAGAGCAGGTCGGCGGGCATGTTCTTCGGCGGCACCGCGAGCGTCCGCAGCACGAGCGCGGCCGACAGCCGGCGCTCGTCGAGGTTCCGTGCCGCAACTCCCTCCGTACCCGCGGCCGCGAGCCGGTGGCACGCACCGCAACGCTGGACGAACAGCGTCTCCCCGCGCGGCCGGGGCGTCGCCGGGGCGGCCGGCCGCCCGCCGCCGCAGCCGGCCGCCCCGGCGACTGCGACCGCGATCGCGAGCAGAGCGCCCGCTCTAACCGGCACCGACGAGCGCGTGGGTCGGGCGCGCATCGACCGAGACGACCCCGGGCACGAGCGAGATGCGGCGCACGAGCAGCATCAGCTCGTCGCCCGAGACCGGCCCGTCGATCGTCACTTCGCCCCGCTTCACACGAACGACGAACAGGTCGGGATCGCGCCACAGCTCGCCGACGAGCACGCCCTGCCGGATCTCCGCAGCGATCTCGTCGTCGCTGTGCACGAAGGCGCGCACGAGGTCGGCCCGCGTGACGATGCCGACGAGCACGTCGTCGCTGTCGACGACCGGCAGACGGTTCACATCGCAATCGAGCATCATCGCCGCGGCCAGATCCATGCGCGCCGTCGCCGCGATCGTGACGGCGGGCCAGCTCATCGCCTCTGCGGCTGTCCGCGCGCCGCGCTTCGCATGCGAGCGCCTCGCCTCCTTGCCCCGTATCCGCGCCAGGGGCCCGCGCTGCTTGACCAGGATGTCGGCCTCGCTGACGACGCCGAGGACGTGTTGTTGCGAATCGACGACCGGCACACCGGAGAAGCCGGCGGAGGCCATCAACTCGACGACCTCCTTGAGGGGGGTCTCCGGGCTCACCGCAATCGCGGGGGCGGACATCACGTCGGCGACTCGCATGGCAACCTCCTCGCTGGAACGGTACGGACATCGTCCGTCGGCGCGTTCCTCGCCGCATCCGTGAGGGCTCGCTCGCACCCAGCGGAAAAGCCGCAAAACGCCTCGACCGGCGGCGCTACCAGCTCTTCGCGCGAGACCGCGACCCGGGCCGCGCGAGCCGGACACGGGCGTCGACCGCCACGCAACCGGCCGGTAGCGCGAGCACCGGGTTGAGGTCGAGCTCGCAGACCTCAGGGAGGTCCTCGGCGAGCCGCGAGAGGCGAACGAGGAGATCCTCGAGCGCCTCCGCGTCGGCGGGCGGGTTGCCGCGGAAGCCGGCGACGAGGCGGCCCGCCTTGCCCGCGTGCACGAGCTCGCGGGCATCGATATCGGTGAGCGGCGCGAGCCGGAACTGCGCCTGGCCGATCAGCTCGGCAAGAACGCCGCCGGGCCCGAAGGCGACGAGCGGGCCGAAGATCGGGTCCTGCACGGCGCCTGCGAGCAACTCCGCTCCCCCTCTCACCATTGGCTGCACGAGGAGAGGGCCGCCGATGCGCTCGGCCGCCGCGCGTACCTCGGCCTCGTCGGCGAGGTTCACGGCGACGCCGCCCGACTCCGTCTTGTGCGCGCCCGCGGTGGCAGTCTTCACGACCGCGGGGAAGCCGAGCTCGACGGCGGCCCTGACCGCTTCGTCCGCGTCGAGCGCAACGCGCTCGGCGACGACGGGGATCCCGTACGCGGCGAGCAGCGCGCGCGCCTGCGGCGGGTCGAGCCACGCGTCGTCCGCGACGCCGAGCGCGGCGGCCACGATCGCCTCGGCCGCGTCGCGGTCGACGCCGACATCCGGCACGACGCCCGCCGCGCGGTGGAGCCACTCGCCGCGCTCGGCGGCACGGCCGAGCGCGTGCGCGGCGGCCTCGGGATACGCGAACGAGGGGACGGTCGCCACACTGCGAAGCGTCGCCGGAGCTCCCTTCGCACTGAGGAAGGAGCAAAGCACCGGCTTCACGTTCTCGCCGGCACCGCGGCTGATCGCAGCTCCGACGTCGTCCTCGTCGATGCCGACCGTCGGAACGAAGAGGACGATCGCGGCGTCGATGTTCGGGTCGGCGAGCACCCGCGGTAGCACATTCGCGAAGCTCTTCGCGTTCGCGGAGCCGAGCATGTCGATGGGATTCGCGGTGCTCGCCTCGAGAGGCAGCATCCCGCCGACGGCACGCCGTGTCGGCTCGGTCAGCGCAGGCAGCTCGAGGCCCGCCGCCTCGCACGCGTCGGCGCAGAGGATCCCGAGTCCCCCCGCGTTCGTGAGCACCGCAACGCGACGCCCCTTCGGCACGGGCTGCGCGGAGAACAGCGCCGCGACGTCGACGAGCTCGCCGAGCGTCTCGGTGCGGATCACGCCCGCCTGGCGGAATAGCGCGTCGACGGCAGACTCCGATCCCGCGAGCGCGGCCGTGTGCGAGCTCGCCGCCTTGCTGCCGGCGCGCGTGGTCCCGCTCTTCATCGCGAGGATCGGCTTGCGACGCGCGACGCGGCGGGCGATGCGGGCGAACGCGCGCGGGTTGCCGAACGACTCGAGGTAGAGCATCACGATCTCGGTCGCGTCGTCGTCCTCCCACCACTCGAGGAGGTCGTTCGACGAGACGTCGGCCTTGTTGCCGATCGAGACGAACGCCGAGAGCCCCAGGCCGCGCGTGTCCGCGCGCTCGAGCAGCGCGAGGCCGAGTGCGCCGCTCTGCGACGAGAAGCCGATCTTCCCGGCCGGAAACGCCCGCGGCGCGAAGGTGGCGTTGAGGCGCGACGACGCGGAAGCGACGCCGAGGCAGTTCGGCCCGAGCAGGCGCGCGCCGTGCGCGCGCACGAGCGCGAGGAGTTCCTCCTGGCGCGCGCGGCCCTCGGCGCCGATCTCCGCGAACCCGGCCGAGATGACGACGAGCGCGCGCACGCCCGCCTCGAGCGCTTCGCGCGCGGCATCGACCACGAGCTCACCGGGAAGGCAGAGCACCGCGAGCTCGACGCGATCCGGGATCTCCGCGACCGAGCTGTGCGCCCGCACGCCGGCCACGGGCTCGCCCGAGCGGTTGACGGGATACGCGGCGCCCGTGAAGTCGGCCGCGAGCACGTTGCGAAAGAGCTCGCCGCCGATCGAGCCGCGACGGGCGGATGCGCCGATGACAGCGACACTCGCCGGGTGGAAGAACGGGCGCAGCGAAGCGACGACAGCGAGATGGTCACGCGCAGCGACCTGGTCGCGATAGCGCTCCGTCGCCGCGATCGGGAAGCGGACCTCGACCTCTCCTCCCGCCAGCTCGCGCGCGACGTCGAAGCCGGCGTCGCGGAAGACGGAGAGCATCGCCCGGTTCTCGGGCAACACCTCGGCGACGAACTCCTCGATGCCGGCGTCCGCGGCGAGCGCGGCGAGGCGCTCGAGGAGGCGCGTGCCGATTCCGCGCCGCTGATACGCGTCGTCGACGGTGAACGCTACCTCCGCGGCGCGCGGGTCGCGTAGCCGCGCGTAGTTCGCGACGGCGACGATCCGTCCCTCGAGCCAGCCCGCGAGCGCACCGCGCTCCTCCCAGTCAGGCTCGAGGAACATCTCCATGAGCTTCGGCGACAGGTTCGGGAAGCCGTGGAACCGCTGGTAGCGACTCCGGTCGGAAAGATGGTGGAAGAACTCGAGCAGCGCGCCGGCGTCGGCGGCGACGGGGGCGGTCAGGCGCATCGTCGAACCGTCCCGAAGGATGACGTCGGTGGGGTCGTGGAGGAACGCGCTCACGGAGCCTTCCCATTCTCGGCGCCCTGGGCCGTCCACGCCATCGTGGCTCGTTCGTAGGCTCGGCGCGGCTTTCCCGCAGCGGCCGCGGTGCGTAGTTCTCGCGGTCGAATCCGCGCCGCGCCGGATGCCCCTCCAACACCCGCGGGCGACGGTCGCCGTGACCGAAAGGAGCAGTCATGTTCAAGACGATCGTCTGGGCGACCGACGGATCCGAGCTCGCGGACAGCGCGCTCGCGGTCGTTGTCGAGCTGGCCCGGATCCACTCGTCGAAGGTCGTCGCGATCCACGCCGACGAGCGCCTCAAGGGGCGCTTCGGCGGCTCGCCGGTGCTCGCCGACGAGGACGATCTGCGCGACAAGATCCATCAGCAGGTCGAGCACCTCCGCGAGACCGGGCTCGATGCCGAGCTGAAGTTCGCGGTCGGGAGCATGCATCCGGCCGGCGAGCTGATCGCGGACGCGGCGCGCCAGGTCGAAGCCGACCTGATCGTCGTCGGGACGCACGGCCGCGGCGCGATCGGCACGGCAATCCTCGGCAGCGTCGCCAAGGGTCTCCTGCACGTGGCTCCGTGCCCCGTGCTCGCGGTTCCGCCCCCCGGCCGCGTGCTCGAGCCGACAACCGACGCCGTCCTCACGGCGTAGAAAGGAGCCCCGATGAAGGCTCTCGTCTACCACGGCCCCGGTGAACGGGCCTGGGAGGAAGTTCCGAAGCCGACGATCCAGGTTCCGACGGACATCGTCGTGAAGATCGAGACGACGACGATCTGCGGGACCGACCTGCACATCCTCAAGGGTGACGTACCGGCCGTGAAGCCGGGGACCATCCTCGGCCACGAAGCGGTCGGAACGGTCGTCGAGACCGGCGCGGCGGTGACGACGGTCGCGGAAGGCGACCGGGTGCTCATCTCGTGCATCACCTCGTGCGGTCGGTGCCGCTTCTGCAAGGAGGGCCACTACGGCCTCTGCACCGGCGGCGGCGGCTGGATCTTCGGACATCTGATCGACGGCCTCCAGGCCGAGTACGCACGGGTGCCCTTCGCGGACAACTCGGTGTACAAGGTGCCGGAGTCGCTCTCCGACGAGGACGTGCTGTTCCTCGCCGACATCCTCCCGACCGCGTACGAGGTCGGCGTCCTGAACGGCGGGGTTCGCCCCGGCGATACGGTCGCGATCGTGGGCGCGGGGCCGATCGGGCTCGCTGCGATCATGACGGCGAAGCTGTACACGCCGGGCCGCATCATCGCGATCGACCTCGCCGACTCGCGTCTGGCGAAAGCGCTCGAGTTCGGCGCGGACGTGACGATCAACAACGGCGTCGAGAACGCGCTCGAGCGGGTGCTCGAGCTCACGGACGGCCTCGGTGCCGACGTCGCGATCGAGGCGGTCGGTGTGCCCGACACCTTCGAGCTCGCGACGGCGATCATCCGCCCCGGCGGCCGCGTCGCGAACGTCGGCGTGCACGGGCACTCGGCGACCCTCCACCTGGAGACGCTGTGGATCCGCGACGTGACGATCACGACCGGGCTCGTCGATACGACGACGACCCCGCAGTTGATGAAGCTGATCGAGGGGCGGCGGCTCGACCCTAGCCTGTTCGCGACGCACCGCTTCACGTTCGACGACACGGAACAGGCGTACGACGTGTTCGCCGACGCGGCGGCGACCCACGCGCTGAAGGTCGTGCTCAGCGCGCAGCCGGTTGAGCTCGAGCCGGCGCCGCGAGAGCGCGGCAAGGTCGGCGCCGCCGTCTAGGACCCGCGGGCAACGGGGGCTGCACGACCGGGGCCCTCGTTGCCCGGCAACCGGCGCGGTACGCTCAGTCGATGGCCTCCGCGCCCGACGAGACCCGGCTCCGGGCCCTGTTCGACGCCACCCTCGCGCTCAACTCGGAGCTCTCTCTCGACGCGCTCCTGCAGAAGCTCGTCGAGACGGCGGCGGAGCTGGCGGGGGCGCGGTACGCCGCCCTCGGGGTGATCGACGAGAGCGGCACCGGCCTTGAACGGTTCATGACGAAGGGCATCGACGCGAAGACCCGGGCCGCGATCGGCAGCCCTCCTCAGGGCCGCGGCATCCTCGGCGTCCTCATCCACGAGGCCACGCCGCTGCGGCTGCACGATCTCGGCGCGGACCCGCGTGCCGTCGGCTTCCCGCCGCGCCATCCCCCGATGCGCTCCTTCCTCGGCGTGCCCATCCTCCTGCGCGGCGTGGCGTACGGCAACCTCTATCTCGCCGAGAAAGCGGGCGGCGAAGACTTCACCGAAGCCGACGAGGAGCTCGTCACGCTGCTCGCCGCACAGGCTGCCGTCGCGATCGAGAACGCACGGCTGTACGAGTCCGCGACGCGCTGGTCGCACCAGCTCGAGTATCTGCACGAGGTCGTCCGCTCGATCGCGGAGGAGACCGACCTCGATCGCCTCCTCCAGCTCGTGTGCCGCCGCCTGCGCGTGCTGATCGGAGCGCGCCTGACGCTCATCGGCCTTCCGCTGGCGAACGGCGACGTGCGCATCGCCGCGGTAGATGAAGAAGGCGAGTCCGCATCCGCGCTGCTCGACCGCAACCTGAGCGGGCGCTCGAAGAGCGGACGCGTGCTCGAGCGGCAGCAGAGCGCACGAGTCGACTCGATCCTCGACGATCCGGAGGTCGACCAGGACGAGGCACGCCGGATGGGCGTCCGCACCGGTCTGTACGTGCCGCTCGTCGCGCACGGGCGCGCGATCGGGATCGTCGCCGTGCACGACAAGCTCGGCGCGGAGGCGCGGTTCTCCGACGCCGACGTGCGGCTGGCCGAGATGTTCGCGGCGCGTGCCGCGGTCGCCGTCGACCTCTCCGAGCGCGTGGCGCGCGATACGGTCCGCCGCGTGATCGAAGCCCAGGAACACGAGCGTGGGCGACTCGCGCGGGAGCTGCACGACGAGACCGGCCAGGCGCTGACCTCGATCCTGCTCGGGCTGCGCGGTATCCGAGCCGCACACAGCGCGACGGAGGCGGAACAGGTCGAGCTGGACCTTCGCGACATCGTCGTCCAGGCGCTCCAGGACGTGCGCAGCCTCGCGGTCGAGCTGCGTCCGGCCGCGCTCGACGACTTCGGCCTCGTCCCGGCGCTCGAGCGGCTCGCCGAGACGTTCAGCGAGCGGAGCGGCATCCGCGCCGTCGTCGAACCGCACCTCGGCACGGAGCGGCTGACGCCGGAGGCCGAGACGGCCCTCTACCGGCTGGTGCAGGAGGCGCTCACGAACGTCGTCAAGCACGCCGAGGCGTCGCACGTGAGCATCGTCCTCACACGGCGCGGCAGCGGCGTGAACGCGCTCATCGAGGACGACGGCCACGGCTTCGACGTCGGCCGGGTCGCCGACCGCGCGCTCGGGCTCGTCGGGATGCGCGAGCGTCTCGCGCTGCTCGGCGGCACCCTCACCGTCGAGTCGGCTCCCGGCGAGGGGACGACGCTCGTCGCCTACGTGCCGGCGTCCACGCCGTAGGCGGGGCGGCCCTGCTCGATCCGCTCGGCGAAGCTGTGGAGCAGTCCCGGCCCCTCGAACGCCGCGATCCGCACGGGGGAGCCGCTGCGCAGGTTGAGCACGAGGACGGGCATCCCCAGCAGGCGGGCGCCGCGATCTCGCTCGATCGAGAGGTTCGCCACGTCGGCGAACGGGACCGTGAGCCGCCGGTCGCGGCCGACGAGCTCGAAGCGGTCGGCGAAGAGCTCCAAGCGACCCGCCCAGCGCTCCTCGCCGGACGTCCACACGATCGCGTGCGTCCTCATGGACAGAGGCTAGGGACGGTGCTCACCGGTCGAAACGGGCCGCTTCCGTAGCCTCGCTGCGGATTTCCACGGATCGCACGGCCGCCCGGCAGGGTAATCTCCCGTCGGTGGCCGCACCCGTCCGCGTTCTCGTGGTCGACGATCATGCCGTCGTGCGCTCGGGCCTGCGCCTGCTGCTCGACGCGAACGCCGACATCGACGTCGTCGGCGAGGCGGGAACCGCGCGCGACGCGATCTTCCGGGCGCGCGAGCTCAAGCCCGAGGTGATCCTGATGGACGTGACGATGCCCGACCAGAGCGGCATCGAAGCGTTGCCCCAGCTCCTGCACGAGCACCCGGAGACCAAGGTGCTGATCCTCTCGATGCACGACGACCCGCGCTACGTGCGCGAGGCCTTCGCAGCCGGGGCGAGCGGTTACGTCCTCAAGGAGGCCGCAGACGCGGAGGTCGTCGCGGCGGTGCGAGAGGTGGCGAAGGGCGGCCGGTACGTCAATCCGGAGCTCGGCGCGCGGCTCGTCTCGGCGGAGGCCGACGCACGGCGGCAGGCCGAGGCCGATCCGCTCTCCGACCGCGAGCGGGAGGTGCTGCGCCTCCTCGCCCTGGGCCATACAAACCAGGAGATCGCGAAGCAGCTCTACATCTCGGTCCGCACGGCCGAGACCCACCGGGCGCACATCATGCAGAAGCTCCGGCTCACCACCCGGGCCGAGCTCGTCCGGCACGCGATCGCGCAGGGTCTGCTCGAAGAGCAGTAGGCGTACGGAAAAGCCCTGATCGACGCGACGGCGCAGCCGCACGCCGGTTCCGCGCCGAGTCGGATGGCACGAGAGCCGCCAGGCGCAAGTCTTAAACCAACGAACAGGTCGACGAGCACGAGAGCGTCGACGTCACTGAACGGAGGCTTGAGATGCGCAAGGTATTCGAGATCGGTGGATTCGTCGCCGCGGCGATTCTGGTCGCATTCGGCGTCGCTTCGATCATCATGGGCTTCAACGGACGGAACACCGTTCGCGACAGCCTGAAGCAAGAGGCCATCGTCGGCTCGGCCGACATGACGCCGTCCGCCATCAAGGCGGAGGCCAAGGCCGCCGGACTGAACATCGCGAACCTGACGTTCCCGACCATGAGCGTCGCCAACAAGGCGATCGTGACCGGCGCGGACGCCCGCGCGTTCGCCGGCTACATGCGGATCCACACGCTCGAGTCGAGCGGCGGCCTGACCTACTCCCAGCTGCCGCGCTACGCGACGGCTGACGGGAAGGGCACGAACGACGCGACCAAGGCCCTCATGTCGAAGGGCGTCCCCGTCGACAACGCGGCCCGCAACCTCTGGGTCACGGAGACGGCGCTCACGACGGCGCTCAACACGAGCTACATGGCAGAGCAGATCTCGCTCTTCGGAATCGTGGTCGGCTTCGCCCTCCTGCTCACCGGCATCGGCCTGGGCATCCTCGCAGTGGGCGGCACGCTCGCCAATGCGAAGCCCGCGCTCGAGCTCTTCGGGAAGCGCACCCCGAGGACCGGCGGAACGACGGTTCCGCAGGCGTAACACCTGCGCATCTCAGCGAGAAGGCCGCCTCCCGGGGGCGGCCTTTTCGCGTGGGAGACTCTGCGCGCGCTACTCGTTCTCGTGGTCTCGCTCGCAGAAGTCCGGGCACGTGCACTCGGCGGTCTCGGCGGTGCAGACGATCGCTTCCGTGTCGTGTCCGGAGCGTTCCGGGGCGAGCGTGGGTGTGGCGTCCATTTTCATTCTCGGATCCTAGATCACCATTCGCCGCCGTGTCTACACCTCCTGCCTCAGATTTCGGATCCAGCGGTGTTCGGAACTTGGTGAGCGAACCCCCCAAAAGGGGGAGTGACGCCGCCGTGAACCCCTGCTCAAATGCGCCTTGCCCAACGACATGCGGATCGCCGTGCGCGACCGCCCCCGTGCCGAAGGGACCCCCTCATGCGGAAGACTCGCCTCCTCCTCGTT
>DATKQO010000162.1:0-18136 GCA_035532715.1 Gaiellaceae bacterium | reverse complement strand
GGTCTTCGTACGCGAGGGGTTCCCGGTGAACGTCCTCAACCAGTTGAAGCAGGTGCCTGAGGCATGCACGATCTTCTGCGCAACGGCGAATGCCGTTGAGGTCGTGATCGGAGAGACGCAGCAGGGTCGCGGCATTCTCGGGGTCGTGGACGGCGAGGCGCCGGTCGGCGTCGAGACCGAGGAGGATGTTGCGGCGCGGGGCGAGCTGCTGCGGACGCTGGGGTACACGGTCTAGCCATGGAACGCCGGTTGGGTGCATCGCCGCTCTTTCTCGACCGTACTGACGCGGGGCGGCGACTGGGAGAGGCGCTCCTGAACGAGCGGGGCGGCGACACCGTCGTCGTCGGCCTCGCGCGGGGCGGCGTGCAGGTCGCAGCCGAGGTTGCGCGGGCGCTCGACGCGCCACTCGACGTCGTCGCGGTGCGCAAGGTGCGCCATCCGTGGCAGCCGGAGTACGCGCTCGGGGCCGTCACACCCGGCGACGGCGTGTACGTGCGCGGCCCGAACGGCCTCAGCCGTGAGCGGCTGGCGCAGGTCGTCGCGGCCGCGAAGGGCGAGGCGCTGGAGCTCGACAGGCGACTCCATGCGCGCCGCGCGCGCCTTGGCCTCGAGGGAAAGACGGTGCTCCTCGTCGACGACGGGCTCGCGACCGGTGCGACGATGATCGCCGCGGCGCGGTGGGCGAAGGGCGCCGGCGCCGGCCGCGTCGTCGCGGCCGTGCCCGTCGCCTCGGCAGACAGCGCTGAGCCGTTGCGGCGGGAGGTGGACGGCGTCGTCGCGCTCGCCACACCGAAAGATTTCCTCGCCGTCGCCCTCTGGTACGCCCACTTCCCCCAGATCGACGACGAGGACGTCCTGCAGCTCCTCGACGACGCCGAGAGACCTCGAGAGACTGCGCCAGGACTATCCGGCGGCTGAGCCGCGGCGATCCCGCCGCCCGTGCAACCGAGACCGCCGTCTTGCTCGCGCGAGACGAACACAAGCGGCCTCGACCCCGTCAGCCCTTGACGACGCCGAGCGGTACGAGGCGTGCGACTCTCCGGGCGAGACCGGCGCGCTCGACGATCGAGACGACGTGGCCGACGTCCTTGTAGGCGAACGGCGCCTCTTCGGACAGGCCCCTGTTGGAGGGGCAGCGGACGACGATGCCCTGCGCCTCGAGTTGCCGGCGCAGCTCGGCGCCGCCGATCGTCGCGCGCGCGCGCGTCCGCGACATCGTGCGGCCCGCGCCGTGGCAGGTCGTGCCGAAGGAGCGCTCGAGTGAGCCCGGCTCGCCCGCGAGGACGTAGCTGGAGGTGCCCATGCTGCCGGGGATGAACACCGGTTGCCCGACGTGGGCGAAGTCACCGGGGATCTCGACCGACCCGGCCGGGAAGGCGCGGGTCGCACCCTTGCGGTGGACGAGAACGTCGCGCCCACCATGCTGCTCGACCTTCGCGACGTTGTGGGCGACGTCGTAGACCTGGCGTGTCGCCCGGGCGGCGTTGGGGCCGAGAACGCGCCGGATCGCTTCTCGAACCGCGTGCGCAAGCGCCTGCCGGTTCGCGAACGCGAAGTTCGCGGCGGCCGCCATCGCAGCGAGATACGCGCGCCCCTCCGGCGAGGATGCCGGCGCGCAGGCGAGCTGGCGGTCGGGCAGCACGATGCCGTAGCGCGCCTGGACGGCGTCCATGATCCGCACGTGGTCCGTGCAGACCTGGTGTCCGAGCCCGCGCGAGCCCGAGTGAATGAGCACCGTCAGCTGTCCCTCGCCGAGACCGAACGCGTCGGCTGCGGTCCGGTCGAAGACGCGGTCGACGCGCTGCAGCTCGATGAAGTGGTTACCCGAGCCGGCTGTGCCGAGTTGGCCGCAGCCGCGCTCGTGCGCACGCGCGGAGACAGCACCGGGCTCGGCGCCCGGCAGGCAGCCGCCCGACTCGGTACGCACGAGGTCGTCCTCACAGCCGATCCCGCGAGCGAGGAGCGCTCGCGGCCCGGCACGTAGCACCTCGTCCAGCTCGTCGAGCGGGAGCCGAAGCGGACCGTGCTTCCCGGCGCCGGCGGGGATCGCCCGTGAGAACTCGTGCACGAGCGGCTCGCAATGCGCCCCGAGCTCCTCGGCCGACAGCGGCAACGCCAGCAGGCGGACGCCGCAGTTGATGTCGTAGCCCACTCCACCCGGCGAGACGACCCCGTCCGGGAGCGCGGTCGCAGCGACACCCCCGACCGGGAAGCCGTACCCCTGGTGCACGTCGGGCATCGCCAGCGCCGCATCGACGATGCCCGGAAGGGTGGCGACGTTCTGCAGCTGCTCGAGCGCGCGGTCGGCCGCAATCGCCTCGAGCAGCTCCCGGTCCGCGAAGACGCGCGCGGGGACACGCATGTCCGCACGTGACGCGGCCGGGATCTCCCAGAGCGTGTCGTCGAGCTGCACGAGCTCAGACGTCGAAGACGACACGACCGTGCCAGACACCCCCTTCTTGCTCGAACGCGAGCCGGTTGAGGGCGACGCCTTTCACGAGCGGACGTGGCGTCCCGCGATACCCGACGACGGTGGCCTGCAGTGTCTCGTCTTCGAGCTCGATCGCCGTGATGTGTCTCGGGACGAATTGCTCGACTTCCGCGTGGAAGAGCAGCTCGTTCAGCCAGTCGACGAGCAGGAGCGTGCGGTCGCGACCCCGCAGTCCGATCTGGATCTCCATGGACTCTCCGTCGGCGTTCCCTGCCACGAGCTCCGTGAACGTGTCGAGAGCGGCGGCGAAGATCCCGGCTTCGTCCTCGGCTTCGAGCTCGACCTCGACTTCGCCGCCGTGCTCGACGAAGTGATGCTGCGGCGCGACGCGAGCAGGTGGGGTCATGTCGCCAAACATGGCATTGCCACGGCGGCCGGGCCGCTACGGCTCGTGCGTGAGCACCCCGCCGCTGTCGTAGCCGCTGCCGAGCGGTGTCTCATGGTCGACGTCTCCCACGACCGGGCGACCGATGAGCGCTTCGACGCTCGTGATCCGCGCCCCGTACACGGTGCGCAGGTACTCGAGCGCGTCCTCTTCGTCGACGCCGGCGAAGGTGCAGACCGCATCCCGCGGGACCGTGATCGCGTAGCCGCGAGTCAGCGCCCCGTAGGCGGAGTGACGCACACAGATGTGCGTGTGCTGCCCGGCGAGCACGACCTCGTCCACACCGAGCCCACGCAGCCGCTCGTCGAGGTCGGTGCCGTCGAACGCACCGTATGAGCGCTTCGGCGAGATGAGCTCGAGCGCTCCCGGGGCCGGCTCGAGCTCCGCGATCACCTCCGCGCCGGGCGTGTCAGCCATCGCGTGCTCTCCCCAGATCGTCAGCTCGGGATCGCCGGGCAGGTGCGCGTCATTGGAGAACACGATCGGCCAGCTCTCCTTCCGGGCGTGCCGGAGTAGCTCTCGAAGCGGCGGGACGATCGTCTGAGCGCGAGGGTTGGCAAGAGCGCCGTGCACGAAGTCGTCGAGCATGTCGATGATGACGAGAGCCTTCATCGGCCCCTCCTTTCCAATGTGCGATCTATCCGTGCATGTACCGGCACAGTGACCGCCCCGCATCGGGGCGTGCGCTGATCGCCGGTTCCGGAGGCACGCTGCGGAGTCCAGAAATCAGGGATTTCCCGGATGAACGCGAACCCCGGCCGGACGACGGTCGTGCTTGCGTCGAGCACGGAGCGCGACTAGGTCGAAGCTCAGCAACGGACGCGTAGGGAGAGGTCGCAACACCAAGACCCAAACGCCGGTTGCCGAGTGGACGAAAGCGCAACCGGCTCGACGAATCTTGGTCCGGCGTAGGCCCACTCATGTCAGAGGAGGGCGACAGGGAGTTCTGGGCCGGCACGTCGGGCTCCTTCGTTGACACCTCCGCCTGGGGGGCGTCCCTCGAGGAGGAGTGATGGAAACGACGTACACGCACACGACCTGGCACGTGCAGCCTGGGCGCGAAGAGGAGTTCGTGGAGCGCTGGCGGGCATGGGTCGATTGGAGCCACCGCGAAGGCTTCGCAGCCCAAGCGCTGTTGCTTCGCGATCTCGACAGCCCGCAGACGTTCGTGAGCTTCGGGCCGTGGGAGAGCGTCGCCACGGTGCGGAACTGGCGCGCGCTTCCGGGCTACGAGGAGCGCGTTGCGCGTCTGGCCGAGGTCGTCGAGAGCTTCGACCCGCACACGCTCGCGATCGTGGCACGGCACTAGCGGTCGTCGTACCTTCGGGCGTGAGCACGAAGGCCGCGAGTCGGAGTGGAAGATCCGATTGTGGGTCGAGGATGGCCGCGTCTCCGCGTGGTCGTGGCTCAACGACCAAGGGAGGCTCCAGCACGACCTCCTGAGCGAGTCGCGACTCACCGCGACATCTGGGCGCCTTCCCGCGTCACGGAATCGAGTTACGCCAGCGTTCGCGCGGCGTGGCCGTACCGCGCATCGCTGGATTGTGTCATCGAGACGTCGGACGGTCGCTTCGCCGCATATGCGCTGCGTCGCTGGTACGGCGAGGGTGGCCGCGAAGCGATTTGACCGATGGAGCGTGTGCCCCGTACGAGTCGCTCGGCTTCCGGTTGCACGCGACGATCCGCGGGTACGCACGACAACCGGCTGCGCCCAGCGCCCAAGGATGACGGCGGCAGACTCGTGTCGTGCGCTCGCCGCTTCCTAGACCGCGTGCACGCGTTCGACTTCGGGCGGGTTACCTAGCCCACCGCGGCGGGGCCGAGGAGGTTCGCGCGGACGCGCTCGAGATGGGCCCGTGTCGCCTCGAGGGCGTCGTCGAGCTCGCGCGCCCGCAGCGCCTCGACGATGCGGCGATGGTCCTCGATGTAGAGCACCCGCCGCTCGCGGGAGTCGTTGCTCCGCTTGAGGTTGCCCCACAGCGGACCGTGCCGCGCCGCCTCGATCGACGAGTACATGCGCAGTATGAGCCGGTTGTGCGCGGCGACCACGATCGTGCGATGGAAAAGGTCGTCCCATTGCTCGAACTCCTCGGGGCTCCCGGCCGCCTCGCCGCCACGCAGGCACCGGTCCAGCTCGGCGAAGTCGCGCGCGGTCGCGTGCGTGACGACGAACGGAAGGACCTGAGGCTCGAAGAGCTCACGCGCGGCCATCACGTCCGCGGGCCCGACATCGTCGGCGAGATCGTCGGCCGGACCCCGCAGGAACGTGCCCCGCCCGACCTCGCGCGAGACGCGGCCCGCGGCCTCGAGATACGACAGCGCATGCCGAACGGCCGCCCGCGTCACGCCGAGCTCCTGCGCGAGCCGGCGCTCCGTCGGAAGCCGCGCACCCGGCGCCTCGCCGGCGCACTCCGCGAGGATCAGCTCGGCGAGGTCACGGCCGCGCCGGCCGCTCGCGGAGCCGGCCTGCGCCGGCGCCGACGCGATGAGATCGCTCGAGGTCATGCAACCAATCGCCGCCCAATCGCCACGCGCCCGATTGTAGACCAGCACGCAAGAATGACGGGCGTGCGCAGGAACCAGGGGCCCTTGACACATCGGATTCCGATCCCGTATGGTCGCCCATTCCGGACATTCGACAGCCCAATGGTGCAACCAATCGGCGGGGGCGCCGCTGGGGTCGGCAGAGACATGCGTCGCCGGTCGGCGATCGACCGGCCGGTAGAGGAGGTTCCGATGCACGTGCAGAAGATCCGAATCGCTGTGGTCGTGTGCGTCGTCGCCGCGTGCGCGATGACCGTCGCGGTGACGGCGCGAGGAAGTAGTGCGTCAGGCGGAAAGCTCACGGTGGCCGGCGTCATCGCCATCACCGGTTCGAGCGACTTCGAGGGCGCGAATCAGGCAGGCGGCCTGTATCCGGCGATCTACGCGATCAACGCGGCCGGCGGCGTGCTCGGCAACCAGGTCGTCTACAAGGGAGTCGACACCCGAGGCGACCCGGCCGACGCCCTCCCGGCGGTGCAGCAGATGCTCGCCACCACCTCGAACCTGATCGCCGTCGCGGGCCCGGACACGTCGTCGGCCCCGACGATCGTCCCCGTGCTGAACTCGGCAAAGGTGCCGATGATGGCCGTCGCGGGCGAGTCCGTGTACGACCGGAACACCGCACCGTATTTCTGGCGGCTGTTCCCACCGGACGCGGCGAACGGAACGGCGATGGCGCTGTGGGCCAAGCGGAAGGGCTACACGAAGGTCGCAGCGGTGTTCGGGACGGACAGCGGCTCGCAGGGAGACCGTCCCGGCGTCATCGCGAGCCTGAAGTCGCTGCACATGCAGCTCGTCGCGAGCGTCGACCTCACATCGTCGCAGCCGACGTATCTCTCGTCCGTGCGGAAGGTGATCGCGTCCCACCCGCAAGTGATCATGACCGAGTCCGACGCGACGACCGCCGGCACGTTCTTCGGCGAGATGAAGCAGCTTGGTGGTCTCGTGCCGATCGTCGGCACCGAGGCGACCTTCACCTCGCCGTGGCTGACGGCTGTGAAGGGTGCGCTCGGAAGCGCATTCCTGAAGGAGTACACCGGACTGATCACGGCGCCGTCCAAGACCACGCCCGCCGTGAAGGCCTACCAGCAGGCCGTCACCGCGGCGAAGAAGCAGGTTCCCTCGCCGTGGCAGTCGTACCTCTCGAATCCGTTCTCGATCACGTACTACGACGGGATGATCGCGGTCGCGCTCGCGATGGTCGCGACGCACAGCACCAAGCCCTCGGTCTTCAACAACGCGATCCCGCAGGTGACGAACCCCGGCCCCGGCAAGAAGGTCGTCTACACCTTCGCGCAGGGCAAGGCCGCGCTCGCGGCCGGCAAGCACATTCAGTACATCGGGGCAACCGGACTGATCAACTTCGACAAGTACCACAACTCGTTCGGCAACCAGGAGGCGGTGCAAAGCACCAGCAGCCTGAAGCCGGTCGAGCTCGGAGTGGTCACGGCGAAGCAGATCGAGGCGGTGCCCGTCAAGGGCGCATAGGGCTGAATGTGGGGCACACTCGTATCGGCGATCGGCTTCGGCGTGGTGCTCGCGTCGATCATCGCGGTCGCCGCGATGGGCTTCACGATCCAGTTCGGTCTCACGAACGTGCTGAACCTCAGCTTCGGCGCGGTGATGACCGTCGCGGCCTTCGCCGCCTATCTCGCGAATAGGCACGGCGTCGGCGGCTGGTCCGGCCTAGTGGTCGGAGGAGCCGCCGGCGCCGTGCTCACGCTCGTCCTCGGACGCGGCGTGTTCAAGGCGTACGCGCGTCGAGGTGCGCGACTGTTCGAGATGATGATGGTCACTCTCGGCCTGTCGCTGATCATCGACTACGCGATTCAGGCGATCTCGCACAACAACATCTACCAGTTCGCCGTCCTTCAGAGCACGCCGCTGCAGCTGGGCTCGATCCTCATCACGCGCACGCAGCTGATCATCGTCGTCATCTCGATCGCAATCCTCGTGGCACTGCAGGTGCTGCTGCGGGCGACGAAGATCGGGAAGGCGCTGCGCGCGATGGCGGCCGACCCCGACCTCGCCCGCGCGTCCGGGATCCGCACCGACCAGATCGTCATCCTGACGTGGCTGCTGAGCGGCTTCCTCTGCGGCGTCGCGGGTGTGGTGTACGTCATCAACTCGCAGAGCGTCGGCTACACGACCGGCCAGCTCTTCTTGCCGCTCGTCGTCTCCGCCGCGATCCTTGGCGGTGCAGGATCGCCGGTCGGCGCGGTGCTCGCCTCGTTGATCATGGGTGTCGTCACAGAGGTCGTGTCCGCATTCGGCTCCGCCGCGTACAGCACCGTCGCCGGCTTCGGGATCCTCGTGATCGTCCTGCTGAGTCGCCCCAGCAGTGTTCGGGGCGGACAGGCCGGTCACGAACAGCTCACTCTCTGACGATGACTGCGTGGTCGTATTACATCTCGACGCTCGCCGTGTACTTCGGCGTCAACGTCCTCTCCGCACTCGCGCTCAACCTGCAATTCGGCTTCGCGGGTGTCGTCAACTTCGGCTACATCATCTTCCAGTCGGTCGGCGCGTACATCGCAGCGGTGGTCGTGCTCGGCCCGAGCTCCGGAACGTTCCAGCAATACGTCTTCGGTGCGCGGCTGCCGTTTCCGATTCCGCTGCTTCTCGCAACCGCCGCCGGCGCCGTCCTGTCACTGCTCATCGGACTGTTCACGCTGCGGAACATCCGCCGCGACTACCAGGCGGCGATCCTGCTGATCCTCTCGTTGATCGCGACGCAGGTCGTCCAGGGCTACGTCCCGCTCTTCAACGGCTCGAACGGCCTGACCGGGATCGCACGCCCCTTCTCCTCGTCGCTGCCGCTGCCGCTCCAGGACTACCAGTGGGCGTACGCGGCATGGGGCCTGGTCCTCTGCATCGTGGTCTACGCGCTCGTGACGTGGCTGTCGCGCTCGCCGTGGGGGCGGGCGCTGCGCGCAATGCGCGACCAGGAAGAGGCCGCGACCGCAATCGGGCTCAACATCACCGCGTTGCGGCTTCAGGTCTTCGTGATCGGAGGTGCGATCGCGGGGTTGAGCGGCGGGCTCCTGGTCGAATACATCAGCGCGTGGTCGCCGGACGCCTGGGGTTATGCGGAGACGTTCGTGATCTTCACGGCGATCTTCGTCGGCGGCGTCGGCAACTACCGCGGCGTCGTGCTCGGCGTGCTCCTCGTCCCGATCCTCTTCCTCGAGCTGCCGCGGTTCCTGCCGCAGTTCGGCTATCCCGGCCTGACCGACTCCCTCGAATGGATTGCGATCGGCGCGATCTGGATGATCTGCCTGTACGTACGGCCGCAGGGCATCGTCCCCGAGAAGCGGTCGATCGCCCGCCGCCGCGAGAAGGCCGACTCTCCCGAGGCGCCGCTGACCGGGCAGATGGAGGCCGCATGACCCTGCTCGCGACGCGGGACGTCGAGGTCGTGTACGGAGGCGTCCATGCCGTCAACGGCGTCTCGCTCGACCTGGCGGCCGGAGAGTCGCTCGGGCTGATCGGCCCGAACGGGGCGGGCAAGTCCTCGTTCCTCGCCGCCCTCGGCGGCCAGGTCGCCCTGGCCGGCGGATCGATCGCGCTCGACGGGCACGAGATCGGCCGGCTCCCGGCCTTCAAGCGTGCGCGGCGCGGAATCACGCGCACGTTCCAGATGACAAGCGAGTTCGCGCGCATGACGGTGTTCGAAAATCTCGTCACCGCCGGCCACGGCGCCGAAGGCGCGTCACTCCGCGCGGTTGTACTGCGACGGCACGACACACGTCGCGCCGAGCGGGAGATCGCGGCGCGCGCGTGGTCGGTGCTCGACCGGTTCGAGATGGCACACGCAGCGGACATGTACGGCTCCGAGCTGAGCGGCGGGCAGCGCCGGCTCGTCGAGATCATGCGCTGCCTGATGCGCGAGCCGAAGGTGCTTCTGCTCGACGAGCCGATGGTCGGCGTCGCACCGCACCTCGTCGAGAAGCTGATCGCCGATTTGCGCTCGATTCGGGACGACGGCATCGCGCTCGTCATCGTCGAACACGCGCTCGAGGTCGTGCAGGAGCTGTGCGGCCGCGTCGTCGTCATGGCGCTCGGCCGCCCGATCGCCTCGGGCACGTTCGACGAGGTCGTTGCGGACCCGCAGGTGCAGGCGGCGTATGTCGGCTAGACGGGCCGGCGCCGACGCCCCGTTCCTCGATGTCGTCGGACTGAGCGCGGGCTACAGCCGGGTTCCGGTCGTCCGCGACGTGTCCCTCGAGGTCTCGCTCGGCGAGATCGTGCTGGTCATGGGCCCGAACGGCGCCGGGAAGAGCACGCTCGTGAAGGCGATCACCGGCCAGCTGCCGCTGTTGGACGGACGGATCGAGCTCGACGGCGCGGACGTCTCGAAGATCCGCGAGGAGAGCCGCGTCGCGCGCGGCATCGGCTACGTGCCGCAGACGCGCGACGTCTTCGCGCCGCTGACCGTGCTCGAGAACCTGCAGATGGGCGGCTTTCGCCTGCCGAAGCGCGAGGTCGGCGTACGGCTGCAGGAGGTGCTCGAGCTCTTTCCCGCGCTCGCCCCACTCACCCGGCGGACAGCGAAAACACTCAGCGGTGGCGAGCGAAAGATGGTGGCGATCGCACGGGCGCTCATGGCGAATCCCCGTCTGCTGATCCTCGACGAGCCGACGTCGAACCTCGCTCCCTTGATCGCAGCAAGCGTGCTCGAGGGGATCGTCTCCCGGCTCGCAGAGAGCGGTCGCGCAGTCCTTCTGATCGAACAGCGGGTGTCGCTCGCGCTGCGCGTCGCGTCGTGGGGATACGTCCTGACCGACGGACAGGTACGGCTCGAGGGCCGCGCGGAAGACCTGCGGACGAAGAGCGACCTCGGTGCGCTCTTTCTCGGACGAGGCGGCGTCGAGATCGCGCCGAGCGAGGGTCACGCGACGGAAAGGAGCGCCTGAGTGCGCGTCGGCACGATCAGCGACGGAACGCGTGAGCTCGTCGCCGTACAGCGCGACGGAAGCTGGTTCGCGGCCGAGGGAGCCGGCTCGGTGTCGGTGCTCGATCTCCTCACCTCGAGCCGCGACGCGACGCCGGTCACGCCGTTGCCGCAGTCGCACGACTATCGGCCGACCGTCCCGTTCCGGCCCGCACGGAACGTCCTCTGCCTCGGGAAGAACTTTCGTGCGCACGCCGAGGAGTTCGCCGCGTACAGCGCCGACACCGAGTCGGTGCCCGCGCACCCGATCGTGTTCACGAAGGCACCGGAGGCACTCTGCGGCGCGCATGACGTCGTCGAAGTCGACCGCGCGAACGGCGCGGCGCTCGACTACGAAGCCGAGCTCGGGGTCGTCATCGGTCGCGGCGGCTACGCGATCGAGCCCGAAGAGGCCGCCACGCACATTGCCGGATACACGGTCGTGAACGACGTCACGGCACGCGACATCCAGGAGCGGCATCGGCAGTGGTTCCTCGGAAAGTCGCTGCCACGGGCGACGCCGATCGGACCCGTCGTCGTGACGCCAGACGAGTTGGGAGAGCTGGACGACCTGCAGATCACGTGCCGCGTCAACGACGAGCTCCGCCAGACGGCGCGGCTCCACGACATGATCTTCGGTGTGGCCGAGACGATCTCGATCGTTTCCGCAATCGTTCCGTTGCAGCGCGGCGACATCATCTCCATGGGCACGCCGAGCGGTGTCGGAATCGGGTTCACGCCGCCGCGCTATCTCGCAGACGGCGACACCGTCGTCTGCGCGATCGAAGGAATCGGCGAGCTGCGCAACGTCATCCGGTTCGTCGAATGAACGTCGAAGGTCTCACGATCGAGCAGGCCGGCGCCGTCTTGCGGGCGCACGTCGACGCGGGGCCGGGCAACCTCTTCACGCCGTCGATGACGAAGCAGCTGACGGCCGTGCTGCGAACTCCTCCGAAGGGCGCGCACGTGCTGCACCTGTCCGCCGCCGGTCCCGACTTCTGCATGGGACGCGCTCCGTTCCGGAACGGCGCAGGCCCGCTGCGGGAGGACGTGGACGGTCTCGTCGACATCGTCGAAGCACTCGAGCGGTCGCGCATGGTGACGGTGGCGGAGGTGCAAGGCGATGCAGCCGGCTTCGGCGTCGGCCTCGTCGCACTCAGCGATGTCGCAGTCGCCGCCCCCGGCGTGCATCTCTCGTTCCCGGAGGTCGACGAGGGCTTCGCGCCCGCGCTCGTGCTCGCCTGGCTCGGAAGAGTCGTCGGCCGACGGCAGGCCTTCTGGCTCGCCGCGACCGGCGTGCGATTGCCGGCGCCCGAGGCACTCGAGATCGACCTGCTGACGCACGTCGTCGACGACCCCGACGCGTTGTCGGAGACGGTTGCCACGGTCGTCGAGCTGCTCTGCTCGAAGCCGCCGGCCGTTCACGCGCAGATCAAGGACATGCTGCGGCTGTACGCGTCGGTGCCCGAGGACGCGCGCGGGAAGATCGCCGCGGACCGGCTCGCGTTCGGCGCGCTACGACGCGCTCTCGCCGAGTAGGCCGTCGGACAGGTCAATCGGTGAGCGCACTCGAGATCGTCGCGATCGTCGCGGCGGGGTTCGCGGCCGGCGTCGCGAACGCGATCGTCGGCAGCGGCACGCTGATCACCTTCCCGACGCTGATCGCATTCGGCTACGCGCCGGTGCTCGCAAACGTCTCGAACACGACCGGCCTCGTGTTCGGGAACGTCGCGAGCATCGCGGCGTGGCGGCGAGAGCTCGAAGGGCAGCGCACGCGCGCGGTGCGGCTCGGCGTCGCTTCCGTTGCGGGAGGAGTGACGGGCGCGCTGCTCCTGTTCGAGTTGCCGGCATCGGCGTTCCGCACCATCGTCCCGATCTTCATCGCGATCGGCGTCGTCCTCGTGGCGGTGCAGCCGGCCGTGACGCGCCGCCTGGCGCGGAGACCGGGGGCGCGGACCGGGGGCGGCCACGGCTGGGCGGCGGTCTGCGGTCTCTTCCTCGCCGGGGTCTACGGCGGCTACTTCGGTGCCGGCCAGGGCCTCGTGATCATCGCCGTGCTCGGCTTTGCCGTCGCCGACACGCTGCACCGTCTCACCGCGCTTCGGAACGTCCTCGCCGGGGCCACGAACGCAGTCGCGGCAGTCACGTTCGTCGCGGCCACACATGTCGCGTGGGGAGCGGTCATCCTCATCGCCGCGGGATCGACGGTCGGCGGCTGGGCGGGCGTGCACGTCGGGCGGCGCCTGCCGCCCCTCGCGTACCGGCTCGTCATCGTCGCAGTCGGCCTCGTGGCGCTCCTCCGGCTGACCGTCTAGCGACGCCTGCCGACACCGGCGCCAAGATCGCCCGGAAGGAGAACACTGCCGCGACAGCGGGAAACATCAGTAGAAACCCCGCAGGGGTATGCGGCGAACACCTGCCGCGAGTGTCCTCGAGCTTGACCGAATCTTGACCCAGGCCCGGCCGAGCCCTTGAGGCGGCGGGCCTAGCCTCGGAGCATCACAGCTCGAGAAGGAGACCCACGATGATGAACGGATGGAACGGTGGAATGACCTGGGAGGGCTGGCTTTTCATGTCGCTCTTCTGGGTGGTGCTGCTCATGGTGATCGTCTGGGCCGTCGCGCGGCTCTTCCCCAACCGGGACGAGCGCCAGGTCGCAGCCGCCGGCGGGCCGGCGCTCACGACAGCCGAGCAGCCGCGCGAGATCCTCGACCGGCGGCTCGCAAGCGGCGAGATCGACGTCGACACCTACGAGAAGCTCCGCAAGACACTCTCGGCGGGTGAGCAGCGATGAGCCGCCGCCTGACCGTAACGCTCGTGCTGGCCGTCGGGCTCGCAGTGCTCGGCGGCTCGATCGCCTGGGTCGCAAACGCCTCCAGCAGCCACTCGCGCGACCACCACTACGGCTACGGCCCCCGCATGATGGGCTACGGCTACACGACCGCGAATGCGAGTCCGGTGACCGGCATCGCCGATGCGCGTGAGCACGCGCAGGCGTTCGCCGACAAGCTCGGCCTGAACACCGGCGAGGTGATTCACTTCGAGCGCAACTACTACGTCAAGCTCGTCGACAAGCAGGGCACAAACGCGACCGAGGTGCTCGTCGATCCCGCGACCGGCGCCGTCTCGCTCGAATACGGGCCGGCGATGATGTGGAACACGAAGTACGGAGTACTGAGCGGCAAGCTCGGCAGCCAGATGATGAGCGCCGATGCGATACGCTCGATGCTGGGTAGCTACGGCGGCTCCTACGGCGGCATGATGGGCGGCTCCAACGGCGGCATGATGGGCGGCGGCTACGGCTCGTCACCCGCGACACCGGCCGAGACGGCCGTCTCGCTCGCCCGCGCGCACGAGCTCGCGCAGAGCTGGCTCGACAAGAACGAGCCCGGCACGAAGGTCGAGACGGGTGGTGACAGCTTCCCCGGCTACTACACGCTGGAGACGCTCCTCGACGGCCGCACCGCCGGGATGATCTCCGTCAACGCGACGACCGGAGCCGTCTGGCCGCACTGGTGGCACGGCAGCTTCGTCGAGAGCGCTGCGTGAGCCTCGACATGAGCGTCAGCGCGGCGGCGGGGCATCGTCCCGGCCGCTCGCGCGCGCTCGTCGTCGACGACGAACCGGGCCTGGTCGAGGTCGTCAGCGCCTACCTCGAGCGCGAAGGCTTCGACGTCACCGCCGCCGCCGACGGCGAGCAGGCAGTAGAGCTCGCGCGCAGCCTCGCCCCCGACGTGATCGTGCTCGACCTGATGCTGCCGGGGATCGACGGACTCGACGCCTGCCGGCAGATCCGCGCGTTCAGCGACGCCTACATCGTGATGCTGACCGCGAAATCCGAGGAGCACGAGAAGATCATCGGGCTGACGAGCGGCGCCGACGACTACGTCACGAAGCCTTTCTCGCCGGGCGAGCTCGTCGCGCGAATCCGGGCGATGCAGCGCCGGCCGCGAGCGGCCGCCACGCCGGACGTTCGCCGATTCGGGTCGCTCACGATCGACGCGGCGGCGCGCGAGGTCGCGGTCGACGACGAACCGGTCGCGCTGACGAAGCTCGAGTTCGACCTGCTCGACACGCTCTCGAAGAGCCCGCGCCTCGTCTTCTCGCGCGCACAGCTGCTCGAGCGCGTCTGGGGCCCCGGCTGGTTCGGCGACGACCACCTCGTCGACGTGCACATCGGGAACCTGCGCCGCAAGCTCGGCGACGCGACGCTGATTCGCACCGTACGCGGCGTCGGCTACCGGATGGGCGGCCGGTGAGCGCGGGTCGGCTGCGTCGCAGCTTCGGCGCGAAGCTGCTCGCCGCTCAGCTGCTGGTCGTCGTCGCCGGCGGAGCGACGCTACTCGCGATTGCGCTCAGCCTCGGCCCGATCCTCTTCCACCGCCACATTCGCGACACGCTCGGCGTCGTACCGCCAGACGTCGCCCGGCACCTCGACATCGCCTACAACCAGGCGACGTTCGTCGCACTCGCGACCGCGATCGCGGCGGCTGCCGTCGCGGCGCTCGCGGTCAGCTGGTTCGTCTCCAGACGCGTCACCGGCCCGATCGGCACACTCGTGAGCGCCTCCGCCGCAGTCGCCCGCGGCGGCCTCGACACCCGCGTGCCGGTCACCGGCGAGGACGAGCTGGCAGCGCTCGCGCGCTCCTTCAACGAGATGGCCGCCCGACTCGAGCAGACCGAGCAGCGCCGCCGCGAGCTCTTCTCCGACGTCGCGCACGAGCTGCGCACACCGCTCGCGACGATCGACGGCTACGCCCAGGCGGTCGGCGACGGCGTCCTGCAGGCCGACGAACGAATCTGGGGTGCGATCCGGGCCGAGGTCGCACGCCTTACACGCCTCGCCGACGACCTTCAGAAGGTCTCCCGCGCAGAGGAGCGCCAACTCGACCTGCACCTCGTCCCGACCGCGCCGCAGGCGATTGTCGAAGCCGCACTCGTCGCAGCCTCACCGGCGTTCGAGCAGAAAGGCGTCGAGCTCGCCGCCGAACTGGACGCCGACCTGCCGCCCGTGCAGGTCGACCGCGACCGGCTCGCCGAGGTCCTTGCGAATCTGCTCGAGAACGCGCTCCGGCACACACCCGCTACGGGTCGTGTAACCGTGTCCGCGCACGCTGCCGACCACTCCCTCGAGCTCGCGGTCGCCGACAGCGGCGAAGGCATCCCGCCGGAACATCTGCCGCGCCTCTTCGAGCGCTTCTACCGCGTCGACCGCGCCCGCGACCGCGCCCGCGGCGGTGCCGGCATCGGTCTTGCGATCGCGAAGGCGATCACCGAAGCGCATGGTGGTCGGATAGCCGCCGACAGTGCCGGTCCCGGCGCCGGGTCGACCTTCCGGGTCACCCTGCCCGCACGTCAGTAAGAAGGTCGGGCGCATCCATACCGTTTGCATACGTCAATGCCCTTTTCGAGGGTGAAGCATGGCACGGTTCCAGGTCGATAGCAGCAGTGACGCGTATGCGGTACACGCGTTTTCTGATCTCTGCGGCTATCAGGAAAGAGGTTTCTGCGGTGCGTCTTCCCCTTTATGTGAAAGTTGTGATGAGCGTTGCGATCCTGGGTGCGGCGGCCGGTGTCGCGAGCCTCGCCACGTTTGCGAGCTTCACGAGCTCGACCAGCGCCCAGGCACAGAGCCTGTCGTCCGGAACCGTATCGATCACGCTCGGTGCGGCAAACCGTCTGACGGTGGGAGCGTCGAACCTCGTTCCCGGCGACACGATCCAGCGTGCCGTCGACATCACGAACAACGGTTCCGCCGGTACGAGCAGTGTCGGGTCGGTCACGCTGACGACGACCGCGTCTCCCTCCTCGTTGCTCGACTCGGACACGACGAACGGGCTCCAGATGGTGATCGACAAGTGCTCGGTCGCCTGGACGGAGTCAGGCCCTCCGTACACGTATGTCTGTGGCGGCACGACGACCTCTGTGGTCGCATCGAGGGCTGTCATCGGCGCCAACATCGCGATGTCGAACATGAGCTCGATCACCGCCGGTAATACGGACCACCTGCGGGTGACGTTGACGCTCCCGGCGACGTCGAGCAACACGCTCCAGGGTCAAAGCTCGACGCTCGACTACGTGTTCACCGCGAACCAGCGCGCCGCGACCAGCCAGTAGAACGGAGCCGAGGGTGTCCCACCCCTCCTCGAGACGTAGGACGCGGACGATGGCCGAGGCCATCGTCCGCGTCCAGCTGCTGCTGGTCGCGCCTCTGGCGCTCCTGCTGGTCGGCGTCGCGGCCGAACGTGGCGGCGGCTGGTTCGCGTTGATCCCGCCCGCGAGCCTGTTGCTGCTGGCGCACGCGCGTCTTGTCTCCCGGTTCGCACTTCGCTCCTGGGGTGAGGCTGCCGGCAATCTTGCGCTGCTCGTCGCCTTGACCGCGATCGTCACGCTTGTCGGCGGTCCGATGCTCGGCATGTACCGAACCGTCACCGTGCTCTCGGGCTCGATGCGACCGACCTTCAGTCCGGGCGACATGATCGTCGTCTCACCCGAGCCAATGCGCGACCTGCGCATCGGCGACGTCATCACCTTCCAGATCCCGACTGCGGGGCATCCGGTGGAGACGCACCGGGTCGTGTCCATCCTTCAACCCGGGAGCGAGCCGATCGTGCAGACCCGGGGCGACGCAAACACCAGCGTCGACCCTTGGCATGCCGAGCTTCACGGAGCGTCCGTCTGGCGATACCGGTTCCGACTGCCCGGGCTCGGGTATCCCCTGCTTGTCCTGCGCTCGCGCTGGTTCCACTGGGGAACCACGCTGACGCTGCCCATCCTCCTCGCGCTGTGGGGGCTTGCCCGGTTGTGGCTGCCGGCGCGTAGAACGGCTTTGACGCATGCGTAGCCGCGCACTGCTGCTGGGCGCATTTGCGGTCGCTGTCGTGATCGTGGCACCGGCCGCGTTTGCCGCATGGTCTTCGGGTGTCACCGCGGGACCCATGCCGGTGTCGTCCGCGACAATCGCCGCGCCGACCGGCGCGGCCGCGACGACGTCGAGTTGCACCAAACACAACGCGACGACGGTCCAGGTCGCGGTCTCCTGGACGGCAACCAGCTCAACCAGCGCGACCGGCTACACGATCAAGCGCGGCACAGCGGCGGGCGGACCATTCACGCAGGTGGGCACGGTCAGCGGCCTCAACACGGTCAGCTGGACCGACGCCACCGGAGCGCTCCAGTACAGCACGAGCTACTACTACGTCGTCGACGCCACCGTGGCGTCATGGACGAGCCCGGACTCCAACGTGGCGACCGTCCTCACCCCCGACCTCAACTGCCGCGGCGGCACCTAGAACTCGTCTGCCGGCTGGGTCGGTAAGCTGACGGGCATCCGGGGAGCCCCTGTGTGAGGGGCTGAGAGAGCGCTTCCTTGCGCGTACCCGCCGAACCTGATCCGGGTCATGCCGGCGAAGGGAGCTGATGTTGCAGCCGATCGTCGAAACGCCTGTCGCCCCGCTGGGTGGGAGCGACGTCGGCGTCGATGCAGGCGGGGTTGCCCGTGTACTCGGCGGCAAGCGCGTACTCGACGGCGTCGACCTGCACGTCCCTGCAAGGGGGCGCGTCGGGATCGTCGGCCGGAGCGGCGCCGGGAAGTCGACGCTGCTCTCGCTCGTCGCCGGCCTGGATGAACCCGACGCCGGCACGGTCTCCGTCGGCGGCGAGACGTCGCCCGCCGGCAGGCTTGCGCGCTGTGCGCTGATGCCGCAGCGCGACTGCCTCCTTCCCTGGCGGAGCGCACTCGACAACGCGGCGCTCGCGCTCGAGAACGCAGGCTTGCCGCGAT
>DATKQO010000161.1:0-5117 GCA_035532715.1 Gaiellaceae bacterium | reverse complement strand
TCGTCGGTCAGGCCCGCGTCATAGCTGGCCTGCACGGCGGCCACCGGGTCGTCGGCAGGCGTCCCGTCGCCGTCGAGGATCGCGTGCAGCGCCCGATCGGTGCGCTCGAGGCGGATCTGACGACGATGACGAAATACCGCGACGACTTCGGCTTTCCGGTCGCGTTTCCCGAGCAGAGCGTCGACATGGTGATGGCCGAGGTGCTTGCCGAGCACGGCCTTCGCCAGTTGCACATGGCGGAGACCGAGAAGTACGCCCACGTGACGTACTTCTTCAACGGCGGCCGCGAAGACGAGTTCGCCGGAGAGGTGCGGGTCATGGTTCCCTCGCCGCGCGACGTGCCGAGCTACGACCACAAGCCGGAGATGTCCGCGCGCGAGCTGACCGACCGCTTCGTCGAGGAGATCGGAAGCGGCTACGCGTTCGCCGTGATCAACTTCGCGAACGCCGACATGGTCGGCCACACCGGGATCATCCCGGCGGTCGTCGCCGCCTGTGAAACCGTGGACGCTTGCCTCGCCCGCGTGGTCGACGCCGTCGAGGCCGCCGGCGGGGTCTGCCTGATCACGGCCGACCACGGGAACGCCGAGAAGATGCTCGAGGACGACGGGGTGAGCCCCCATACGGCCCATACGACGAACCCGGTGCCCTTGATTCTCACGGCAAACGGCCTCACGCTGCGTCCGGGCGAGCTCTCAGACCTCATGCCCACCGCGCTCGGCCTCCTCGATATTGCGAAACCATTACAGATGACCGGCTCCGATTTGACCGATTCCGACGCATAAACCGGATACGATGGGCTCTCTTGTCGCTGCCCCAGCCTGATTTCGGCGTCCTGCGGAAGGCGCAGCGCGGTGATGAACGCGCCTTCACGATCATCGTGCGCGCGTATCAGGTGCCGGTCTTCAACTATGTCCTGCGGCTCGTCGGCGATCGCGCCCTCGCCGAGGATCTGACGCAAGAGGTCTTTCTCCGCGTCTACCAGGGCCTGCCGCGCTTCTCGCTGCGCTCGAAGTTCACCACCTGGCTCTTCCAGGTGACGAAGAACCGCGTGCTCGACGAGTTGCGTGCGCTCGAGCGCCGCCCGCGTGCCGTCGTCGACATCGAGGACGTGCCGCCGCTCGAGGTGCTCGACGCGCCCTTCGAGCGGCTCGAGGCGATCGACGCCGTCTGGCGTGCGATCGAGGCGCTCAACGTCGATCTCAAGATGGCGCTCCTGCTTCGCGACATCGTCGGCCTCTCGTACACCGAGATCGCAGATTCGCTCGAAGTCACGCTCGCCACCGTCAAGTGGCGGATCTACAAGGCCCGCGAAGACGTGCAGCTCGCGCTCGCGCGCGAGGGCATCCACCTGTACGGCGAGCCCGAGGTCGACGCGGCTCCTCTCGTGCAGGCCGTGCCGCCCGCGTAGGGGCGGCCGCTCGCGCCGGGTCAGCCGGAGTAGCGGCGCAGCCAGGCGGCCAGGTCGCGGGCCTCCTGCTGCGCGGACGGCGCGCGCGGGACGAGCGCGATATGCGGTTGCGGCGGCGGCTTCGGCGGCGAGCTTCCGCTCGTCGCGTAGACGGCGACGCCGCCTGCGACGAGTGCGGCGGCGGCTCCGGCGGCCAGGATGAGGGTTGCGCGCGACCGGCGGCGGGCTCTCGCCGGCGGCGCCTTGATCTCGGTCGCGCGGCGCGAGGGATGGTCAGGCAGCGGCAGCGTCTGCGCCTCCGGCAGTGTCGCCGCGAGCTCGCGTGCGACCGCCGCCGCCGATGGGGGACGGTCGTGCGCATCGGCGGCGAGGCAGCGCATCACGATCCCCGCGAGCTTCGGCGGCGCGTCCTGCGGCGGCGGGATCGTCTTCGTCGCGGCGAGCTCGGCAAGCGTCGCAGGGTTCCGCGGCGGGCGGCCCGTCAGCAGCTCGTAGAGCACCGCGCCGAGGCCGTACACGTCCGCGGCCGCCGTCACCTCCTCGCCGCGCGCCTGCTCCGGCGCGAGATAGGCGGCGGTGCCGAGCACCGTCCCCGCGATCGTCAGGCGCGTCCCTTCGAGGCCGAACGCGACGCCGAAGTCGCTCAGCTTCAGCACGCCGTCGCGCCGGAGGATGAGGTTGTGCGGCTTCACGTCACGGTGCACGAGCCCGGCCTCATGTGCGGCGGCGAGCCCGCGGCAGGCCTGAATACCGATCTCCGCCACCTCGCCGGGCGGCAGCGGGCCACGCCGGGCGACGAGCTCGGCGAGCGTCTCGCCCTCGACGAACTCCATCGCGATGAACGGTCGGCCGTCCTCGTCGACGCCGACGTCGTAGATACGCACGACGTTCGGGTGGGCAAGGCGCGCCGCCAGGCGGGCCTCGCGCTGAAACCGCGCACGCAGGTCGTCGTCGCGTGCGAGGTTCTCCGCGAGCCGCTTCAGGGCGACGTGGCGGTCGAGCTCGACGTCGCGCGCAAGGTCGACGACGGACATCGCGCCGTGCCCCAGCGGGCGCTCGAGCGCATAGCGGCCGGAGACGAGCACGCCGGTCAGCCGTCGCCTCCATGGCGGCCGTGCTTGCCGTGGTCGTGCTTCGCCTTGCCGTGCCCGGGCGGCGAGGGGGACGCGGGCGGTACGCAGGCGATGCGGGCCGGCAGGCTGTTGACGGTGACGACGAGCTGCTCTCGGTACGCGCGCGGGATCAACCGCTCGTTGAGCGCCTGAACGACCTCGCTTCGGAGGGTGTCCGCGAGGCGCTGCGCGGTGCAGCCGTCGCCCGTCGCCAGAGCCGACGCGATGCCGTCCGCCTGCTGGGCCCAGCCGCGCGCGAGCGGGCGCGGCAGCCGTGGCAGCGTGGAGGACGCTTGCGTTCTCGCCGTGCCGCCGCAGCCCGCGAGCGCGAAGACGGCGACCGCGACCGCTGTGGCCTCCCGTCTCACAGGCCGAACGCGAGCCGTGCGGCGAGCGCGTCCGGCAACCCGGCTTCGCGGATCTCCTCCTGCGTTCGCTCGACGTCGTACTCGACGCGCCGGAAGCTCGCGGTGCGCGCGGCGAGATCGAGGATCAGATACGCGGCGCGCGGATCGCCGTCGCGCGGCTGGCCGACAGACCCCGGGTTGAGGAGCGCGCGGCCGGAACGCAGGTCGATCTCCGTTCCCGCGGGCGCGAGCCCGCCGGCAAGCACGCCGTCGTGCAGCGCGATCTGCAGGGCCGCATGGCTGTGCCCGACGAGGACGAGCGGCTCCTCGGTCAGCTCGAGCGTCGCGACCGCCGACTCGTCGGAGAGCACGTACTCCCAGACCGGATCCCGCGCGCTCGCATGGAAGAGCGCGACGTCGGCGCGGCTCCCCTCCGGTTGGAGACGGTCGAGGTAGGAGCGGGCCTCCTCGCTCAGGACAGTGCGCGTCCACGACGCGGCGGCTCCCGCGTCGCCGCTGAACTCGGCCAGGTCGATCGTCCCGCGCACGGCGAGATCGTGGTTCCCCGCCAGGCAGATGCTTGCACCTGCCTCGATCGCGCGACAACACTCGTTCGGGCGCGCTCCATAGCCGACGAGATCGCCGAGGCACCAGAGCTCGTCCGGCGGGCCGGTCTCGAGCGCAGCGAGCACCGCCTCCAGGGCATTGAGGTTTCCGTGGATGTCGGAGAGAACGGCGACGCGCATCGGGCGGGAACGCTACAGACGGGCCGCAACCAGGCCTGCGAGCACCGGGAGAGTGGCCGGGACGGTCGACGTCACGGTGAGGAGGAGCCCCCAGACGCCCGCGGCGAGGCCCGTCACGGCCGCCGCCCGGAGGCGACGCCGCGCGACGACGGCGAGGAGCGCCGGTGCGACGAGGTCGAGCCAGCCCATCGTCGCGGAGCCGAACGTCGCGTCCTGGAGCGCCGGGATCGGGTGCCCTGCGGCGCTCGGCAGAGCGACGCCGTGCAGCGCGCTCGACGCCGGCTGTACCTGAGGCGTGGCCCAGACGAGGATCACGTCGAGCGCGACGAGCGCGACGAGACCGACCTCGATCGACCAGGTGGGTGCGACCGCGGCGGCGAGCGAGGCGATCCGTGTGGCTGCGAGCGCGATCAGCGCCACCGCCGCCGCCTGCGCGAGGAGCCCGTGCGCGAGCCACGCGACGAGCCAGAGCGCGACGGCTACGGGCGCCCGGCGCGCTCCCGCGGCGGCGAGCGCCGGCGTCGCGACCGCGGCGAAGAGCGCGAGGGCGTGCGGGCCTCCCGAGACGACGCGCAGCACCGTCACTCCGGCGCCGAGCGCGAGCGCGGGGAGGACGATCCCGAGCCAGCGACGGCGGCCGGGCCTCCCGGAGCGCACGGGGGCAGCGACGAGCGCCGCCTGCGTGACGCAGAGCGCGGCGTACGACGGCGCGAGCGAGAGCATGCCCCGGTCTAATGGAGGTCGTGCGGCGGAGCCTCGGGGAGGTTCCGGATCCCCTCGGTCGTCTGCCACTTCGACCAGGAGTCCTGCATGGCGGCGATCAGCTCCTCCATGAAGCGCGGCGAGGCGTTCACGCGCGCGACGACCGCGCCCGGAACGTCGCCCTCTTCGACCTCGTGCTCGATCCGCGCGAACGTGAGCGTGAACTCGTAGCGCGAGAAGCTGATGTTGGCGAAGTTCGCATAGGCGCCCGCGATGTCCGCCGGATCGAGGTGGATGTTGAGCCGGCGCTCGCCCGGCTCGGGGTTGGGGGCGAGCTCGTCGTCCACGCTCGCACGATACTACGAGGGTGCAGCCACGCCTCCGGGTCATCCAGATCGGACGCCTTCTCGCCGCCGTCGTCCTGACGCTCGGCGCGGGAACCGTCGGCTTCCGCCACATCTTGCACGAGACGTGGCTCCAGTCCCTCTACCGAGCCGTGATCACCTCGACGCTCACGGGGCTCGACACGGTGCCTTCGACGAACAGCGCCCGGTTGCTCTCGATGGCGATGGTGATCGCCGGTCTGACGATCATCGCCTACACGGGTGCCGTTATCGTCGAGGCGATCGCCGGAGGTGTTGTGAGCGGCGTCCTTGCTGAGAGACGGAAAGAGCGGACGGTTCGACGGATGCACGACCACTTCATCATCTGCGGCTACGGCCGCGTCGGCCGCCGCGTCGCGGAGGAGTTCCGCGTGTCGGGTGTGGCATACGTCGTGCTCGACCACCGCGAGGACGCG
>DATKQO010000160.1:0-6003 GCA_035532715.1 Gaiellaceae bacterium | reverse complement strand
GCTGGGCCAACCGCTCGGACGCCGTCTCGAGCATGAGCCCCATCGAGGCGGAGCGCGAGCGGAGCAGGTGCACGTCGTCAGGAGTCAGAACGCCCGGGTTGAGGTGCGGCAGCAGCCCTGTGCGCTCGAGCACGGCGTCGGCAGCGCGCGCGAGGTAGTCGAGCGTGGTGGAGCAGCCGAGCCCGGCGAGCTCGTCGCGTGCCGCCCGGTAGCGCAGCTCCGGCTTGTCGCCGAGCGTGAAGAGCGCCTCGCGGCAGCCGGCGGCCGCGCCGGCGGCCGCGATCTCGACCACCTCGTCGATCGTGAGATAGGCGCGCTCGCCGCGGCGTGGCGGCGCCGCGAACGTGCAGTAGTGGCACACGTCGCGGCACAGCTTCGTCAACGGGATGAAGACCTTCGGCGAGTACGTGATGAGACCGCCGCCCCGCTCGGCACGAAGCCTTCGGGCCTCGGCGCACAGGTCATCCAGCGGGGTCGACAACAGAGCTACGGGGTCCATCCAAGTGCCATCCTAGATGCTGGCTCGCGCCCGAGCGCCACCGACGCGCTCGTCACGTCGCCGTCGTGAGCCTCCTGCCGATGCGCCGCAGGGAGGAGATCGTGAACGTCTCGCCCGCCGACGCGATGCTCTCCCCGGCGGCGGCTTCCGCCTGGAGCCTCGAAGGTTGTAGCGTTAGGTCATGGACCTGCGCGACACACCCGAAGAAGCGGCGTTCCGCGCGGAGCTTCGCGCGTGGCTCGAGGACACCTTGCCCGAGGAGCGGCGCGGCCCGCGCGGAGGCGCGCAGCGGTTCGGCGACGCGTTCGGCCGCGAGTGGAGCCGCAAGCTTTACGACGCGGGCTACGCGGCCCTGACCTGGCCGAAGGAGTACGGCGGAGCCGGTGCCCCGTACAGCTTCCAGGCGGTGTTCTACGAGGAGATGGCGCGCGCCCAGGCGCCGTCGCACGTCGGCGTGATCGGGCTCGGCATGGCCGGGCCGACGATCATGGCCTTCGGCACCGACGAGCAGAAGCAGGCGCACCTGTCGAAGATCCTCTCGGCGGAGGAGATCTGGTGCCAGGGCTTCTCGGAGCCGGGAGCCGGCTCCGATCTCGCCGCCGCCCGCACGCGCATGGAGCGGAAGGGCGACGTCTACGTCGTCAACGGCCAGAAGGTCTGGTCGTCGTTCGCACACATCGCGGACTGGTGCATCCTCATCGGGCTCAGCGATCCCGACGCGCCGCGCTACAAGGGCCTCACTTACATGATGGTCGACATGCACGCGCCCGGCGTCGAGGTGCGGCCGCTCCGGCAGATCACGGGCGAGTCGGAGTTCAACGAGATCTTCTTCACCGACGTCGAGGTGCCCGCCGAGAACCTGCTCGGCGAGGAGGGCCAGGGTTGGCAGGTGGCGATGACGACGCTGCTGCACGAGCGCGGCACGCTCGGCTTCGCCCTCACCGCCGCGCTCGAGATGAGCGTCGGCCGGCTCGTCGACCTCGCCCGCGAGCGCGTGAACGGCGACGCCGTCGCACGCGACCGCATCGCGCAGGAGTGGATCGAGCTGCAGGCGCTGCGTTTCACGAACTACCGGGCGCTCGGCGCGTATCAGCGCACCGGCGTCCCCGGCCCCGAGGGCTCGGCGATCAAGCTGCGGTGGTCGGAGCAGAACCAGCGCCTGACGAAGCTCGGGCGCGAGCTGCTCGGGACCGATGGTCTCTTCGACGACGGCTGGTGGCACTACCAGCAGCTGCGCAGCCGCGGCAACACGATCGAGGCCGGCACCTCCGAGGTGCTCCGCAACATCGTCGCCGAGCGCGTGCTCGGCCTCCCGAAGGGAAGGTAGGCCGTGGACTTCGCGCTGACCGAAGAGCAGCAGGAGCTGCGAAGCGCCGCCCGCAAGTGGCTGTCGGAGCGCTATCCGCTCGACCGCGACTTCGAAGCGCCCGCCGACGACCGCTGGAGCGAGCTCGCCGAGCTCGGCTGGCTCGGCGTCTCGGTCGCCGAGGACGCGGGCGGCGCCGGCCTCGGCTTCCTCGAGGAGGCGCTCCTGCTCGAGGAGATGGGCTACGCACTCTACCCGGGCCCCTATCTCGCGACGGTCGGCTTCGCGCTGTCGGGGCTCGGGCCGGAGGACCAGGCAGCGGTGGCGGCGGGCACGACGAAGTGGTCGGCCGAGGTGAAGGGCCTCGTGCCGTGGCTCGGATCGGTCGACCGGGTCGTCGGCATGGACGGAAACGCGCACGACGCAGCCGGCGAGGAGCAGGCGTCGGTCGACCCGGCGCGGCCGCTCGGGCGGCTCGAGGCCGGCGACGGCACCGCCCTCCCCGGCCCGCGCGACGTTCCCCGCGCCCGGACGGCGATGGCGGCCGAGGCGGTCGGCGTCGCGCAACGCGTGCTCGAGCTCGGCATCCAGTACGCGTCGACGCGAGAGCAATTCGGCAAGCCGATCGGCGTCTACCAGGCTGTGTCGCACCAGCTTGCGAACACATACGCCGACATCGAGCTCGCCCGGTCGCTCGTCTACTGGGCGGCATGGTGCGTCACCGTGGGCGACGAGCAGGCACCGGTGGCCGCCGCCGCGGCGAAGGCGTTCGCAGCCGAGGCAGCCGTCGCGGCGTGCGAGCGCTCGATCCAGGTTCACGGCGGAACGGGATTCACGTGGGAGCACCCGCTCCACCGCTTCTACAAGCGCGCGCTCTGGCTGTACGGCCTGGGCTCGTCGCCGACCGAGCTCCGCGCCGAGGTTGCGGATGCGGTGCTCGGTGTCACCATCCGTGTCTGACGCGTTCGAGGGAGGCTGACCGTGGACGGCCTGATGATGGACTTCCAGCTGACCCTGCCGCACCTGCTGCGGCGCGCCGAGACGTACTTCGGGAACGGCGAGATCGTTACACGGCTTCCCGACAAGAGCTTCCACCGCACGACGTACCGCGACACGATGCGCCGAGCGCGTCAGCTCGCCGTCGCGTTGAACGACCTCGGTCTCGAGCGCGGCGACCGCGTGGCGACGCTCTGCTGGAACCACTATCAGCATCACGAGGCGTACTTCGGGATCCCGTGCGGCGGCTTCGTCCTGCACACGCTGAACCTGCGGCTGCACCCGAACGACCTCGCCTACATCGCGGACCACGCCGGCGACCGTGTCGTGATCGCCGACCGCGCGCTGCTTCCACTGCTCGACCAGTTCAAGGACCGTACGAAGATCGAGCACGTCTTCGTCGTCGAGGACTCGTACGAGGAGCTGCTCGCGGGCGCCGACCCGGATGCGTGGGTCGACCCGGAGCTGAACGAGCGCGAGGCCGCGGCGATGTGTTACACGAGCGGCACGACGGGGCTACCGAAGGGCGTCACGTACTCGCACCGCTCGACGGTGCTGCACACGCTCGGCGTCGCCGCGAACAACCCGCTCGGGATGGGCATCTCGGTGCAGGACGCGATCCTGCCGGTCGTGCCGATGTTCCACGCGAACGCGTGGGGCTATCCGTATCTCGGCACGATGCTCGGCACGAAGCTCGTGTATCCGGGCCCGCACCTCGACCCGGAGAGCCTCCTCGACGACATCGTGCAGGAGCAGGTCACGTGGGCCGCAGGCGTGCCGACGATCTGGATGGGGATCCTCCAGCTGCTCGAGGCGAATCCGGGCCGGTGGGATCTCTCGCACGTGAAGGCGATGCTCGTCGGCGGCTCCGCCGTCCCGCGCGCCATGATCGAGGCCTTCGAGCAGCGGCACGACATCCCGATCGTGCAGGGCTGGGGGATGACGGAGACCTCGCCCGTCGCGTCGACCGCGTGCCTGCCGCACGACCTCGCGAACCTCCCGGACGACGGGCGCTACGACCTGATGGCGCTCGCCGGGATGCCGCTGCCGTTCGTCGAGGTTCGCGCCCGCGCAGGCGACGACGAGATCCCGTGGGACGGCGAGGCGATGGGCGAGCTCGAGGTGCGCGGTCCGTGGGTCGCCTCCGGTTACTACGCGACGCCCGAGCAGGCCGACCGCTGGACGGACGACGGCTGGTTCAGGACCGGCGACATCGTCTCGCTCCTGCCGCGCGGGTTCATTCAGATCAAGGACCGCTCGAAGGACGTGATCAAGTCGGGCGGCGAGTGGATCTCGTCGGTCGAGCTCGAGAACGCGCTCATGGCCCATCCCGCCGTCGCGGAGGCGGCGGTGATCGCGGTGCCCGACGAGAAGTGGTCGGAACGGCCGCTCGCGGTCGTCGTGCTCAAGCCGGGCGCGACGGCGACGGCGGACGAGCTGCGCGAGTTCCTGGCGCCGCAGTTCGCGAAGTGGTGGCTCCCGGAGCGGTTCGAGTTCGTGGACGAGATCCCGAAGACGAGCGTCGGCAAGTTCCGCAAGATCGCGCTGCGCGAGCAGTTCGCAGGCGCAGAGACTGCGCCTGCGTCCTAGATGCGGGCCGCGGTCCTCACGCGCGTCGACGGGCCGTTCGAGGTTCGCGACGTCCCCGATCCCGTCGGCGGGGAGAAGGTGCTCGTGCGCGTGCGTGCGGCGGGAATCAACTTCGCCGACGTGCTCGTGCGGCGCGGGCGGTATCCGCAGATGCCGGAGCTGCCGGCCGTGCTCGGCTCGGAGATCGCCGGCGAGCTCGAGGACGGGACGCGCGTGATGGCGTTCACGTCGGGCGGAGGCGGCTACGCGGAGCTCGCGGCGGTCGAGCGCGCTCAGGTCGTGCCGCTCCCCGACGGCGCCACCTTCGCGCAGGGCGCGTCCTTCCTGCTCACGTTCCTCACCGCCTACATCCCGCTCACCCGCCAGGTGCGCGTGCGGCCCGGCACGACGGTGCTCGTCTACGCGGCGGCCGGGGGAGTCGGCACCGCGACGATCCAGGTCGCCCGCGCCCTCGGCGCGCGCGTCGTCGCCGCCGTCGGGTCCGCGGAGAAGCTCGACGTCTGCCGCGAGCTCGGCGCCGCAGAGGCGTACGTCTACGCCGACCTGCCCGACGAGCTGCAGGTGGACGTCGTCGTCGATCCCGTCGGAGGCGAGCTCTTCGCCGGCTCGTTTGCACGCTTGCGCCCTCTCGGCGCGGTCGTCGCGATCGGCTCGGCCGCCGGTGCCTGGACGGACGTCGAGCCCGCGCGCCTCGTCGGCCGCAACGTCGGCCTTTACGGCTTCTATCTCGGCCGGCTGCTCCGCCTCGATCCCGAGCTCGTCGGCACCGCGGTCGGCGAGCTGCTCGGCCTCTGGCAGACCGGCGGCCTGCGCCCGCTCGTCGGGGCGGAGCTGCCGCTCGACGAGGTCGAGCGCGCGCACGAGCTCGTCGAGTCGCGGCAGAGCGTCGGCAAGGTGGTGCTCGTCCCGTGAACGCGCTGATCACGGGAGGCCGCGGCGGGCTCGGACAGGCATTCGCGGCCGCGCTCGGCGACGCCGACGTGACGTTGCTCGACCTGCCCGAGTTCGACGTCGGCGATCCTGAAGCGTGGCGGACGCTCGAGGGCGAGTTCGACGCGGCGTTCCTCAACGCGGGCGTGAGCACCGGTGAGACCGACATCGCCGCGCTGACGGACGAGCAGTACGGCCGCGCCGTCGGGGCGAACACCGACGGCGTCGTCTTCGGCACGCGCGAGCTCGCGGCGCGGCTCATGCCGCGCGGCGGCTCGATCGTCGCGACAGCGTCGCTCGCCGGTCTGACCGCGACGCCCATGGATCCGATCTACGCGCTGACGAAGCACGCGGTCGTCGGCTTCGTGCGGAGCGTCGCGCCGCAGCTCGCGCCGCGCGGCATCCGCATCAACGCGCTATGTCCCGGCTTCACGGACACGCCGATCGTCGACGACGAGATCCGCGGAGCACTGCCGGCGCCGCTCATGGAGCCGTCGTTCGTCGCCGAGGCGGCGCTGCAGGCGCTGGGGAGCGAGGAGACGGGACAGGCCTGGGTGGTGCAGCCGAACCGCATCCTGCAGTTCCGGTTCCCGAACATCCCCGGCCCGCGGTGAGCCCGGGGTCGCGCCGCGGCTGGGGCGGGGACCTCCCCGCGCCGCACATCTGGCTCACGCTCGGGTAC
>DATKQO010000159.1:0-14262 GCA_035532715.1 Gaiellaceae bacterium | reverse complement strand
GTCCTTCGCCCGGCTTGTCTCGCTCGCGTGCCACGACGTGCGCACGCCGCTCGCGACCGTGCACGGGTTTGCGAAGACCCTGACGCGCACGGCCGAGCTCGCGGCGCCCGCCGACCGCTACGTCGAGATGATCGAGGCGGCCTCCGCGCAGATGGCGGAGCTGCTCGACGAGCTGTCCCTCGTCGCCCGCATCGAGGACGGCCGCTACGACCCCGCGCTGCGGGAGACGGACACGCTGACGCTCGCGCACGCCGCGGCCGGGCGGCTCGGCGAGGAACGCGTGCGGGTGTCGGGTGACGGGACGACGATCAGCACCGACGTCGAGGCCGTCGATCGCGGCGTCTCCGCGCTCGTCCAGGCCGCGCTCCGGCACGGGGGCCTCGACGAGGTCGTGGTCGTCGTCCGCGGCAGGGAGATCGACGTCTCGCCGATCACCGACTCGTCGGGCCGCGTCGTCCTCGGGCAAGAGCTGCGCGACCTCGGCGCGGCCGTCGCCGTGCGCGTGGTCGAGTTCCTGGGCGGTGCCGTCGAGCTCGACGGCGAGACGCTGACCGTGCGCCTGGCGTAGCGCGCGCTAGGCGCGGAGCTCGTGCGCGGCGGCCGCGACGGCGGGCTCGGCGATCTCGTGACAGGCGCGGCAGCGCGCCTCGTACGAGTCGAGCGCACCGACGACGATCGTCTCGCCGTCGGCGGGCGCCGGGTAGCCGTCGACGAGGCGCTGCGTCATCGTCGCCGGGCCGCCGCAGCGGTGGCACACGGCCTGCAGCTTGTCGACGAGCTCCGCGCGGCAGAGCAGCTCGGGCATGGCGCCGAACGGCCGGCCGCGGAAGTCCTGGTCGAGCCCGGCCGCGACGACCCGCGCGCCCCGCTCGACGAGCACGTCGATCACGAGCACGATGTCGGCTGCGAAGAACTGGACCTCGTCGACCCCGATCACGTCGTAACCCTGGGCGAGCCCCGGGATGTCCTCGGGACGCGAGACCGCGACGGCGCGCATCTTCGCGCCGGCGTGGCTGACGACGTGGCCGATGTCGTAGCGGTCGTCGATCTGCGGCTTGACGATCAGCGCCCGTTGCCCCGCGATCTCGGCGCGCCGGAGCCTCCGGATGAGCTCCTCGCTCTTGCCGGAGAACATCGGGCCGCAGACCACCTCGAGCCAGCCGCCGTGCTGGGGGAACAACCGGATCACAGTGGATGACCCTAGCGAGCCGGTCCGACGGCGCTATGCGGACCGGTCGAACGCCCAGCGCGCGAGGACGCGCAGGCTGACAATCCCGAGCGGGCGCCCGTCCTTCACGACGGGCAGGTGCCGGAAGTTGTGGTCGAACATGATCTTCGCCGCCTCCTCGACGGTCGTGTCCGGGTCGATCGTCAGCGGGTCGGCGGTCATCCACTGCCGCACCCGGGCCTCCGCTGCGCGTGCGCGCTGGGCCACGGCCCGGAGCAGGTCGCGCTCGGTGACGATCCCGACGATCCGGACCATGTCCTCGACGACGACGACCGCGCCGACGTGGGCCGCGTGCATCTTCTCCGCCGCCTCGCCGATCGTGTCGGACGGCTCGACGGTCAGGACGTCCTTCGTCATCAGGTCGGCGACCGTGGCCATGTCCCGAGCCTATCGCTACCGCAGGAGCCGGGAAAGGCGGCGGTCCTTGAGGACGCGCCCGCCGGTCTGGCAGACGGGGCAGTAGTAGATCGTGTGCTCTTCGAAGTCCACCTGGGCGATCGGGGTGCCGCAGCGCCGGCACGGTTGCCCCAGCTTGTCGTGGACGCGGTAGGTGCGGTCGTTTCTCGCGCCGCCCTCGCGGAGCGCGAGGCCGCGCCGGAGCTCATCGTCCATCGCGCTCGCGAGGCGTTCGACCTCGTCGTCGCTCACGTCGGTCGAGAGGGCATAGGGGGAGAGCTTCGCCGCGTGCAGGATCTCGTTCGCCCAGGCGCGGCCGATTCCGGCGAGCGCGCGCTGATCGCGGAGGAGCGGATGCAGCCGCCGCGCGTCGCGGCGGAGGATGCCGGCAAGCTCGGCGGCGTCGAGGCCGAGCGCCTCAGGCCCGAGATGCTCGAGCTCCGCGCGGGCCGCTTCCGGGGTGAGGAGCCAGACGCCCGCGCGCTTGCGCTTCGCGTTCTCGGTGAGGACGAGCTTCGAGCCGCCGGCGAACTCGAGCCGGAATGCCGGCGTCTTCGGCCCGGCCTCGCCGGCCGGCACCATCTTCAGCCGCCCCGACGTCATCAGGTGGATCAGCAGGACGAGCTCGCCGTCGTCGGTCGGAAAGAGAAGGCGCTTGCCGCGGCGCTCGGCGCCGCGAAGCCGCCGGCCTTCGAGGGCGGAGAGCGGGGGGCCGAACGTCTTCAGCGTCGCGATGTGCGCCGGCCCCGCCTTCGCCACCGGGAACGCGGACACGGGGTCGTTCAGCGCGCGCCGCCACGCCTCCATCTCGGGCAGCTCGGGCATGCGCCTCGACGGTAGCGACTACGCGTCGGCTGCGGCGGGCCCCGGCAGCGGTGTTCCTTCGATGAGCCCGCCGGCGAGCTCCGCCTGCGCCGGCGTCGGCCGGGGCCGGGGCTCGGGCATCGTCCGGATCGCCCGGACGGGCGACAGCAACACGAACAGGAACGTCGGCAGGCCGCCGATCGCGCCGACCCAGAGCGCGGTGCGAAGGCCGATCGTCTGGCCGATCGCGCCTCCCAGCAGCGAGCCGATTGGGATGGTGCCCCAGACGACCCAGCGCATGGCGGCATTCATCCGACCCTGGAGGCGCTCGGGCGTGATCGCCTGACGGAGGCTCACCTGCGTGATGTTGTAGGCGACGGAGCCGAAGCCGAACAGCAGCTGGCCGGCCATCAGCACAGGCAGCGGAAACGCGTGCGGGGCGAGCGGAAACGCGATGCCGGCGGCCGAGAACGCGATCGCGGGGACGACGATCGCGGGGCCGACGCCGATCGCCTTCTGCAGGCGGTTGACGAAGAGCGCGCCTGCGATCGAGCCGATCGACCCGACGCCGAAGACCGCGCCGACCTCGACGGCCGAAAGGTGCAGGTTCCGCCCCGCGTACAGCACGAAGATCGCGAAAAGCAGCGAGTTGAACAGGTTCGACGTCCCCGTGCAGGCGGCGATCGAACGGAGGTGGGGATTGTGACCGACCCAGCGCAGGCCTTCCTTGACCTGCGGCCACATGCGCGGCTTCTCGGCGTCCGCCTCGGGCGCGTCGAGCTCCTCGCGGTGGCGCATCCGGAGCATGAACACGGTCGAGATGACGAAGCTGATCGCGTCGACGATGATCGCGTAGGGCGCCGTGATCGCGGCGATCAGCCCACCCGACATGCTTGGTCCTGCGACCTGCGCGACGGAGACGGTGAGCTGCAGCTTCGCGTTTCCGTCGACGAGATCCTGGCGCTCGACGAGCGCGGGGAGGTACGACTGGTAGGCGACGTCGAAGAACACGGTGAAGATCCCGATCACGAACTGCAGGACGAGCAGGTGCCAGATCTGGAGTACGCCGGCGGCCCACAGGATCGGGATCAGGGCGAGCAGGATCGCGCGCGACGCATCGCCGACGACGAGGATCGGGCGGCGGCGCAGGCGGTCGACCCATACGCCCGCGGGCAGCGCGAAGAGGATGAACGGCAGGAACCCGAGCACGCCGAGCAGGGAGAACTCGATCGGGCTCGCGTGGAGGGCGAACGCTCCCACCCAGGGGATCGCGAGCGCCGAGACCTGAGACCCGAGCTCGCTGATCGACTGGCCTGTCCAGAGCTTGACGAAGTCGGCGTTTGCCCAGAGCCCGCCGGAGGGGCGGCGGAGCCTACGCACGTGGGTCTCGCCGGTAGTGCGCGGCGGCGAGCCCGTATGGGGTGCCGGTCGTGTCGTCGGCGGCGCGGAAGTCGTCGATGAGCTTCTCGAGTCGGCGAGTGAAGCGGCGCGCGTCGGCGTCGCGGAGGCGGGCGGTGACGACGCCGAAGGTCGTCCGGCTGTCTTCGCCGATTGGAAGCATCTCCTCCGCGGCGCGGCGGAGGGAAGCCGCTGCGACATTCCGGACGTCTTCGGCGTCGGTGTCGGCGCTCTCGAAGAGGAACAGGCGGGCGGTGCGTCCGTAGAGCTTCTCCGTCAGCGCCCGCACCCGGCGCGTGCTGACGACCTGGATGAGGCCTGCCTTCTCGAGCACCTTCACGTGGTGGCCGACGGTGCCCTTCGGCAGGTCGAGCTTCGCCGCGAGCTCGGTCGTCGAGAAGGCGCGGTCGCGGAGCAGGATGACGATCTTCGAGCGGAGATCGTCGCCGAGCGCCTTGAGCTGCTCCGGCCCGCGCACCGCGAGCACCTCGGCGGCCTCGTAGTCGGGACCCGAGGGGGTCGCGCGCTCGCCAGCCGTCCCCGAACGGGCCATGATTCCGAAATGTACGAGATTTCCCGCCCGTTGGTCAAGAATCGTCCCCAACCCAACCCCGGTGCCAGGCCCGGGCCAGGCACCGGGGTTGGGTCACCAGACGCTCTCGACGAACCGCTGAAGCTGCTCAAGGGCGGTCTCGGCCGGCGCCCAGCAGGCCAGAACGGCGGACGGATCGACGAACGTGAAGATGTCCCTCGGGTCGAAGAGCGCTCGATAACTGCACCAGGGCCAGTCGATCGCGGCTGTGCAGAGGCCGGCTTCGACCGGGTTACGGGCGATGTACCGGTACGCCGCAAGCAGATGCGACTCCGATTCGACCCGCTCGTTCCAGTAGCGCCCGTCAACGACATGTCCCCGGAGCGTGTGCCGCTTGTTGAAGCGGATCGCGTGGCGGAAGTTGAGCTCTTGCATGCCCAACGGCAGCGATTCGTCGCGCGTCTCGACGAGCAGGTGATAGTGCGTCGTCATCAGGCAGAAGGCGATGCATGTCCACTCGTACTTGGCGCATACGCGGGCGAGATCGACGACGAAACCCACCCGGTCGAGGTCGTCGCGGAAGAGAACGCTTGTCCAGACCGAGTGAGCTCCGACGTGGTGGATGCCGGCTGCGTCATCGCGTTCGGGTCTAGCCATGGGACGAGAGTGGAGACTCCGAGCGTCCCCCGATAGTGGCTTTACGAAGTCGCGTGGCTTTCGCGACGGTGCCTGGCACCGGCCTGGCACGGGCCAGGCACCGGGGTTGGGCACCGCGCCAACGCGGCTAGGCTCCGCGCCATGGACGCGATCGTCGTCGAGGTGCGCCGCAACGGCGTTGTCGAGGCCCGGCACCCCGTGCACGGCGTTGCGGTACGCGACGGGGCGGTCATCGCCGAGGCCGGCGACCCCTCGCTCACGTGCTTCATGCGTTCGTCCTCCAAGCCGATCCAGGCGCTGCCGCTCGCGCGGGCACGCGAGGATCTCGACGACCGCGACCTTGCGATCGCCTCGGCCTCGCACCGCGCGACCGAGGACCAGATCGCCGCCGTCCGTGCGCTCCTCGCCAAGGCTCCCGCAGCCGAGGACGACCTCGAGCTCGGCCTCCAGGCAGGCCGCCCGCCGCAGCGCGTCTTCCACAACTGCTCCGGCAAGCACGCCGGCATGCTCGCCCTCTGCCGCGCGCGGGGCTGGGAGATCGCCGGCTACCGGCTGCCCGGCCATCCCGTGCAGCAGGCCTGCGCCGCCGCCCACGCCGAGGCCGCCGACGCCGATGTCGCCGAGCTCCTGACTGCCACCGACGGCTGCGGCGTCGTCACGTTCGGCCTGCCGCTCGAGCGCATGGCGCTCGCGTTCGCCCGGTTCGAGCAGCTGCCCGGCGGGGCGCGCGTCGCAGCGGCGATGCGCGCCCATCCGGAGCTCGTCGGCGGCCCGGACGGCGCCGACTTCGCGCTGATGCGCGCCGCACCCGGCTGGTTCGCGAAAGGCGGGGCGGAAGGGCTGCTGTGTGCGGGCGGCCCCGGCGTCCTCGGCATCGCCCTCAAGTGCGAGGACGGCTCGTCCCGCCCGCTCGAGCCTGCGCTCGCCGCCTTTCTCGCGCCGCTCGGCGTCGACATGCCGGAGCTCGCCGAGACCCCGATCGTGAACAGCCGGGGCGAGCGCGTGGGTACGTGCGCGGTCTCGCGGTTGTGACGTGTGAACTTTTCTTTACGAACCTCTGACTCCGCACTAAGATCCGGCTCACTTCGAGGGTGAGGAGCCGGGGCTGGGTCGACCGGCTGGTTGCATGACTGGTTCGTACGTCGTAAGCCGTCATACAAACGACTAGCCGGAGGTCGCCACAACGTGCTCGCAGTCGAGATCGCGCTCCCTGAGGTCGAAGAGCTCCACAAGCTCGTCGCAGAAGGCCAGGAGAAGGGCTTTCTCACCTACGACGAGATCGTCACCGGTCTCGACGACGTCGAACTGACCAAAGAGCAGGTCGAGGATTTCTACACGTACCTGATCGAGCACGGTGTCGAGCTCGTGGAGGGCGAGCAGCACAAGGCGCCGCCGCAGCAGGAGGCGCAGCCCGAGGAAGAGAAGGTCGCCGCCGCGCCGAAGCTCGATCTCTCGGTCGAGCCGTCACTCGACTCGCTGCGCCTCTACCTGCGCGAGATCGGCAAGGTCTCGCTCCTCACCGCAGACCAGGAAGTCTCGCTCGCCAAGCGCATCGAGCGCGGCGACATGTCGGCGAAGACGCAGATGACGGAGGCGAACCTGCGGCTCGTCGTCTCGATCGCGAAGGGCTACCTCGGGCGCGGGCTCTCGTTCCTCGATCTGATCCAGGAGGGGTCGCTCGGCCTCATCCGTGCGGTCGAGAAATTCGACTACCGCAAGGGCTACAAGTTCTCGACGTACGCGACGTGGTGGATCCGGCAGGCCGTCACGCGCGCGATCGCCGACAAGGCGCGCACGATCCGAATCCCCGTCCACATGGTCGAGAAGCTGAACAAGGTCGTGCACATCGAGCGCCAGCTCGTGCAGCGCCTCGGCCGCGAGCCGAACGCGGAGGAGATCGCCGAAGAGCTCGAGATGACGCCCGAAGAGGTGCGCGAGATCCTTCGCATGGCGCAGCTCCCCGTCTCGCTCGAGAAGCCGATCGGCGAGGAGGAAGAGTCGGCGCTCGGCGACTTCGTCCAGGACGAGACCGCCGAGTCGCCGTTCGACACGGCGCAGCTCTCGCTCCGCCGGGAGGACATCGAGATGGCCCTCGGCGCGCTACCCGAGCGCGAGCGCCAGGTGATCGAGCTCCGCTTCGGCCTCTACGGCGGGCCGCCTCGCACGCTCGAAGAGGTCGGGCGCGCGTTCGGCGTCACGCGCGAGCGCATCCGCCAGATCGAGAACAACACATTGAAGAAGCTCGAGCACCTGCCGGAGGCGCAGGCGCTCCGCGACGCGGCGAGCTAGATGCTAGACGGCGTCGCGCGGCCCGAGCAGGTCTCGGTCGGCCGCGCGCTGGTACGGGACGAAGAGCCTGCAATGCGGGCACTTGAAGCCGCGGTACCGGGCGGCCGACCCCTCGATCGTCTCTGCCGTGAACGACTTGTGGCAGTGCGGGCACTCGACCTCGAATGAGGTCGGTGGCGGGGTGTCTCCCATCGTTCGAGGGTACCGGACGAGGGCTAGGATGACCCCGACGAGTTCGAACACCAGAGGGGGCCGCGATGAGCGAGAACGGCGACAAAGCCGGAGCCAATGACCTGACGACGCGGCAGGGCCATCCGGTCTACGACAACCAGCACCAACGCACGATCGGCTCGCGCGGCCCGGCGACGCTCGAGAACTACCACTTCCTCGAGAAGATCAGCCACTTCGACCGCGAGCGCATCCCCGAGCGCGTCGTCCACGCGCGCGGCTTCGTCGCTCACGGCGTCTTCGAGGCGTACGGCACGATCGGCGACGAGCCGGCGTCGAAGTACACGCGCGCGAAGCTCTTCCAGGCGAAGGGCAAGCAGACTCCGGTCGTGCTGCGCTTCTCCACCGTGATCGGGGGGCGCGACTCCTCGGAGGCCGCGCGCGACCCGCGCGGGTTCGCCGTCAAGTTCAAGACCGAGGACGGCAACTGGGATCTCGTCGGCAACAACCTCCCGGTCTTCTTCATCCGCGACGCGATCAAGTTCCCGGACGTCATCCACGCGCTGAAGCCGGACCCCGTCAGCTTCCGTCAGATGCCGAATCGCATCTTCGACTTCATGAGCCTCATGCCCGAGTCGATGCACATGCTCACGTGGCTCTTCAGCCCGAGAGGCATCCCGAAGAACTACCGGACGATGGACGGCTTCGGCGTCAATACGTACAAGCTCGTGAACGGCCGCGGCGAGGGCGTCCTCGTCAAGTTCCACTGGAAGTCGCAGCAGGGGATCGAGTCGCTGACACAGGCGCAGGCCGACGCGATCCAGGCCGCGAACCTCGGCCATGCGTCGGAGGATCTCTTCGAGGCGATCGAGCGCGGCGAGTTTCCGCAGTGGGAGCTGAACGTCCAGATCATGAGCGACGGCGAGCACCCCGAGCTCGACTTCGACCCGCTCGACGACACGAAGACGTGGCCGGAGGACGAGTTCCCGTTGCGGCCGGTCGGGATGATGACGCTCAACCGCAACGTCGACAACTTCCACAACGAGAGCGAACAGGCAGCTTTCGGCACCGGCGTGCTCGTCGACGGCCTCGACTTCAGCGACGACAAGATGCTTGTCGGCCGCACGTTCTCGTACTCGGATACGCAGCGCTACCGCGTCGGTCCGAACTACCTCCAGCTGCCGGTGAACGCGCCGCTGGCACAGCCGGCGACGAACCAGGAGGGCGGGCAGATGTCCTTCCACACCGATTCGCGCGGCGCCAATCCGCTCGTCAACTACGAGCCGAACTCGACGGGCGGGCTCGTCGAGGCGCAGCCGCCGGCCCCGCCGTACGAGCCGGAGATCACCGGACGGCTGACGCGTGCGACGATCGAGCGGACGAACGACTTCCAGCAGGCGGGCGAGCGCTACCGCACGATGCCCGACTCGGAGCGGGAGGATCTCGTCCGCAACCTGATCGACCTGGTCGGGCAGTGCGAGAGGCAGATCCAGGAGCGCATCGTCGGGCTCTTCGCGAAGTGCGACGCGGACTACGGCCGGCGCGTCGCCGAGGGCATCGGCGTGCCGGTTCCCGAAGAGGCGCTCGAGAAGACCGGCGCCTAGAGCTCCCGCCTACGGGAGGAACTGCGTGTAGTCGGCGACCGCGCGCCGCTCCCGCGGCGCCGGCTCGCGCTCCGGCGGCCCGAGGTGGATCAGGCCGAGCACGCGCTCGCCGTCTGCCAGGCCGACCGCCTTGCGGCCGCGCGCGGTGCGGAGGATGGCGGGCGAGCGCCAGTAGGACGCGAGCCCGCGCTCGGTTGCGCCGAGCAGGACGAGCGTGATCGCCGCGGCGGTCGCGCACACGTCTTCCTCGTCCTGGACGAGCTCGCCGGAGAGCGCGGCCGAGGCGAGCACGAGGGTCGGAGCGCGCTCGAGCTTCGTCGCCTCGGACGGCCCTGCGGCCTCGTTCAGGCGGGCGAGCGTCTCCGGCCCGAGCACGCGAAAGCGCCACGGCTGCGTCAGGTGGTGGTTCGGCGCGAGCCGTGCGAGCTCGAACAGCTCGAGCAGCGTCTCGCGGGGCACCGGCTCGGGGCCGAACGTCTTGTGCGTCCGCCGCGCTTGGGCCAGGTCGGCGAGGCTCACGAGGCGAGGCGGGCGGACACGTGGACCTCGCAGCCTGCGCGGCGGAGCAGCTCGGAGAAGGGACACTCCTCGTCCGCTTTCGCGACGGCGGCCTGGAGGGCTGCGTCGTCGAGCCCCTCGACCGTCGCGACGACGTCGAGGTGCGACGAGACGATCTGATGCCCCCGCCCTTCGACCTCGTCCATCACGATCAGGCAGTGGACGTCGAGCCGCCCGGGCGGCGTGTCGGAGCCGCTCAGCTCGCCGGCGAGACCCATGGTGAGGCAGCCGCCGTGGGCGGCGGCGAGCAGCTCCTCGGGGCTCGTCTTCCCCTCCGGCCGGCCGATGCGCGTCGGCAGCGAGTAGCCCAGGTCGGCGAACGCGCCGCTCCCGACCGTGAGGGCGCCGGCGCCGCGGGCGAGGTTCCCGTCCCAGGCGACCTCGGCGGTGCGCTCGATGCGCGGCACTACGCCTCCTGCGGCAGCGCCGCCGGTGTTCCGTCCGGGTAGTACGCCTCCGCAGGCGAGCCGGCGGGGCGGAAGACGCCGAGCACCTGCATCACGCCAGGACCGTCGTTCTGGAGGCAGTGCACGAGCCGCGCGGGAAGGTGGACGCACGAGCCGGGTCGCAGCGGCGCAGATTCGCCGCCGATGTGCAGCGAGCCTTCGCCCTCGAGCACGTAGACGACCTCGTCGTAGGTGTGGAAGTGATCCGGAGCACGGCCCACGGGGATGTAGCCGACGAACTGCGTCACGGACGCGCAGCCGACGGCGGGCGTTGCGAGCAGCCGGAACTGGCGGCCCGACGTCGCGCCCTTCGTCTCCTCCGCCGCGAGCTCGACGACCGCGTGCGGCGTTCCGCCGGCCGGCAGGGGATCGCGCACGAGCACCGAGAGGACGTCGAGGCCGTTCGCGTCGTCGACGCGCCAGCTCGTTCCGCGTGCGACGTAGGCGGCCGTTCCGGGCGCGAGCGTGCGGCGCTCCTCGCCGAAGGTCGCCGACCCGCTGCCGCCGAGCACGTAGAGCACCTCGTCGCGCTGCTCGTCGCGGCGGTCGTCGGAGGGCTCGCCGAACCGGAGTAGCCGCTGGTCGAACTCGCTGCACGCGCGGTCGGGACCGAAGAACATGTGCGTCTCGACCCCGTCGCCGTCGCCTTCGACGACGGCGTCGACGGTCTGCATGCAGTACCTCACGGGCGCCCAGAGTACCTGCAGGACCTGTGCGGAGCGGCTAGATTCGCACCCTCGAATTTGTGGCCCGGCAAACCGAACGTCGGCCGTGGCGTCTAAGCGGGAGCAATCCCAAAGGAGGAACGGAATGTTGAAGAGGCTCGGATTGGTCGCGACAGCCGGGATACTGGCTGCGCTCGCGATCGTCGCGGCCGCCGTCGCACGGCCGACATCGTCGGCCGCAGCGACCGCGAGCTGCGCAAAGGGCGTCTCGATCGGCATGCTCGCGCCGGTCACGGGTCCGGCGGCGTCGATCGGCGGCGACCAGCTTCACTGGGCGCAGTACTACTTCACCCAGTGGAACAAGGTGAAGGGCCACGTCAAGATCAAGCTCGTCCAGGGCGATACGCAGCTCGATCCGTCGAAGGCTTCGACGGTCGCGCAGTCGTTCGCCTCGAACGGCTCGATCATGGGCGTGATCGGACCGGCGGGCAGCGACGAGGTGCAGGCGGTTGCGCCGATCCTCCGGAAGGCGGGCCTCGCGTTCGCATCCGGTTCGGCCACCCGCGTGTCGCTGACCAACGGCTCGCAGAAGGGCGACTTCTTCCGTGACGTGCCGAACGACGGCGTCCAGGGGCCGACGGCGGCCAACTACATGTTCTCGAAGCTGGGCGTGAAGTCGGGCGACTCCGTGATGGTCGTCGACGACCAGGAGTCGTACTCGACGGGCCTCGCCGACATCGTCGGCCAGTCGCTCTCGGGCAAGGGTGTCAAGGTCGACCGCGAGTCGATCAGCCAGAAGGACACCGACTTCTCGTCGCTCATCGCGAAGGTCACCGCCGCCACGAAGGTCGTCTACCTGCCGTTCCAGCTCTCCTCGCAGGCCCAGCTCTTCGCGCAGCAGCTCAAGGCGCAGGGCAAGACGGCGGTCGCGTTCGGCAGCGACGGCACCTTCGACGCGTCGAAGTTCAACGTGGACGGGAGCTACATCTCGTTCTTCGCCCCGGACGTTACGACGATCCCGGCAGATGCCGCGGTGGTCGCCTCGTTCCATAGGCAGTTCCCGGGCGCAACGAGCCCGTTCGGCGCTCCGAACTACGTGCTCGCGCAGATGTACGCGAACGCGGTCACCAAGGTGTGCAAGAGCAAGACGATCACCCGGGCCAAGCTTCGGCTTGCGTTCGCCAAGGTCTCGTTGAAGTCGACGATCCTCGGCACCCCGATCCGGTTCACGGCGAACGGCGATCTCGCTGGTGCCAAGTTCCACATCTTCAAGATCGTCAACGGCAAGTACCAGACGGTCGCCTAGTTCCAGAGAAAGTCGAGTAGAGGGGCGTGACCGGATGGCGGTCACGCCCCTTTTTCTGTATGTAGAGGGCGCGCACGCATGAACTGGAACCTCTTCGTCACCGAGATCGTCTCCGGCATCACGCACGGCAGCGTCTACGCGCTGATCGCGCTCGGCTACTCGATGGTCTACGGGATCCTCAAGCTCCTGAACTTCGCCCACGGCGACATCTACATGGTCGGGTCCTTCATCGGCTACGGGATCATCACGGTCTTCGGCGGTCCGCAGGCGCTCACGGTCAACGTCGCGCTGATGCTGTTCCTCATGTTCTTCTGCGCCACGCTCGGCGGCGGCCTGCTGGGCGTGATGATCGAGCGCTTCGCCTACCGCAGGTTGCGTAACGCACCGCGGATCGCGCCGCTCATCACGGCGCTCGGCGTGTCGTTCTTCCTCGAGAACGGCGCCCAGCTCGTCCTCGGCGCCCAATTCCAGAGCTACAACAGCTTCAGCTGGGCCAACGACGCGATCGCGCTCAACGGCTTCACCCTGCCCGCCGGCGTGCGCATCAGCATCGCGCAGGTGATCGTCGTCGTGGGTGCGGTCGTGCTGATGATCTTCCTCACACTGTTCGTCCGGAGCACGCAGACCGGCAAGGCGATGCGGGCGACCTCCTTCGATCGCGAGGCGGCGGCGATGATGGGCATCGACGTCGACCGGGTCATCGTCGTCACGTTCTTCATCGGCTCGGCGCTCGCCGGGGCGGCAGGCGTCTTCAACGGCATCGCCTACCAGCAGGTGTGGCCGTACATGGGCTTCCAGGCCGGCCTCTTCGCGTTCACGGCTGCCGTCGTGGGCGGCATCGGCAACCTGCCGGGGGCCGTGCTCGGCGGCATCCTCATCGGGCTCGCCGAGTCGTTCGCGACCGGGTATCTCTCCTCCACCTTCCAGGAGGCGATCGTCTTCGCGATCCTCATCGCGGTGATGCTCGTCCGGCCGAGCGGGCTCCTGGGACGCGCCGCGGTGCAGAAGGTCTGATGGCCGGCAGCTCCGACCTCCCGCCCCCGCCCCGGCCCGACGAGGCCCGGCCGGGCATCGGCGTCGACGAGTGGGTCGCCTCGCACGAGGGACGGCGCGAGCGCGGGGGCGGCGTGGCCGGCCTCCTCCAGCGTGAGCTCGAGCGGGTGCCGCGCCCGGCGTTCTTTCTCGCGTTCGGGATCGCGGGCGCGCTGCTACCGGCGTTCACGAGTAACGGCTACGTGCTTCGTGTCGGCTTCGACACCTTGCTCTACATGCTGCTCGCGCTGGGCCTGAACATCGTCGTCGGCTACGCGGGGTTGCTCGACCTCGGCTACATCGCGTTCTACGGCTTCGGCGCGTACGGCTACGCGATGCTCGCGTCGCCGAAGTTCGGGCTTCACTGGGACACCCTCCTCGTGATCCCCGTCGTGATGATCGCGACTGCGATTCTCGGCTTTCTCGTCGCGCTGCCGTCGCGGCGCCTGCTCGGCGACTACCTCGCCATCATCACGCTGTTCTTCGGCCAGCTCTTCGTCACCGTCTATCAGAACGGCAGCCGGATCTCGGTGCTCGGCTTCACGCGTCCCTACGACGTCACCGGCGGCCCGAACGGGATACCGGGGGTCGACAACTGGGACCTCGGCGGCCTGAAGATCTCCTCCGTGCAGGGCTACTACTACGCCGCGCTCGTCGTCTTCATGCTCGCGCTCGCGGTCGTCTATCTCGTCGACGCGTCCCGGACCGGTCGCGCGTGGAAGTCGCTCCGCGAGGATTCGCTGGCGGCGGAGCTCATGGGGATACCGGTCAACCACCTGAAGCTGATCGCGTTCGCATTCGGCGCCGCGCTCGCAGGTCTCGCCGGCACGTTGTTCGCCGCGCTCAACACCGCCGTCTTCTCTGCCGACTTCGACGTGCCGACCTTGATCATCATCTACGCGATGCTCATTCTCGGCGGCGCCGGAAGTCTCGGCGGGGTGATCCTCGGCGCGCTCGTCGTCAACGTCTCGCTCGAGGTGCTGCGCACCCCGAACCATGCGACCTGGGTCTTCTACGTGGTCCTGCTCGCGACGCTGCTCGTGAAGCTCAGGCCCTGGCGTGCGCTCGCCGGCGTGCTCGGCGGGACGATCGCGTTCGGCTACGCGGTGCACGCGATCGCGGCGTCCGCCTGGCCGCGCGGCGTCCACGGATCCGCCTCGGTCGGCGGCTGGCTCGGCC
>DATKQO010000158.1:0-15662 GCA_035532715.1 Gaiellaceae bacterium | reverse complement strand
CCTCTTCGGCAACTCGTCGTACATCGTCTCGACGCTCGAGAAGGACCCCTCCACGCGGGAGGAAGAGGCCCTGATCGAGGTCTTCAAGAAGCAGCGCCCCGGCGAGCCGCCGACGCTCGACAACGCGCGGAACCTCCTGCGGTCGCTCTTCTTCGACCCCAAGCGCTACGACCTGACGAAGGTCGGCCGCTACAAGCTGAACCAGCGCCTCGGTGTCGGCGTCCCCGAGGACACGCGCGTCCTCACGACGGAGGACATCGTCGCGCTCGTCCAGAAGCTGATCGCGCTGCCCGTGAACCTCGGCGTGCCCGAGGACTCGAAGGACTTCGCCGCGGAGGCGTTCGGCATGCCGCGCGCCCCGATCGCTGCGGAGCTCGACGAGTACGAGCACTTCGGCAACCGCCGCCTGCGCACCGTCGGCGAGCTGATCCAGGAGGCGTTCCGCGTCGGCCTCTACCGCATGGAGCGCGTCGTGCGCGAGCGGATGACGACGGAGGACGTCGACACGATCACGCCGCAGACGATCATCAACATCCGGCCCGTGGTCGCGGCGCTGAAGGAGTTCTTCGGCTCCTCGCAGCTGTCGCAGTTCATGGACCAGACGAACTCGCTTGCCGGCCTCACGCACCGCCGCCGCCTCTCGGCGCTCGGAGCGGGCGGTCTCACGCGTGAACGCGCGCCGATCGAGGTGCGCGACGTCCATCCGACCCACTACGGCCGCATGTGCCCGATCGAGACGCCGGAAGGACCGAACATCGGTCTCATCGGCTATCTCGCGTCGTACGCGACGGTCTCCGAGTTCGGGTTCATCCAGACGCCGTACCGGCGGGTCGTCGGCGGCAAGGTGACCGACGAGATCGTGTATCTCGACGCCGTCGAGGAGTCGCGCTACACGATCGCGCAGGCGACGGCGTCCACGGACCGCAGCGGCAAGCTGCTCGAGGCCGCGGTGCTCTGCCGCTCCGCCGAGGGCGAGGCTGTGACGGCGCCGCCGAAGGCGGTCGAGTTCATGGACGTCGCCCCGGCGCAGATCGTGTCGGTCTCGACGGCCCTGATTCCGTTCCTCGAGCACGACGACGCGAACCGCGCCCTCATGGGCGCGAACATGCAGAGGCAGGCCGTGCCGCTGCTCGTGCGCCAGGCGCCGCTCGTCGGCACCGGCCTCGAGTACCGCGCCGCGATCGACTCGGGCGACGTCGTGCTCTCGGAGAAGGGCGGCACCGTCGTCGACGTCGACGCCGACAAGATCGTGATCGAGACGAAGGACGGCCGTGAGGAGCACACCCTCACGAAGTTCATGCGCTCGAACCAGGGCACCCTGATCCACCACAAGCCGGTGGTCCGCCTCGGCGACAAGGTCCGCGCGGGCGAGGTCCTCGCGGACGGAAGCTCGACCGACAACGGCGAGCTCGCGCTCGGGGCCAACCTGCTCGTCGCGTTCATGCCGTTCGAGGGCTACAACTTCGAAGACGCGATCGTGCTCAGCGAGCGCATCGTGAAGGACGACATCCTCTCGTCGATCCACATTCACGAGTACGAGATCGACGCGCGCTCGACGAAGCTCGGCGACGAGGAGATCACCCGCGACATTCCGAACCGCTCGGAGGAGTCGCTCGCGCAGCTCGACGAGCGCGGCGTCGTCCGCATCGGCGCGGAGGTCGGCTCGGGCGACCTGCTGGTCGGCAAGGTCACGCCGAAGGGCGAGACCGAGCTGACGGCCGAGGAGAAGCTGATCCGCGCGATCTTCAAGGAGAAGGCGCGCGAGGTCCGCGACACCTCGCTCAAGGTCCCGCACGGCGAGGGCGGCGTCGTCATCGACGTGAAGACGTTCTCGCGCGACGCCGGCGACGACCTGAGCCCGGGCGTGAACGAGCTCGTCCGCGTCTACGTCGCGAAGAAGCGCAAGATCGCGGAAGGCGACAAGCTCGCCGGCCGCCACGGCAACAAGGGCGTCATCTCGAAGATCGTCCCGGAAGAGGACATGCCGTTCCTGCCGGACGGCCGCCCGGTGGACATCGTGCTCAACCCGCTCGGCGTGCCGAGCCGGATGAACATCGGCCAGGTGCTCGAGACGCACCTCGGTTGGGCCGCCGCGCACGGCGTCTTCCACGAGAACGGCGACCGCAAGACGGAGGACGACAGCTGGAAGGTGCGCCGCCAGGTCGTGAACGGCGGCGACCCGAAGGCGATCGCGACCCCGGTGTTCGACGGCGCCTCGCCCGAGGACGTCGACGACGCGCTGATCGCGTGGACGGAGCAGAACCCCGACTCGCCGATCAAGATGAACGTCGACCGCAAGCGCGCGGCCGGCCGGCGCTGCTCGGGCAAGGTGCAGCTCTTCAACGGGCGCACCGGCGAGCCGTTCGAGCAGAAGGTCACCGTCGGCTACATGTACATCCTCAAGCTGCTCCATCTCGTGGACGACAAGATCCACGCGCGGAGCACGGGTCCGTACTCGCTCGTCACCCAGCAGCCGCTCGGTGGTAAGGCGCAGTTCGGCGGACAGCGCTTCGGCGAGATGGAGGTCTGGGCACTCGAGGCGTACGGCGCGGCCTACACGCTGCAGGAGATGCTCACGATCAAGTCCGACGACACCGTCGGGCGCGTGAAGGCGTACGAGGCGATCGTCAAGGGCGAGAACATCGCCGAGCCGTCGATCCCCGAGTCCTTCAAGGTGCTGCTGAAGGAGATGCAGTCGCTCGCGCTCGACGTCCACGTCCTCTCGGACGAGGGCCGCGAGGTCGAGGTGCGCGAGGAGGAGGACGAGCTCCTGCGCGCTGCCGAGGAGCTCGGCATCGATCTCTCGCCCGGCTCGCTCCGCGCCGTCGGCCGCACGCCGACAGCGGAGGAAGTGGAGGAGGGCGCCGACCGCGTCGATGCCGACGGCGACCTCGCGCTGCCGGCCGACGAGTCGCTCGGCGACCTCGACGACATCGAGGTGTCGGACGGCAAGGAAGCCGAAGAAGAAGTCGAGGCTGAAGTCGGCCCACTGGGCGACAAAGACCTCGTTGACCTTGAACTCGAAGACTGATCAGGAGCTGAGGAACAACTTTGATCGACATCAACGAATTCGATGCGATTCGGATCGGGCTTGCGTCGAGCAAGCAGATCCGCGACTGGTCTTCGGGCGAGGTCACCAAGCCGGAGACGATCAACTACCGCACGCTGAAGCCCGAGCGGGACGGCCTGTTCTGCGAGCGCATCTTCGGGCCGACGCGCGACTGGGAGTGCTACTGCGGGAAGTACAAGCGCGTCCGCTACAAGGGGATCATCTGCGAGCGCTGCGGCGTCGAGGTGACGCGCCAGAAGGTGCGCCGCGAGCGCATGGGCCACATCGACCTCGCCGCTCCCGTCTCGCACATCTGGTTCTTCAAGGGCGTGCCGAGCCGCATCGGCTACCTCCTCGACATCGCGCCCCGCGAGCTCGAGAAGGTCCTGTACTTCGCCGCGTCGATCGTCACGGCGGTCGACAACGAGAAGCGCGCGACCGACCTGAACGCGCTCGAGGACCAGGTCAAGGGCGAGGCCGGCCGGATCGAGGTCGACCGCGACGAGGCGCTCGCCGCCCTCGAGGACCGCCTCGCGCGCCGTCGCGACTACTTCGCGAAGGGCAAGGAGCGGAACTTCGACGAGGACGACGATTTCTGGGCCCGCGGTCTCTCGAACTGGGCCGAGGAGCAGGCGCTGCCGACCCTCGAGGACGTGCGCGGCCTCGTCAGCCACCTCTTCGTCGAGCTCGTCCCGCAGATCACGACGGAGGACTCGAAGAAGATCCGCGAGCTCGTCCGCAACGCGGCCATCCGCGACGACCGGCGGCTCGCGCCGCGCGAGATCGAGCAGGTGGCCTCGGCGGCGGAGCAGATCCTCGCCGCGATCCTCCCGCTCGAGAAGGACCTCGCGAAGGCGACGGGTGCGAAGAAGGGCGCGATCACGAAGCACATCCATCGCATCGTCGACACGATGCTCACGGGCGACGAGGTGCATCCCGACGACGTCGACGCCGTCAAGGGCATCGACCCGAAGAACCTCGAGAAGGCGCGCGATCTCGGCGCCGGCCTGCTCAAGGACGTCGTGGACACGTGGGAAGAGGGACAGGACATCCGCGAGCTGACGAACGACCTCTGCCTCCGCACGGACGGGCGCATCCAGAAGGAAGACCTGGACGCGATCATCCAGTGGGCGCTGAAGGTGCGCGAGATGTACCTCGACATCGAGTCGCGCCGCGACGACGCCCGCGAGGCAGCCGTCGACTCGGTGCGCCGCCTCGAGCAGGTGTGGACGCTCTTCCGCGAGCTCGAGCCGAAGATGATCGTCAACGACGAGCAGATCTTCCGCGAGCTCAAGGACCGCTTCGGGTCGCCGTACGGGTTCGGCGTCTACTTCCGCGGCGGCATGGGTGCGGAGGCGATCCGCGACCTGCTCAAGGATCTCGATCTCACGAACGAGTCGGCGATCCTGCGCGAGCAGATCCGCACGGGCAAGGGGCAGAAGCAGCAGCGTGCGATCAAGCGCCTGAAGGTCGTCTCGGCGTTCGTCACCTCGGAGAACAAGCCCGAGTGGATGATCCTCGAGGCCGTGCCGGTGATCCCGCCGGAGCTGCGCCCGATGGTGCAGCTCGACGGTGGCCGCTTCGCCACATCCGACCTGAACGACCTCTACCGCCGCGTCATCAACCGGAACAACCGCCTCAAGCGGCTGCTCGACCTCGGCGCGCCGGAGATCATCGTCAACAACGAGAAGCGCATGCTGCAGGAGGCCGTCGACGCGCTGTTCGACAACGGCCGCCGCGGCCGCGCGGTGACGGGTCCGGGCAATCGGCCGCTGAAGTCGCTCTCGGACATGCTCAAGGGCAAGCAGGGCCGGTTCCGCCAGAACCTGCTCGGCAAGCGCGTCGACTACTCCGGCCGCTCGGTGATCGTTGCCGGCCCGCACCTCAAGCTGCACCAGTGCGGCCTGCCGAAGCTGATGGCGCTCGAGCTCTTCAAGCCGTTCATCATGAGCCGGCTCGTCGAGCGGAAGATCGTCCAGAACATCAAGGCGGCCAAGCGGCACGTCGACCAGATGCAGGGCGAGGTCTGGGACATCCTGGAGGAGGTCATCCAGGAGCACCCGGTGCTCTTGAACCGCGCGCCGACGCTGCACCGCCTCGGCATCCAGGCGTTCGAGCCGACGCTCGTCGAGGGCAAGGCGATCCAGGTTCACCCGCTCGTCTGCCACGCGTTCAACGCGGACTTCGACGGCGACCAGATGGCGGTGCACGTGCCGCTGTCCGCCGAGGCGCAGGCCGAGGCGCGGATCCTGATGCTGTCGGCGAACAACATCCTCTCGCCGGCATCCGGCCGCGCGCTCGCGACGCCGACGCAGGACATGGTGCTCGGGTCGTACTACCTCACCTACTCGCACCTGAACTTCGACGAGCTCGCGGCCGAGGAGATGGACCCGCGCCCGAAGCGGTTCCGGACCGAGGAGGACGTCGAGTTCTCGATCGACTCGAAGCAGATCACGCTCCAGACCCCGATCGAGTACCTGTGGGAGGGCGAGCTCGTGCTCACCACCGCGGGCCGCGTGATCTTCAACGCGGAGATCGACCGCGCGCTCCGCGAGGCGGTGGGCGAGCTCGAGGGCGAGTACACGACCTACCACGACTTCCTCAACCGCACGCTCTCGAAGAAGGAGCTCGGCGACTTCATCTCCACGCTCGTCGACGAGTACGGCGCGCACGCCGTCGCCGTCGTCCTCGACACGATCAAGGACCTCGGCTTCCACTACGGCACGAAGGCGGGCGTCACGATCTCGAAGAACGACGTGATCATTCCGCCGGAGAAGGAGAAGATCCTCGCCGAATACGAAGGTCGCGTCGAGAAGGTGGAGCAGGCGTACGAGCACGGCCTCATCACGGAGTCCGAGCGTCACGAGTCGATCGTGAACATCTGGACGGAGGCCACGGACACCGTCGCCGACGCGATGACCGCGAACCTGAACGAGCTGAACCCGATCTACATGATGGCCAACTCGGGTGCACGCGGCTCGTTCACGCAGCTGCGCCAGCTCGCCGGCATGCGCGGACTGATGGCGAATCCGAAGGGCGAGATCATCGAGCGCCCGATCAAGGCCAACTTCATGGAGGGCCTGTCGGTGCTCGAGTACTTCATCTCGACCCACGGCGCCCGCAAGGGCCTCGCCGACACGGCGCTCCGCACGGCCGACTCGGGCTACCTGACGCGGCGTCTCGTCGACGTCTCGCAGGACGTGATCATCCGTGAGGCGGACTGCGGCTCGAAGGACTTCGTCGAGCTGCCGCTCTTCCTGCCGGACGGCCTGAACAAGAGCGTCGCGGCGCGCATCCTCGCGCAGGACATCCACAAGCCGCTCGCGTCGGGCAAGCCCGGCAAGACGGTGATCGCGGGGGCCGGCGAGGAGATCACCATGCCGCGCCTGCGCGAGATCGTCGAGGAGCTCGAGGACGCCGCAGAGACGTTCGTCGTCCCGGTGCGCTCGGTGCTCAAGTGCAGGGCGGAGACCGGCGTGTGCCAGGCCTGTTACGGCACGTTCCTCGCCACCGGCGAGATGTCCGAGATCGGCGACGCGGTCGGCATCATCGCCGCGCAGTCGATCGGCGAGCCGGGCACGCAGCTGACGATGCGGACGTTCCACACCGGCGGCATCGCCGGCGCGGACATCACGCACGGCCTGCCGCGTGTCGTCGAGATCTTCGAGGCGCGGAACCCGAAGGGTGCCGCGCAGCTCGCCGAGATCGGCGGGACGATCGCACTCGAGGAGACGGACAGGCAGATCAAGATGACGATCGTCGCGGCGAGCGGGAACGAGGAGGACGACAAGGCCTACACGGTTCCGCGTCGCACCCGGCTGCTCGTTGCGCACGGTCAGGTCGTCGAGCAGGGCGACGCCCTGCACGAGGGCTCGATCAGCCCGGCCGAGCTGCTGCGCCTGAAGGGCTACACGGCCGTCGAGCTCTATCTTGTCGACCAGGTCCAGAAGGTCTACAAGTCGCAGGGCGTCGAGATCCACGACAAGCACATCGAGCTGATCGTCCGGCAGATGCTGAAGAAGGTCCGCGTCGAGAGCGCGGGCGGCACGGATCTGCTGCCGGGCCAGCTCGTCGACAAGCTCGTCCTCGACCGCGAGAACGGCAAGATCAAGAAGCTGAAGAGCAAGGAGCAGGCGACCTGGGAGCCGCTCATCCTCGGCATCACGAAGGCGTCGCTTGCGACCGAGTCGTTCCTCTCGGCGGCCTCCTTCCAGGAGACGACGAAGGTGCTCACCGACGCGGCGATCGAGGGCAAGGTCGACCGGCTGCTCGGCCTGAAGGAGAACGTCATCATCGGGAAGCTCATCCCGGCGGCGACGGGGCTGAAGCGGTACCGCTCGATCGAGATCCACCCGTCCGACAAGGTGCCGGTGAGCGCGTACGCGCGCCCGGCCACCGAGGAGCAGCTGCTCGCGGCGCTCGAAGAGATCGACTCCGACGGCGGCGAGAGTCTCGTCGGGCTCGGGCTCGACTTCGGCGGCGAGCCCGAGACGACCGACGGCAACGGCGACCGGCCGCACAGCGATCTCGAGGCCGAAGAGGTGCCCGAGGTCGACACGCCGCTCGACGCGGAGTAGCCGGAACCGGAGGAACGACTGCAAAGAGGGCGGCCGCGAGCCGCCCTCTTTGCTAGACAGGTATCGGGGTTGTGAAGAAGCTCGTCGGACTCATCGTCGGCCTGGCAGCGGCGCTCGGCGCCGCGCCTGCGCTTGCGGCGCCGCCCGCCCCGTATGCGGGGCAGTGCGGGTTGCCCTCCTCCCAGCCCATGTGGATGGATTTCGGCTGGCCGACGGACGCCTACAACGCGATCCTCGGGAAGCCGGGCATCGTCATCGGCGCCTCGAGCGGCGCCTATCCGGCGCAGATGCGCGCGGCCGGCGCAGCGACGGTGTACTTCGACCTCAATCTCAAGAACCGGATCGGGACGACGATCGCACCCGCCGACCCGGCGACGATCCCCGGTCGCGCGCAGAAGCTGTTCGCCTACGCGGTGCAGCAGACCGGCTGCGCAACGCCGGTGATCGTGCTCAACGAGCTCGCGGGCGCCGGGCTCGTCACGCCGTGGCAGGACAAGAACGCGCAGTACCGGCAGGATGCATTGAGCTTCGTGCAGAGCCTGTCGCAGCTCGGCGCGCACCCGGTTCTCCTGATCAACGCGTCGCCGTACACCGGCGGCGATGCCCTGGTGTGGTGGCAGCAGGCGGCCGCGGCCGCCGAGATCGTGCGCGAGGACTACGTCCCGGCGACGATCACGTGGAAGAGCGGCCCGGTGCTCGGCAGCCGGAACCTGCGGAACGCGTACCGAAATGCGGTCGCCGACCTGACCTCGATCGGGATCCCGCCGAGCCGCGTCGGCCTGATGATCAGCTTCGCGACGACGAAGGGCTTCGGCGGGCGCAGCGGTCTCGAGCCGGACGAGGCGTGGTACGAGGTCGCGAAGTGGCAGGAGCTCGCGGCGCAGCAGGTCGCGGCGGAGACGGGGATCGCGTCCGTGTGGTCGTGGGGCTGGGGGATGTGGAACGCGGCCGAGCAGGATCCCGCGAAGCCGTACGCGCTCTGCGCGTGGTTGTGGTCGCGGTCGCCGGCGCTCTGCAACGCGCCGAAGGCGATCGGCCCGGCCTTCGACTCGTCGCGGACGGAGGGCCAGCTGAGCGCGCTCACGCCCGGCCTGCAGTGCGTCGTCGGGAAGGACGCTCTGTCGAACGACGCGATCCAGAAGCTCCAGCTCCTGACCGGCGACCGCGAGACGGCCTACAGCGCGCTCTTCGAGCGCCTCGTCGAGAGCGCGCAGACGCCGGTCTCGGCCGCCGAGGTGAATGCCGCGGAGCGGGCGGTGATCGCGCAGGCGTTTCACGGCAGCCGTACCGCGTATCTGTCGGCGCTCCGGCAGGGGCACGCGACGGTCGAGATCGCCCGCGGCATCCTCGCCGACGAGTTGCGCCGCGCGCAGGTCGAGGCGACCCTCGCCGCCCCCGCGCCGTCGGCTGCGGAGATCCAGACGTTCTACTCGTCCTACCCCGACCTGCAGGTGCGGCTCGTCAGCGCAAAGCCGGCGCCGACGTGGCTCGGCGGCAAAGCGCGGGGGCTCGCCCTCTCGGAGGTCGCCCCCGACCCGCTGTTCGCGCTCGCGACGGGACGCGCCGCGGTCGTGCGCACGAGCGACGGCACGTTCACGGTGCACGCGCTCGGCGACGCGCTGCCGCTCGGCGCCGTTCCGCTCGGTCAGGCGACGCCGGCGATCGCCTCCGCGCTGCGCGCGTTCGCCCGCGGCGCCGCCTTCGAGCAGTGGACGGTCTCGAGGCAGCGCGCCGCGCTGAACGGCGCGCTCTGCGCCCGCGACGACCTGCCCCAGCCGAGCGCGGTCGACCTCGCGTCGTATCTTCCGTTCCTGCGCCTCGGCTGACCGGGCTTTACGCGGAGCGCTGGTCTGCGGCGACCGAGCGGCCCTTGCCGGCTTCCTTCGCGCGGTAGAGGGCGTCGTCGGCGCGCTGGAAGAACGAGATCGAGTCGTCCTCGGCTGCGAACTCGGCGACGCCGGCCGACAGCCGTAACCGGCCGGCCTGGCCGATGGGCCGCCCCGAGACGGCGGTCTGCAGCCGCCCGAAGAGCTGCTCCGCGTGCTCGATCCCCGCTTCCGGCAGGATCACGGCGAACTCGTCGCCTCCGACGCGGCACGGGATGTCGGCCGCGCGCACGACCTCGCGGACCCGCACGGCGGCCTCCGCAAGCGCGGCGTCGCCCGCGAGGTGGCCGATCCGGTCGTTCACGTCCTTGAAGTCGTCGAGGTCGAAGACGATCAGCGCGAGCCTGCGCGAGTAGCGGTGCGCACGCGCGGACTCGCGTGCGAGCGTCTCGTGGAAGTAGCGGCGGTTGTGGAGCCCGGTGAGCGAGTCGAGATCGGCGAGCTGCCGCGCCTCCCGGAAGCGGCGCGCGTTCTCGAGTGCCGGGCCGGCGCGAAGGGCGAGCTCCTCGAGCCGGTGCACGTCCTCGTCGCCGTAGCGGCGGCCGGCGTCGCGCGTGTAGACGGTCAGGTAGCCCAGCCGGCCGCCGTTCTCCTCGAGCGGGACCGCGAGCCCCCCGTGGATCGGGCGTTCTCCCGGCTCGGGCTCGCCTGCGTAGCGGTAGGAGACCTCGATCGCGCGGGCGCGGCTCCCGTCGGGCGGGCCGGAGATCGCCTCGGCGCCGTCGGCGGCGAGGCCGTGCGCCGCCACCGTCGGGCCGCCTTCCTGGTTCTCGAGCCGGATGACCGACGCGTCGGCGCCCTCGAGCGCGCCCGTCGCGGCCTCGAGCGTCCGCGCGAGCACGTCGTCGAGGTCGATCGAGCCCGCGATCTCGCCGAGGAACCGGCCGCGCCGGCCCTCCTCCTCCGCGCGCTCGACGGCCCCGGCGAGCTCGGTCGCGAGCTCGTCCATCCGCCGCTCGAGAACGCGGACGACCTCCGACACGCGCTCGTCGGCCCGCCGTCCGCCGCGGCGGACGAGCAGCGCTGCGAGCACGGCGAGGAGCACGACGCAGAGGCCGAGCGCCGCAGAAATCCCGATGAGCAGGTGATTCACGTCCGCAGTCGAGGTGTGGGGGAGCCCGAGGGGCCCGGTCGATCGCACAATAGTTGCGGTCTGTGCGCCACGCTACGATCTGAAAGACGTATTTTCCGGCGGAGTCCGGCTTGCCGAGCGGGTTTGCCGGTTTGACGCTCCTGCGCGCTGCCGCTACCATGCCGCGGGTCGGTTGGCAGGGGGCACCGCTCCCGCCGGCCGTCTCTTTGTGTGAAGGGAGAAGAAAGCAGACTCATGCCGACCGTGAATCAACTCGTCCGGAAAGGCCGCAAGGCCCCCCAGGCGAAGACGAAGACGCCCGCGCTCGCCGGCTCGCCGCAGAAGCGAGGCGTCTGCACGCGCGTGTACACGACCACCCCGAAGAAGCCGAACTCGGCCCTGCGGAAGGTCGCGCGCGTCCGGCTCACGAACGGCATGGAGATCGGCGCCTACATCCCGGGCGAGGGCCACAACCTCCAGGAGCACTCGGTCGTGCTCGTCCGCGGCGGCCGCGTCAAGGATCTCCCGGGCTTCCGCTACAAGATCATCCGGGCCGCGCTCGACACGGGCGGCGTCTCGGATCGCAAGCAGGCCCGCTCGAAGTACGGCGCGAAGAAGGGGAATTAAGTGGCCCTCCCCGCGATGTCCGTCAGGCTTCTGGCACGCGATCACACGGCGCGCTGCCGCGTCCTCGGTCGTCCCGATGGCACCACGAGCGGAACTCCCTGCGTCCTTGCATCGCTTGGTGCCCGCGCACCAGAAGCGTGCGGACATCACGAGGAGAGCCACTAGTGCCGCGCCGCGCCGACGTCCAGGCCCGCGTGGCCGACGCCGACTCCGTCTACGGGTCGCAGCTCGTCACCCAGGTGATCAACAAGGTGATGCTCGACGGCAAGAAGTCGATCGCCGAGCAGATCGTCTACGAGGCGCTCGAGACCGTCGGGACGAAGACCGGCCGGCCGCCTGCCGAGGTGCTCGAGCAGGCTGTGAAGACGGTCACGCCGGTGCTCGAGGTGCGCGGTCGTCGCGTCGGCGGCGCCAACTACCAGGTGCCCGTCGAGGTGCCGCAGCGCCGCGCCCGCACGCTCGCCGTGCGCTGGCTCGTGACGTTCGCGCGCGACCGCCGCGAGAAGGGCATGTCGAACAAGCTGGCCAACGAGATCATGGATGCGCTCAACCAGCAGGGCGGCGCGTTCAAGCGCAAGGACGACGTCTACCGGATGGCGCAGGCCAACAAGGCCTTTGCGCACTACCGCTGGTAGGCAGGGAAAGGGACCTCTTGAGCACCAAGGTGACAGAGACGGCAGTTGCGCTCGATCGCGTCCGCAACATCGGGATCATGGCCCACATCGATGCGGGCAAGACGACGACGACCGAGCGGATCCTCTACTACACCGGCCGCACCCACAAGATGGGTGAGGTGCACGAGGGTGCCGCGACGATGGACTGGATGGCCCAGGAGCAGGAGCGGGGCATCACGATCACCTCGGCGGCGACGACGGCGTTCTGGCGCGACCATCGGATCAACATCATCGATACGCCCGGGCACGTGGACTTTACGGTCGAGGTCGAGCGGAGCCTCCGCGTCCTCGACGGCGCCGTCGCCGTCTTCGACTCGGTCGCCGGCGTCCAGCCGCAGTCCGAGACCGTCTGGCGCCAGGCCGACAAGTACAAGGTTCCCCGCATCGCGTTCATCAACAAGATGGACCGCACCGGCGCGAACTTCTTCGCCGCCGTCGAGTCGATGCGCGACCGCCTTGGCGCGAACCCGGTGCCGGTGCAGATCCCGATCGGCCAGGAGGAGCACTTCACCGGCGTCGTCGACCTCGTCGAGATGCAGGCGATCGTCTACAAGGACGACCTCGGCCAGGAGTTCGACACGATCGAGATTCCCACCGAGCTCTCCGAGCAGGCGCACGAGTACCACCATCAGCTGATCGACGCGATCTCGCACTTCGACGACGAGGTGCTCGGCGCGTATCTCGAGGACGAGGGGAGCGTGACGGCGGAGATGATCCGGCGCGCGGTTCGCGCCGCGACGCTCGCCGACGAGATCACGCCGGTGCTGCTCGGCTCCGCCTTCAAGAACAAGGGCGTGCAGCCGCTGCTCGACGCGGTCATCGACTACCTGCCGAGCCCGCTCGACGTGCCGCCGATGGTCGGCCTCGACCCGAAGACCGGCGACGAGGTGCTGCGCAAGGCCTCCCCGGATGAGCCGTTCTCCGCACTGGCTTTCAAGGTCATGTCCGATCCCTACGTCGGCAAGCTGACGTACTTCCGCGTCTACTCCGGGAGGATCAAGTCGGGCGACCGCGTCCTCAACACGACGACCGGCAAGACCGAGCGCGTCAGCCGCATCCTCCAGATGCACGCGAACCACCGTGAGGAGCGCGACGAGATCATGGCCGGCGAGATCGCGGCCGGCGTCGGCCTCAAGGCGACGACGACGGGCGACACGCTCGCCGCGGAGAACGCGCCGATCGTGCTCGAGTCCATGACGTTCCCGGAACCGGTGATCGCCGTCGCCGTCGAGCCGAAGTCGAAGGCCGACCAGGACAAGCTCGGCGCCGGTCTCGCACGCCTCTCCGAAGAGGACCCGACCTTCCGCGTCGCATCGGACGAGGAGACGGGCCAGACGATCATCTCCGGCATGGGCGAGCTGCACCTCGAGATCATCGTCGACCGCCTGAAGCGCGAGTTCAACGTCGAGGCGAACGTCGGCCGGCCGCAGGTCGCCTACCGCGAGACCGCCGGTAAGGCGGTCCAGAACATCCGCGAGAAGTTCGTGCGCCAGACCGGCGGCTCCGGCCAGTACGGCGACGTCGTGATCAATCTCGACCCGCAGGAGCCGGGCGTCGGCTACGAGTTCTCCGACAAGATCGTCGGCGGCAAGATCCCGAAGGAGTACATCCCTGCGGTGGACGCCGGCATCAAGGAGGCGATGAACTCGGGCGTGCTCGCGGGTTACCCGATCGTCGACGTCAAGGTCGAGCTCGTCGACGGGTCGTACCACGAAGTCGACTCGAGCGAGCGCGCGTTCAAGATCGCCGGGTCGATGGCCTTCAAGGAGGCCATGAAGCGGTCGAAGCCGAAGCTGCTCGAGCCCGTGATGGCCGTGGAGGTGACGACGCCCGAGGACTACCTCGGCGACGTGATGGGCAACCTCAACAGCCGCCGCGGCCGCATCGAGTCGATGAATCCGCTGGGCAACGCACAGGTCATCAAGGCCAGCGTGCCGCTGTCGGAGATGTTCGGGTACGCCACCGATCTGCGCTCGATGACGCAGGGGCGCGCCGATTTCACCATGCAATTCGATCGCTATGAGGAAGTGCCTCAGTCGATCGCGAGCGAGATCATCGACGCTCGGGTCTAATTCGGAACGAAGGAGAGCAGGGAGCCACCCATGGCCAAGCAGAAGTTCGAGCGCACGAAGCCGCACGTCAACGTCGGCACCATCGGTCACATCGACCACGGCAAGACGACGCTGACCGCTGCGATCACGAAGGTCCTCGCGGAGACGCAGGGCGGCACCGCCGTGGCCTTCGCCGACATCGACAAGGCGCCGGAAGAGCGGCAGCGCGGCATCACCATCAACACCGCACACGTCGAGTACGAGACGGCGAACCGCCACTACGCGCACGTCGACTGCCCGGGACACGCCGACTACATCAAGAACATGATCACGGGCGCAGCGCAGATGGACGGCGCGATCCTCGTGGTCTCGGCTGCGGACGGTCCGATGCCGCAGACGCGCGAGCACATCCTGCTCGCCCGCCAGGTCGAGGTGCCGGCGATCGTCGTCGCGCTCAACAAGGCGGACATGGTCGACGACCCCGAGCTGCTCGAGCTCGTCGAGCTGGAGGTGCGCGAGCTCCTCTCCAAGTACGAGTTTCCCGGCGACGACATCCCCGTCATCCAGGTCTCGGCGCTGAAGGCGCTCGAGGGCGACGCGGAGTGGACGCCGAAGATCCTCGAGCTGATGGAAGCGGTCGACACGTACATCCCGGAGCCCGTCCGCGACGTCGACAAGCCGTTCCTCATGCCGATCGAGGACGTGTTCACGATCACCGGCCGCGGCACCGTCGTGACCGGGCGCATCGAGCAGGGCCAGATCGACGTGGGCAAGGAGGTCGAGATCATCGGCATCCATCCGCAGGTCGCGAAGACCGTCGTGACCGGGCTCGAGATGTTCCAGAAGACGCTCGACTTCGCCCAGGCCGGCGACAACGCGGGCCTCTTGCTCCGCGGCACGAAGCGCGAGGAAGTGGAGCGCGGCCAGGTGCTCGCGAAGCCGGGCTCGATCACGCCGCACACGCACTTCAAGGCCGAGGTCTACGTGCTGTCGAAGGACGAGGGCGGCCGTCACACGCCGTTCTTCAACAACTACCGCCCGCAGTTCTACTTCCGCACGACGGATGTGACCGGGGCGGTCAAGCTGCCGGAGGGCCAGGAGATGGTCATGCCGGGCGACAACACGAACATGGAGATCGAGCTGATCCAGCCGATCGCCATGGATCAGGGTCTTCGGTTCGCGATCCGCGAAGGCGGCCGCACCGTGGGCGCCGGCGTCGTGACCGAGATCATCAAGTAGCGAACGACGACTGAGTGAAAGGAGGCACCGGTGGCGCAACAGAAGATCCGCATCAGGCTGAAGGGCTATGACCATCAGCAGGTCGACAAGTCCGCCAAGGACATCGTCGACACGGCCCAGCGCACCGGTGCCACCATCACCGGGCCCGTGCCGCTGCCGACGGAGAAGAACGTCTACTGCGTGATCCGCTCGCCGTTCAAGGACAAGGACTCGCGGGAGCACTTCGAGATCCGGACGCACAAGCGGCTGATCGACATCCACTCGCCGACCCCGAAGACGGTCGACTCGCTCATGCGGCTCGACCTCCCGGCCGGCGTCGACATCGAGATCAAGCTCTGAGCATGAGGGGCATCCTGGGAAAGAAGCTGGGGATGACGTCGCTCTTCGACGAGGAGTCGGGCGTCGTGACGCCGGTGACCGTGATCCAGGCGGGCCCGTGCCCGGTCGTCGCCGTGCGCACGCCGGCGGTCGACGGCTACGAGGCCGT
>DATKQO010000157.1:0-11476 GCA_035532715.1 Gaiellaceae bacterium | reverse complement strand
CGTGCTGCTCGGCCGACACGCCGGGGTAGGCGCCCGGCGTGTCGACGAGCGAGATCACCGGGAAGCCGTGCAGATCGGCGAGCTCCATGACGCGCTGGGCTTTTCGATAGCCCTCCGGGTTCGGCATGCCGAACTGGAGCCGCGCGCGCTCCTGGATGTCGCGGCCCTTCTGCTGCCCGATGAGCGCAACGGTGCGGCCGTCGAGCTTGCCGAGGCCGGCGACCATCGCGCCGTCGTCGGCACGGCGGCGGTCGCCGTGCAGCTCGAACCAGTCGTCGAGGATCCGCTCGACGTAGTCGAGCGTGTACGGCCGGTCGGCGTGCCGCGCCAGTTCGACGGAGCGCCAGATGTCCTCGTCGGTCGGCTGCTGCCCGATTCGGTCGAGCTGCCGTTGGAGGCGGTCGAGCTCGCCGGAGAGCTTCGCCCCGCCGAGGAGCGGCATGTTGCGCAGGCGGCCGAGCCGCTCGCGGAGCCGGAGCTCGTGCTCACTCGGGGGCATCGAACAGCCTCAGGAGTCGAGAGAGGACGTCGCGCAGCTCGGGCCGCGGGACGATGGCGTCGACGTGGCCGAAGCGGATGTTCTGCTCGGCACGCCCGAAGTCGTCGGGAAGCTTCTCCCGGGTGATCCCCTGGACGACGCGCGGCCCCGCGAAGGACATGAGCGCCCCGGGCTCGGCGAGGAGGACGTCGCCGAGCGTCGCGAAGCTCGCGAGCACGCCGCCCGTCGTCGGGTGGGCCATGACGCAGATGAGCGCCTGGCCGGCGTCGTGGAGATCCTCGACGGCGCAGACGGTCTTCGGCAGCTGCATGAGCGCGAGGATCCCCTCCTGCATGCGCGCGCCGCCCGAGCCGGTGACCGTGATCAGCGGCACGCCGCGTTCGGATGCCGAGTCGCACGCGCGCGAGAACTTCTCGCCGACGACGCTGCCCATCGAGCCGCCCATGAAGGAGAAGTCCATGACCGCGAGCTCGCAGCCGCGTCCGCCGATCGCCGCCTGGCCGATCACCATCGCGTCCGCGAGCCCCGTCGACATCTCCGCCTCGGCGAGACGCTCGACGTACGGGCGCAGATCGAAGAAGGCGAGCGGATCCTCGGAGTGGAGATCCGCGGACTCCTCGAGGAAGGAGCCCTCGTCCGCGAGCATGTCGATGCGGGCGCGGGCGCGCATCGTGAAGTGATGCCCGCAATGGGCGCAGACCCACAACGCATGCTCGAGCTCGTCGTCCCGGTAGTGCGAATGACACACCGGGCAGGTGTTCGGGTGCTTCGGCGGCGGAGCAGGCTTGTCGTCGGTCTCGATCGAGACGTCGATCTTGGCCACGGCGCTAGCTTAGACCGGTCCGGCCGGCCCTGGGTTGCGCTCCGCGTCGATCAGTAGCCGAGCGCGGTGCAGAGCCGCTCGAGCTTCTCCACGTTCGCCGGCTCCGGGAGGAGGCCCGTGAGGCCGGCCCCGACGATGACGCCGCGGTCGCGGAGCCCGCAGAGGAGCTTCTCCACGTCGGCGAGGGACGGCCCCGCCGGCTCCGGCATGAAAACCGCCAGCTCGCCCGGCTCGAAGATGTCGCAATCGAGGGCGACGTAGACGCAGTCGACCCGGTCGAGCACCGCTTCCACCGTGTGCTTCACGCCGGCCGCCGCGATGAACTCGACCTCCGGCGGATCGAGGTTCCGCGCGCCGACGAGCGCGACGTCCTGCGGGTCGATCGCGCCGCCGTCGATCAGCATGCGGAGCGGCATCCCCCATGCGTTCCCGGACGGCGAGCTCTGCGGCGTGTTGAGGTCGCCGTGCGCGTCGAGCCAGATGACTCCGAGCCGGTCGTGGCGCGCGGCGAGGCCCTCGACGGCGCCGATGTGCGAGCAGCAGCACCCGCCGAGGATGAGCGGTCGCTGCGGCAGGTCGGAGGCGACCGAGAGGGTCTGGGCGCCGAGCGCGTCCTCCTCGACGACCGCCGCCTCGGGATAGTCGAGGGGTAGGTGCGCGGCGGCCGCCATCGCCTCGCCGCCGCTCCCCCAGGCACGTGGAATCCGCACGAGCCCGGCGGCGAAGGTGCGCCCGCACGAGTGGCACTCGTAGTCCGGGCCGACCGCGACGGCGGTGTACGCCTTGCAGGTCGGGCACTTCGCGCGCAGCCGGCTCATGCGGACAGCTTCTCGAAGACGACCATCGAGCTCTCGACTTCCATGCCGATACGCTCGTACAGCTTCGTCGCTCCGGTCGGGCTCTGCGCGTCCACGCCGAGCGTCACCCGGGTGATGCCGCGGCCCCAGAACTCGGCGAAGGTGCGCTGGAGGAGCACCTTGCCGAGCCCGCGGCCGCGCCACGGCCGTCTGACGCCGAGCGCGCCGACATAGCCGCCGCCGTTTCGACTCGCCTCGTTCCGGACGATCGCCGCGATCTCGCCTCCGTCGCGGACGACGAACCAGAGCGGCCCCTCCTCGTCCGACTGCTGCCCGCTGCGGAGCCCCCACCAGTCCTCGTACGCCGTCGGATGCCATTCCCAGTGATCCCCGAACGCCTCGTTGAGCGCGCGGTGGAACGCGGGCGCGTCCTCCTCGCCGAACACGTCGAGCAGCAGGCCTTCGGGCAGCGCCGGGACGGCAGGCGGCGCGGCGAGCTCGATCGCCATCTCGTAGAAACGCCTGACCTCGCGGTAGCCGCGGCTTTCGAAGAGACCGGCGGCGGCGGCATCCTCTGCGAGAGCGACGGCATGGGTCTTCGCGACGCGGTGCACGAGCGCGCGCGCCTCGCCACGGTCCGCGAGGGCAGTTCCGAGGCCGCGACCCTTCGCGCGTTGCGCGACGACGCCGGCGAAGGTTCCGACGTCGCCCTGCAGCTCGAACCAGCCCGCTCCGAGCACGCCGTCCTCGTCCTCGAAGAGCCACGACTCGTTGTCCAGGTCGACGCGGGCCCACCAGGCGAGGGGATCGCTCGGCTGCAGCCGCGAGCGGTGCCCCAGCAGCGCTTCCTCGTCCGCCGCGGCGAGCGCCGCGAAGGCCTCCGCATCGTCGAGGGCGATCGGCCGCTCGTTCATCCGACGAGGCCGCCGAGCACGGCGCCGAGGCCGCTGAGCGTGTGCAGCTCGGCGGTGGGTTGGGGCTCGGGCTCCTCTCCGAGCCGGTTGATCCAGACGGTAGGGAGGCCGAGCTCGAGCGCGGGAGCGACGTCGTGGAAGAGGCTTGCGCCGACGTGCACGTGCCGCGCGGGATCTGCACCGGTCTGCTCGGCGAAGACCTGCCAGTGCCGGTGATCCGGTTTGTAGGCGCCGATCTCGGAGGCGACGACGACGAGGTCGAACGGCACGGCGATCCGCGCGAGCGACGCGTCGATGAAGTCGCGATCGGTGTTCGAGAGGATCGCGATCTTCCAGCCGCGCGCGCGCACGTCCTCGAGCGACTCACGGACCTCGGGGAAGGGGTCCCAGAAGGGCAGCGAGCGCGCGAGCGCGTCCTCGCTGCCGGCGTCGAGCCGAAGCCCGCTCCGCTCCGCAAGCCGCGCGAGTGTGACGGCGAGCACGTCGCGATAGCTGCGGGCCGGCTGCTCGCGCTGAACCTCCGGCTCGACCTGGTGGTAGGCGTGCTGAAGGCTCGCCGCGGCGTCGGCGCCGAAGAGCCGCTCGAGCGAGCGGCCGATGCCGCCGTTCCAGTCGATCAGCGTGCCGTAGCAGTCGAAGGTCGCCCAGCGCTCCATACACTCCGATCATGGCTGACGCGACGCACTACCGGTGGGACGACCTCCCGCGCGAGGAGCTCAATCCGCTGATCGGCCGCCGCCTCATCACCGGCGACCAGATGATGATCGCGCACGTCTATCTCGCCAAGGGCGGGATCGTGCCGCAGCACTCCCATCACAACGAGCAGCTCACGTACATCCTCGAGGGCGTGTTGCGCTTCCGCCTCGGCGACGACGGCGCACGGGTCGTCGACGTGGCAGCGGGCGAGGTGCTGCACATCCCCGCGCACCTGCCGCACTCGGCGGAAGCGCTCGAGGACACGCTCGACGTCGACATCTTCTCGCCTCCCAGGGAAGACTGGCTCGAGGGAAGCGACGCGTATCTCCGGGGCTAACCAGCAGGCCTGAACGCCAAGAGTTCCGGCCCGTGCTGCGTGAGCCAGTCGCGGTGCGCGCGCCAGCCGGGGCGGCGCGTCTCGACGAGCGACCAGAAGCGGCTCGAGTGGTTCGGCTCGCGGATGTGGCAGAGCTCGTGCACGACGACGTAGTCGAGCACGTCGTACGGCGCGAGGACGAGCCGCCAGTTGAACGAGAGCGTGCCGCGCGTGGAGCACGAGCCCCAGCGGGTGCGCTGGTCGCGGATCTCGATCCGCGTGTACGCGACGCCGAGCTCCTGCGCCTCTTCCTCTGCGAGCATCGTCACGAGCTCGCGTGCAGCTCGGCGCGCGTCGGCTTCGGACACCTCGTGCGGATCGAACCGCAGGCTCGGCCGCTGCTTCGCGCGCTCGCGCACGATCCACTCGCGGTGGCTGTCGATGATCCGCTCGATCTCCTCCTCCGCGAGCCACGACGGAACCGTCAGCATCGGCGGATCCCCCCACGGCACCGTCAGCGTCCAGCGGCGTACGCGCCGCGAGCGGCGGACTTCGATCAGCTCGTCCACCCGGAACAGACTACGAAGCGCGTCTGACGCCGCTACTCCGCGTAGCGACGCAACACGACGCAGGCGTTGTGCCCGCCGAAGCCGAACGAGTTGTTGACCGCGACCTCGACGTCGGCCTTGCGCGCGACGTTCGGGACGTAGTCGAGGTCGCATTCGGGGTCGGGCACGTCGTAGTTGATCGTCGGCGGGAGCATGCCTTCGTGCACGGCGAGCGTGGTCCACAGCGCCTCGATCGCGCCCGCTGCGCCGAGGCAATGCCCGGTGGCGCCCTTCGTGCCGGAGACGGGAATCCTGTACGCCTGCTCCTCGCCCATCGCGAGCTTGATCACGCGCGTCTCGCTCGAGTCTCCGATCGGCGTCGACGTCGCGTGCGCGTTGATGTAGTCGACGTCCTCCGGACCGACGCCGGCGTCGCCCATCGCCATTCTCAGGGCGCGCGCGGGATTGACGCCGGTCGGGTCGGGCTCGGTGATGTGGCTCGCATCGGCGGACACGCCGTAGCCGGCGACCTCGGCATAGATCTTCGCGCCGCGCGCCTTTGCGTGCCCGAGCTCCTCGAGCACGAGCACGGCTCCCGCCTCGCCCATCACGAAGCCGTCACGCCCGGCGTCGAACGGACGCGACGCGTGCGTCGGATCGTCGTTGCGCCGCGACAGTGCGCGCATCGCGCCGAAGCCGGCGATGCCGACCTTGTTGATCGCGGCCTCGGTGCCGCCGCAGAACATCACGTCCGCGCGGCCGAGGCGAATCGCATCGGTGCCGTCGCCGATCGCCATGTTCGACGCAGCGCAGGCGGTGCACTCCGACATGAGCGGGCCCTTGGTACCGAGCTCCATCGACACCCAGCCGGCACCCATGTTCGGGATGATCGCGGGGATCGCGAACGGGTTGACGCGGTCCGGTCCGCGCTCGCGGAGCGTGTCATGGCAGTCCTGGAACGATTTGAGGCCGCCGATGCCTGTCGCGATCGCCGCACCGATGCGGTCCGACTCCTTGGCGACGTCGATGCCGGAGTCCTGCTCGGCCTGCCGCGCCGCGGCGACGATCAGCTGTGCAAAGCGGTCCATGCGCCGCGCCTGCTTGTGGTCGACCCAGTTCGAAGGATCGAAGTCCTTCACCTCGCAGGCGAAGGTGACCGGGAAGCCCGACGCGTCGAACTGGGTGATCGGGCCGGCGCCGGAGCCGCCCGCGACGAGATTGTCCCAGCTCGAGCGCACGTCGTTGCCGAGCGGGGTCAACGCCCCCAGCCCGGTGATGACGACACGCCGCCGCCCGTTGAGTGATCCGTCGTACGCGCTCACATTCCCAGCCCCCCGTCCACGAGCAGAACCTCCCCCGTGATGAACGAGGCCGCGTCGGAACAGAGGAAGCGTACCGCCCCTGCGATGTCCTCCGGCTCCCCGAGCCGGCCGAGCGGCGTGTTGGTGAGCATCGCCGCCGTCGCCTCCTCGGGCAGGACTTCTGTCAGCTGCGTCTTCACGTAGCCGGGCGCGACGACGTTCGCGCGCACGTTGCGGCTGCCGAGCTCCTTCGCGAGCGACTTCGTGAAGCCGATGATCCCAGCCTTCGACGCGGCGTAGTTCGTCTGGCCCCAGTTGCCGTGCACGCCGACGATCGAGGACACGTTGACGATCGCGCCGCCGCGCTTGCGCATCATCGGCCGGCACACGGCGCGGCACGTGTAGAAGACCGACGAGAGGTTCGTCTCGATCACGGTGCGCCAGTCGTCGTCCGGCATGCGCGCGAGCAGGCCGTCGCGCGTCAGGCCCGCGTTGTTCACGAGGATGTCGAGGTCGCCCGCCTCTTCGACGAGGCGCTTCGCGTCTTCGGGGCTCGCCACGTCCGCCTGCACCGCGCGACCGCCGATCTCTGCGGCGAGCGCTTCCGCCTCGTCGCGGCCCGAGCGGTACCCGATCACGACGGTCGCGCCGCCCGCAGCGAGCTCGACCGCGATCGCGCGCCCGATCCCCCGCGACGCTCCCGTGACGAGCGCCGTCTTGCCGTCCAGCGACGCGAAGCTCACGCTTCGGAGAGCGCTTCGTGGAGCTTGTCGAGCGAGGCGAGATCGTTCACCGACACCGCCTTGACGCTGCGGTCGATGCGCTTGACGAGGCCCGAGAGCACGTTGCCGGGCCCGACCTCGACGAAGGTGCGGACGCCCTCCTTCATCAGCTCGCTCGCAGCCTGCGTGAACCGCACCGGAGCGGTGAGCTGGTCGACGAGGAGCGGGCCCATCCGCTGTGCCGACTCGACGCGCGCGGTGACCGTCGACATGAACGGCGACAACGGCTCCTTGAAGTTCACCTTCTCGATCGCGGGACGCAGCCGGTCGGCGGCGCGCGCGACGAGCGGCGAGTGGAACGCGCCCGAGACCTTCAGCTTGACCGCGCGGCGGGCGCCCGCCTCCTGGGCGCGCTCGCAGCACTCGTCGACCGCGTCGTTCTCGCCGGAGACGACGATCTGGCCGGGGCAGTTGTAGTTCGCAGGCCACACTCCGAGGATCTTGCGGCAGAGCGTCTCGACGACCTCGTCCTCGAGCCCGAGGATCGCCGCCATCGAGCCCGGGTGCGCTGCGGCGGCCTCGGCCATCGCGATGCCGCGCTCTCGCACGAGTGCAAGCGCCTCTTCGATCGTCATCGCGCCGGCGGCCGCGAGGGCGGCGAACTCGCCGACCGAGTGGCCGACGACGAAGTCTGGCTCGATGCCGCGTGCGCGGATCGCCGCGAGCACGGCGAGCGACGTCGCGACGAGCGCCGGCTGTTGCACCGCCGTGTCGACGAGGTCGGCCGCGGCGCCGTGGAAGCACAGGTGCTCGAGATCGAGCCCCGAGGCGCGGCTGCCGCGGGCGTAGACGTCCATCGCGTCCGGCACCGCCTCGGCGATGTCGCGGCCCATACCGGCCTCGATGGAGCCCTGGCCCGGAAAGCAAAACGCAATCTTCGTCACGCCGCCATCTCCTTCGTCCAGCGCAGCAGAGCTGACCCCCACGTCAGTCCAGCACCCATGCCGGTCATCAGCACGAGCTCGCCGGGCCGCAGGCGGCCGTCGGCGGCGGCATCCGCGAGAGCGAGCGGAATCGAGCCGGACGAGGTGTTCCCGTAGCGGTCCACGTTGATCACCACCCGATCAGACGGCACCCCGAGCTTGCGGGTTGCGTGATCGATGATCCGCCTGTTCGCCTGGTGTGGGATGTAGAGGTCCACGTCGTCGATCGTCAGCCCGCAGGTGGCGAGCAGGTCCTCGGCCGACTGGACGAGGATCCTGGTCGCGAACTTGAACACCTCCGGACCGTTCATCTTGACGTATTTCTCGGATGCGTCGAACAGCCGCGAGCCGCTACCCGGGAGCCAGAGGTTCTTTCCGCCGGCTCCGTCGGCGCCCAGCTCGAAGCCGAGGAACCCCTGCTCGGCGACCGGTTCGAGCACGACCGCCCCTGCGCCGTCGCCGAAGAGGACGAGCGTCGACCGGTCCTCCCAGTCGAGGATCCGGGAGAGGAGGTCGCCGCCGACGACGAGCACCCGCTTCGCGAGGCCGCCGGCGAGCATCCCGTAGGCCTGGGCGAGCGCGTACATGAAGCCGGTGCAGCCCGCCGAGAGATCGTAGGCCGCCGCGTCGGTCGCGCCGAGCGCGTCGGCGAGGATCGCAGCGGTCGACGGAAACGCCATGTCGGGCGTGACCGTCGCCACGATGATCAGGTCGAGGTCGTGACCGTCGATCCCCGCCTGTCGCAGCGCGTCCTGCGCGGCAGGAAGCGCCAGATCCGAGAGCGCCTCGGAATCGGCTGCCATGCGGCGCTCGCGGATCCCCGTGCGCTCGACGATCCACTCGTCCGAGGTGTCGACGAACTTCGCGAGGTCGTCGTTCGTGACGACGCGATCCGGCACCTTGTAGCCGAGGCCGGTGATCGAGACCTCGCGACCTGCGGGTGCGGCGCCGATCACTCGCCGACGAACACTGTGAGGAGGGCGGACGCGGCGAGCTCACCGTCGACGAGCGCGCGTCCCTCGCCCTTGGCGATCGGCCCGCGCACGCGCGTGAACTCGCACTCGAGCACGAGCACGTCGCCCGGCTCGACGATGCGCTTGAAACGACACGCGTCGATACCGGCGAAGAACGGAACCTTGCCGCGGTACTCCTCGGCCGCGAGCACCGCGACCGCGCCCGCCTGGGCGATCGCCTCGATCGTCAGGACGCCGGGCATCACGGGCCGCGCCGGAAAGTGCCCGGGGAACCACCAGTCGTCAGCGCGGATCTCGCGCCTGCCGACGACCCGTCTACCCGGTTCGAGCTCGAGGATCTCGTCGACGAGCAGGAACGGAGGCCGATGCGGGATGAGCGACTCGATCACGTCACGGCCGAACGGCGGGGTCGGAACGGTCATGCGACCTCTCTGTCCTCGAGGTGCTCGCGGAGCCGGTTGCGACCGCGGTGCGCGTGACACTTCGCCGTGCCGACCGGCATCCCGGCTGCATCCGCGATCTCCTCGAACGAGTAGCCGAGCGCGTCCTTGAGGAGCACGATCTGCGCCTGCTGCGGCGACACGCCGGCAAGCGAGTCGCACAGCTCGCGACGCAGCTCCGACATGCCGGCCGCACGCACGGGGTCGTCGTCCGGGCCGGAGCTGAGATGGTCGGCGAGAGGCTCGTGCGCCCGCGTCTTGCGCCGCTCGGCCGCGTCGCGGCACGTGTTGACGACGAGGCGGTGCAGCCACGTCGAGAACTGGGCGTCGCCGCGGAACTGCGCGAGCCGCACGCAGAGCTTCGCCATCGCCTCCTGCGCGGCGTCGCTCGCGTCGTCGGGGTCCCGGAGGATGTGGCGCGCGAGCCGTTCGACCTTCGGCGCGTGGCGCGCGCACAGGGCCGCCAGCGCCTGCCGGTCGCCGTCCTTTGCGCGTGTCACGAGGATGGGGTCGCTGAGCTTCTCGTAGACGAGACCGCGGTCCTGCCGGAGCGGTTGCCTGATCGGACGGCCGGTGCCGCGAAGCGGTTGCACAGCGCGTCTAGTCTAGTTGGGCGTGTCGGACCTGACCCCGGAGCTCGTGTCGCCGCTGCTGCGCGGGCGTCTCGGGACGCCCTACCGCTTCGTGGACTCGTGCGCCTCGACGCAGCGCCTGCTCGGCGCCGACGACCCGGAGGGCGCGACGGTGGCGACCGACCACCAGACCGCGGGACGTGGCCGCTTCGGGCGGGTGTGGGAGGACATTCCCGGGCGCTCGCTCCTCGTGTCGGTCCTGCTCCGGCCGCCCCCGCCGATGCCGCTCTGGCCGGAGCTCTCCCTCGTCGCCGGCGAGGCCGTCGCGCGTGCGCTCCGCACGGAGACCGGCGTCGACGCGTCGCTCCGGCATCCGAACGACGTGGTCGTCGCGGGCCGCAAGCTCGTCGGCGTTCTCCCCGAGGCGACCACGGGCCGCGTCGTGCTCGGAATCGGCGTCAACGTCGGCCAGACTGCGGACGAGCTGCCCGTCGACACGGCGAAGCCGGCGACGTCGCTCCAGGTCGAGCTCGGCCGGGCGATTGCGCGGGCGCCCCTCCTCGCCGCGATCCTGTACGAGCTCGAGCTCGGCTACGACGCGTGGACCGCGCCCTATTTGCCGTGATAGTCGACCGACGAGACGTTGCCGGCCGCATCCGTCGCGATCAGCCGGTACGTGCGAGGCTTGCTCCTGAGCCAGAACGTCGTGGTCGTGGCCGCGGCCGTCTTCAGGGTGCGGTCGTACCGGTTCGCGCCGACCACGAGCGTGAGCGTTGCGGGCTCGGAGAGCCGGAACCGCATCGTCGGATACGAGAGCACGGTGATGACCGGCGGGGTCGAGTCGAGCACGACCGGCGCCGTGCGCGTGAAGGTCATGAACGGGTCGGTGACGGCGAGCGAGAGCGTGTAGCTCCCATCGGGCGCGGTCGTCCCGTCGTCGAGCGTCCCGTTCCAGCTCAGGGTCTGCGGCCCGGCATCGAGCGTCGTGACGAGGGGCGTCGCCACGACCGTCGCTCCCTGGAGCACCTGCAGCTGCACGTTCACCGGGCCGCGCGTGAGCGTGAACGTGAGCGCCACGGATCCTCCCCTCGCGGGGGAGAAGACCGCCGGCTGGACTGCGAACGCGTCGAGCGTGTCGTCGATGGTGAGCGGGATGGAGGCCGCGGCGGTCGCCCCGGTGGAGGTCACGACGGAGAGCTGGATCGTGTACGCGCCGTTGGCGATGCCGGGAGCGGCCGTGAACGTGAAGGTCTGTGGGCCGGCCGCGAGCGCTCCGGAGAAGAGCGCCGAGACCGCTTGCCCGTTGACGTCGAGGAGCGTCGCGGTGACCGTCGCGGGGACGCCGAGCGTGTAGGAGATCGTCGCCGTGTCGTCCGCGGGATCGCCGCCGGGCGCCAGCAGCGACGGCGTCGCGATCGCGTTGCCGAGCACGAGCGGTGGAGCCGAGCCTGAGCCGATCGTCCCGGCCGCGGACCGCACGTTCGGCGCCTCGATCGTCCACGTGTATTTCTCCCGGGGCGCGAGCGACGTGTCCCAGGTCCAGTCGACGATCGTGCCGGTACCGGTGCCCTGCGCGGCGGTGACGCCGTTCCCGTCCACGACGGTCACCGTCCACGGCAGCGGCGCGCTGAAGCGGCCGCGGAAGCGGACCGGGCCGCCGAGCTTCCCGAGCGCCTCCGGCGCGTAGAGCTTCGGGCCGCCGAGCGCGGCAACGCCCTTGGCGATCTGCGGCAACTCGTTGTACAGCGCGTCGCCGGGGCAGTCGGTGTAGTTCGTGTCGCGGTGGCCGGAGATCGCGCGCAGCACGACCGGGACGCGGGCGGGGAAGCGCGGGTTTCCGCCGGAGAGCCAGATGAGTGTCGACAGCGGGTCGATGTGCGCGAGATCGAGC
>DATKQO010000156.1:0-10348 GCA_035532715.1 Gaiellaceae bacterium | reverse complement strand
GCGTCGATCCGCAGCAGGTGCTCGCCGAAGCTGAGCGGACGGCGCGAGTCGTCGGGTTCAGCTATGGCCCACCCTCGCTTGCGGAGCTGTTTCTGGAGCTGGTGGGCCGATGACCGGTCGGCGCACGATCACGCTCGTCGCCCGGCGCGAGATCCGCGACCGCCTGCGCAGCCGGGCCTTCCTCTACTCGACGCTGCTGATGCTCCTGCTCGTCGGAGGGTCGACCGCGCTGAACTCGGTCGTCTCGCGCGAGCAGAGCTACCGCGTCGCGGTGACGGCGCCGGTGCCGCGCGGGCTCGACGCGGCGCTGCAACGCGCTGCGACGCCCTTCGACGCGAACGTTCGTCTCCACGTGCTCAGCTCGGCGGCCGCAGGACGCGAGCAGCTCGACGCCAAGAAGGTCGACGCACTCCTGCTCCTGCGCAACGACCGCCTTGTCTTCCGGGCGAACGTCGACACGAAACTGGCGGCGGTCGCAGACACCGCGGTGCGGGCGCTCCGCCGCCACCTTCCGCCCGCACCGGAGCTCACGACCGCGACGCTGCGGCCTCCCGATGTCAAGACCACCGATGCCGCGACCGCAGTCGCCTACATCGGGTCGCTGCTTCTGCTCATGTCCCTTGCGGTCTACGGGCAGTGGGTGCTCACCAGCGTCGTCGAGGAGAAGAGCAACCGCGTCGTCGAGCTGATCCTCTCGACGGTGCGGCCGCGCCACCTGCTCGCCGGGAAGGTGATCGGGATCGGGCTGCTCGGCGTCGCGCAACTCGCGCTCGTGGCGGGGCTCGCGTCGGTTCTGCTCGCTGCCGGGGTCTTCGATGCCCCTGCTTCGCTCGGCGGGAGCCTTGCTCTGGTCGTACCCTGGTTCGCACTCGGCTTCGCGCTCTACGCGGTCGCCTACGCCGCAGCCGGGGCGCTCGCCTCCAGACAGCAGGACGCGAGCTCCGCGGGACAGGCCGTGACGTACACGCTTCTCGGCGCGTACTTCGTCAGCTACGTGGCCCTCTCCGCCGACTCCTCCGGCACCTTCGCGCACGTCCTCACCGTCTTCCCGCTGACTTCGCCACTCGTCCTGCCCGCGCGCAGCGCGCTCGTCGGTGTACCGCTCTGGGAACACGCGCTCGCAGTCGTACTCGTCCTCGGCTCGATCGACGCTCTCGTCCGGCTCGCCGGTCGCGTCTACGCCCACGGCCTCCTCCGCAGCGGCTCCCGCCTCGGCCTCCGCACGGCTTGGCGCCTCTCCCACCGGCCGTAGGATCGTGCCACCCCGAGCTACCCTCCGCCCATGCGCGCGCCCACGGTCGAGCTTCTCTACTTCGAGGGGTGCCCGAACGTCGAGAAGACGCGTGCGCTCGTTCGCGAGGTCGCGACGGACGAGGGGATCACGCCCGACCTGACGCTCGTCGAGGTGACCGCTGAGGATGTCGGGCAGCTCCGGTTTCTCGGCTCTCCGAGCGTCCGCGTGAACGGCCATGACGTCGAGCCCGGCGCGGACGGGCGCGACACATTCATGTTCGCGTGCCGCGTGTACAGAACGCCCCTGGGCCTCTCCGGGCAGCCGGCGAGGGAGTGGGTGCGCGCAGCGCTGACGGCCTGAGAACGAGCGCCGCGACGACGCGCACGGGTCCGGGGCGCAGGCGGATCCGGAGGTGGGGGCGCTCGGTTCGCTAGCGTCTCGCCATGACCAACGAGAGCGGAAACGACGAGAAGCCCGCCGCCAAGGCGGACCACGAGCCGCCCGCCGGCGCGGAGACGACCGGGACGTGGACGGCCGGCGGGACGACGATCGACTACACGGCGAGCGCGAAGTGGCTCGTGCTGCGCAAGAAGGACAAGCCCGCAGCGGAGATCTTCTCGGTCTCGTACGTCGCAGACCCGGGCGATGCGGACCGGCCCGTCACGTTCGTCTTCAACGGCGGCCCGGGTGCGTCGTCCGCCTATCTGCACCTCGGCGCCGTCGGCCCGCAGCGGGTCGCGTTCCCGGCGGACGGCACGCTTCCGCCGATGCCTCCGCGGCTCGTGCCAAACGAGGAGTCCTGGCTCGCGTTCACCGACCTCGTCTTCGTCGATCCCGTGGGAACGGGCTTCAGCCGCGTCATCGAGCCCGAACGCAAGAACGGGGACACGGGCGGCGACGACAAGAAGAAGGACGACTCGACCGACTCGAAGGAGTACTTCGGCTACAAGCGCGACCTCGAGTCGCTGTGCGAGTTCATGGGCCGCTGGCTCTCGGGTCACGGCCGGTGGGGGTCGCCCGTCTTCATCGCGGGTGAGAGCTACGGCGGCTATCGCGTGGGGCGCATGGTGCGCATGCTGCAGGAGACCGCGGGGATCGGGCTGAACGGCGCGATCCTGATCTCGCCCGCGCTCGAGATCTCGACGCTGGCCTCGGGCGACTACGACGTTCTCGGCTGGGTCGATCTCCTGCCGACGATGGCCGCCGCCGCGGCCCATCACGGGCGCTCGCGCGCGTTCGCCGGCGGTACGCCGCTCGACGACGTGCTGCGCGAAGCCGAGACCTTCGCGACCGGCGACTACGCGGCGTTGCTGACCCGCGGTGCCTCGATGCCCCCCGCCGAGAGGGAGCGCGTCCTCAACCGCCTCGCCGATCTCCTCGGGCTCCCTGCCGACCTCGTCTCCCGTGCCGAGGGCCGGATCACGATCGGCGTCTTCTCGCGCGAGCTTCTCCGCGACCAGCGGAAGGTGCTCGGCCTCTACGACGCGACGATCACGGCGACCGATCCGTTTCCGGATCGCGAGTCGTTCGGCGGTCCCGACCCGACCCTGGCGGGGATCGGCCCCGCGTACACGATGGCGATCAACCGGCAGCTGCGCTCGGAGATCGGCGTCGAGACCGATCGTGAATACACGCTGCTGAGCTACGAGGTCAACCAGGCCTGGAAGGACGACGCAGAGCAGCACTTCTTCGTGCCACCCGTCGGCGCCACGGACGACTTTCGCTACGGCATGTCGCTCAATCCGCACATGAAGGCGTTCATCACGCACGGGCGATTCGATCTCGTGACTCCGTACCACGCGAGCGACCGGCTGCGGAACCTCATGCGGCTCGACCCGGCCGTGGCCGACCGCTTGACCGTTCGGCACTTCGGCGGCGGGCACATGTTCTACGCCTGGGAGGCGAGCCGGCGAGAGTTCGCGGCGGCGATCGCCGCGTTCGTCGCCGACGCGACCGGCCGCTAGCGTACCCCGGATCGAACTGCGCGAGGCCCCGTCGCCGGGGCCTCGCGCACGACTCCTGCGGAGGGCGTTCGCCTACTTCGCGAGCAGCGCCTTCGCGAGATCCTGGCCCTTCTTCGTGTTCGCGCCGGGCATGCCGTTCTTCAGCGCGGCGGCGGGGAACGCCTTCACGACGACCTTCGTCGGCTCGTCGGCCGTGACCTTCTTCGGCGGTGCGTCCGGATCGAACGGGTTGCGGATCAGGTCGCCCTTCTTCCGGCCGGCCTTCGCGCGCGGCTCGAAACGGCCGATGCCCGAGATGTTGACCTTGTAGCCGTTCGCGAGGCAATCCTGGAGCTCGTCGGCGATCGCCCCGAGCACCTTCTTGACCTCAGCCTTGGAGTACTCGCCGTCGAGCTGGTTGGCGATGCCTTCAATGAACTCTGTTGCTGTCAGCACCTGCGCTGCCATCGTCACTCACCTAGCCTTCGTTTGTCGGAATCGTCGAGCAGGTCGCCCCGCGTCGGGGTCGACGGCGGAGCTTATGGGACATCTTGCCGACCTCGTCGGTCGTGGTCGCCCCGCTGCGGGGCGTCAACCGCCCGCCGGCTTGACGCGAAAGCCCTGCGCCTCGAGCCGGGCGACGACCTTGTCCCGGTGGTCGCCCTGGATCTCGACGGCGCCGTCCTTCACGGCTCCGCCGGTGCCGCAGTGCCGCTTGAGGTCGCGCGCCGCCGTCGTCACGGCGGCCGCGGGCAAGCCCCGGACGACCGTGACGGTCTTGCCGCCGCGGCCGCCCTTCTCCCGGAAGACGCGGCCGACGCCGTCGTCGGGGAGCTGTGGGCCGTGCGGTTCCGTCGTGCGGGGGCCCGTGCTCCTGTCGCGGCGGTCGCCCCCGTCCGTCGAGTAGACGAGCCGGCTGTTCGTCACGGGCGGATAGTAGAGACGCGGTCAGGCTGCGACGATGGGCACGCGGCGCTCAGGCAGCCGGTGCGCAGATGAAGAACTCGCGGACGGGCTTGCGTGCCGGACGCGCACGCACGAACTGCGTCGCCCTGATGCGCCACCGCCGGCCGTCCCCGAACGACACGATGTCGCCGACATGCGGCGCCGCGTCGAGCTCTTTCTCGTCGACGTTCCAGCGTCCGTCCTCGAACTCGAGCTTGAAGGCGAAGGGCCGGCGGGGACGGCCCGTGGGGCCATAGGCCGAGGCGAGCTCCTCCGACGTCGTCGTCGTGTCGCGCAGCATGGTGACGTACGTTCCCATCTGCTCGATCGCCTGCTCGCGCCGTGTGCGCTGTTCCGCGTTCTCGAGCTCGGCGAGGCCGACGCGCTTGTGCGCGAGCGCCGACTCGAGCTGGTCGGCGTTCAGGCGGGACTGCTTGTCGCTCGTCACTTCCTGCAGCATCGGCGTTCGCCGCCGGTCGCCACCTCCCTGATCTCAGGGATACCGCTTCAGCGCTGTGCGCCGGCGGCGAGCTTGCCGACGGCCTCGTTCCTCGAGACCACGATCGTGCCGAGGAGCGCGATGATCAGCCCGGCGGCCACCGGCGCCCCGTCGAAGGGCATCGCGCCGAACCGCTCGCGCAGGAAGAGCGGTTCGAGCAGGATCGGGAGGAACGTCTGGATGGCGGTGCTGACGGGAACGACCGTCGTCGCGCGGCGCCGCTGGAACGCCGTCATCCCCGTGATCGTCGCGGCGACGCCCATGGCCAGCCCGAACGCCGCCCACGCGGCGGCGTTGCCGAGCTCGCGCGAACCGATGTCGTCGCTCATCAGCTTCGTGGCGATGTTGGTCGCGCCGAAGCCGAAGCCGGAGGCGACGATCGCGAGCATGCCGGTGTCGAAGCGTGTTCCCCGCACACCGAACGGCAGTAGCCCGCCGATCGAGAGAGCCCCGACCACCGCGATCACTTCGAGACCGCTGCGTTGCGCCTCCACGTGCGGGGGCGCGCCCCACGCGACGAACGCCACGCCGCCGATGATCGCGACGACGCCGATGACCTCCCAGTGCGTCACGTGCTCCTTGAACGTGCGCGCGCCGAGCACGAGCAGGACGAGCAGTCCGGACGCGAGCGCCGGCTGGACGACGACGAACGGGGCGTACGCGAGCGCGAGCACCTGCGGGCCGATCCCGACGATGCCGAGCAGCCAGCCGGCGACCCAGCGGGGCCGCCGGAGCAGGCGTCCGAGCAGCCCGACCCGTAGGCCGAGCGACACCGGCACGTCGCGCGCCTCGATGCCCTGCAGCGCGATTCCGACGTTGAAGAGGACGGAGGCGACGAGTGCGGCTACGAGGCCGAGCGCGAACACGATCTGCATTCAACCGGGCCGCAGGGGTCGTCCGGACGCTCGGTCGGCCCGTTTTGCCGCTAGGGTCATGAGGTTGAGCACCGTGGCCCGCAAGCTGTCCTTCGAGAAGGGCGGCGATTTCATCGCCGAGACCCGGCGTGAGGTCGAGCTCTATCTCGCCCCACGCCGCATCCGGCTGCGTGGCCGGCTCCAGCTCTACGCGAAGACGGTCGTCGCGTTCGCGATCTGGGCCGCGTCGTGGGCGACGCTCATCCTCATCCGGCCCGGCCTGCTGCTCGGGCTCGTCGCGCTCGGAGGGCTCGTCGCGGGAACGATCCTCATCGGATTCTGCGTTCAGCACGACGCGAATCACGGGGCCTACTTCCGCACACGGCGCTTCAACCACCTGATGGGGTGGACGGCCGACGCGATGCTCGGCATCTCGAGCTACGCGTGGCGGATCAAGCACAACGTGGCGCACCACACGTACACGAACGTCGACGGGTACGACGACGACGTGACCCAGACGCCGTTCGTCCGGCTCGTGCCGACCCAGACGCCGAGACCCTGGTACCGGCTGCAGCACCTCTACGTGTGGCCGCTGTACAGCCTGATGGTGATCCGCTGGCAGATCGGCGCCGATATCACCGCGCTGATCCGCGGCCGGATCGCGAACAGCACGCTGCGGATGCCTCGCGGCTGGGATCTCGCCGGCCTCGTCACCGGCAAGGCGCTCTTCATCGGATGGGCTGTCGTCGCACCGCTTCTCTTCTATCCGTGGTGGGTCGTCGCGATCGGCTACGTCGGATTCACCATGATCACGAGCCTCGTGACGGCGACGACGTTCCAGCTCGCGCACTGCGTCGAGGAGGCCGAGTTCGCGTCGGCGGAGCAGCTCGCGGCGGTGAAGAAGCCGTGGGCCGTGCACGAGGTCGAGACGACCGTCGACTTCTGCCCGCGGAATCCGCTGCTGACGTGGGTGCTCGGCGGCCTCAACTACCAGATCGAGCACCATCTCTTTCCGCGCGTCGCGCACACGCATTACCCGCGCATCGCGGAGATCGTGAAGCGCAACGCCGTGAAGCACGGCATCCGCTACACCGCACAGCCGTCACTGCGCGCGGCGCTCGGCTCGCACCAGCGTCACCTGCGCACGCTCGGCCGGATGGGCATCCCGGCCGACATCGAGATGGGCTAGTACACCCGGCTGTCGCAGAGCCGGGCGAGCGCCGCGGCGACTGCGTCCGGCGTGGGTGGGCAGCCGGGGATGCGCAGGTCGATCGGCAGGATCGCCTCCAGCGGGCCGGCGAGCTCGGAGTGGAGGCCCAGCAGGCCGCGGCCGAGTGCGCAGTCGCCGAAGGCGGCGACGAGGCGCGGCTCGGGCATCGCGTTGTAGGCGGCGAGCAGCGGCTCGCGCATGCGCGTCGTCACCACACCGGTGACGAGCAGCACATCGGCGTGCCTCGGCGAGGCGACGATGCCGAAACCGAAGCGCTGGAGGTCGTACTGCGGCGCCGATGCGAGCGTGAGCTCGTGCTCGCACCCGTTGCACGAGCCCGCGTCGACGTGGCGCACAGCGAGGCTGCGGGCGCGTTCGGGGCGCGGGAGCCCGATGTCGTTGCGGAGCCGTCGGAGGTCTCGGAGCAGCGTGAGCATCAGCGGTCCGCGCAGGCGTAGCAGAGCTCGAAGCTCTTGTTGATGAGCGGGAAGTCGGGGAGGAGATTCCCGGCCGCCGCGTGCGCGACGACCGGCCAGTTCGCATACGAACCGGTACGCAGCCGGAGGCGCTCGAGCGTTCCGCCGGCGTGCTCGACGACGCAGAGCGTGGCCCCGCGCGGGCTTTCGACGCAGGCGAGCCCGATCGGCGCCGGCGCCGCCGCGGCCTGCGCCGCGCTCGCCTGCACAGGGCCGTCGAGCAGCGCGTCGAGCACGTCGAAGGACTGCCACAGCTCGAGCGCGCGCTGTTCGAGCCGCGCCTGCACGTCGCCCGCGGCGCCCCCGGCCGTCTGCACGTCGAAGCCGTCGTAGGCGAGCCGTGGGCTCGCGGTGCGCGCATCCTCGGCGATCCCGCTCGCGCGCGCCGCCGGGCCCACGGCGCCGAGCGCGCGACCGTCCCCCTCGGTGACGACGCCGACGCCGGGCAGCCTGTCCTCGAACGACGCGTTGAACAGCAGCTCGCGCCAGCCTGTGCGGGCGGCGGCGCGCAGCGCGGCGAGTTCCGCGCGCGCCTGCGCGACGGTTGCGGCGTCGATCGAGAGCGCGCTGCCGCCGACGTCGATCGTGTCGAAGAGGAAGCGGTGGCCGGTCACGCGCCCGTTCAGCGCGCGGGCACGCTCGGTCAGCGCCGCGAAGCTCGCGTTGCCGGCCGCGAGTCCGACTCCCGCGCATATTGCAGCGACGTCGTTGAGATGGCTCCAGGTTCGCTCGAGCTCGAGCAGGATGGTGCGCACGCGTGCGAGCTCGGAGGTCGGTTGCAGGCCGAGCGCATGCTCGCAGGCGTGCGCGTAGGCGACGGTGTTCGAGACGGCGCACGCAGCGCAGGCACGCTGCGCGTACACGAGGGCCTCCTCGAGCGGACGCCCTTCGGCCGCGCGTTCGAGCCCGCGATGCTTGTAGAAGAGCCGGGCGTCGAGGTGGAGGATCCGATCGCCGACGACGTGGAAGCGGAAGTGGCCGGACTCGATCACGCCCGCGTGGATCGGTCCGACGGCGACCTGGTACGTGTCGTCGCCGTGCACCGGCACCGTCCAGCGCTCCAGGCCGCCGCCGTGGTCGGCGAGCGGCCGCAGGGGTTCGTGCCCGTCGAAGCGGACGCCGTAGAGGTCGGCCGCCTCGCGCTCGTCCCACGCCGCCGCCGGCGCGAGATCGACGATCGAGGGTGCGCGGTCGCCGTCGAGCGCGACGCTCTCCACGTGGAGCTCCCCCTCGGGCGAGACGAGCACGGTGCGGACGTTCGCTCCCGAGGCATGCAGGCTCCCGAACCGAGAGCCGGCGTCGAGGGCGCGCGCGACAGCGGCGCGATAGGCGCTGCTCACCGGATTCCCGCCACGAGCGCATGGGCGAGGTCGCTTCCCGGCAGCCAGAGCGCTGTGGCCGCGAGCGCGAGCAGGCAGACGACCGTGACGCCCGCGAGCAGCGTGACCCCGCGAATGCCGGGCGCAAGCGCGCGCTCGTGCGCAGGCGATTCGCCCGCCGTCGTCTCGATGAGCGCGTGCGCGAGGCCGAGGAAGCCGAGCGCGAGCAGGAGGGCGGTGATCGACGCGGCCCACGGACGACCCGCGGCGAACCCGCCGGCGACGATCAGCACCTCGCTCGCAAAGAGGGGAGAGGGCGGGAGCCCGGCGAGCGCGCCGACCGACACACCCATCACGGTGCCGAGCGCCGGCTGCGTGTGGCCGATCCCGCCTGCCGCGTGCGCGGCCGCCGTCGGCTCGTGCCCGAGCAGCGGGACGGCGGCGTAGAAGCCGAGCGCCTTGGCGAGCGCGTGGCCCGCGATGTGCAGCGCGACGCCCGCAAGCGCCAGCGGCGTGCCGAAGCCGATGCCGATCGCGATCACGCCCATGTGTTCGAGGCTCGAGTAGGCGAGCAGACGCTTCCACGGAAGCTGTTGCCAGAGGAACGGAACCGCGACCACGAGCGACAGGAGGCCGAAGCCGAGCAGCACGGACTGCGCGGTCCCGCCGCCGATTCCGGGCCCGAGCGCCTGGCTCGCCCGCCACGCGACGAGCAGCACCGCGGGCAGCAACGCCGCGGAGAGCAGGGCGGAGATCGGCGCCGGCGCCTCGGAGTGCGCATCCGGCAGCCAGTTGTGCACCGGCGCCCAGCCGACCTTCGCGGCGAGCCCCGCCACGAGGAGGACGTACGCCACGAGGGTCGCGTCGTGCCCGGCGTGCAGGTGCGCGAGCGCGCGCCACGAGAGCGCGTCGAGCCCGCCGCCGGACGACGCTGCGGCGAGCAGCACGATTCCGAGCAGCGCGACGCCGAGGCCGAGCGACGTGAGGATGAGGTACTTCCACGCCGCCTCGAGGGCGCGGGGACGTCCGCTGAAACCGACGAGCAGCGCCGATGCGGCCGTCGTCCCTTCGACGAGCAGCCATGCGCCGCCGAGATTGCCGACGAGCGGAACGGCGACGAGCGCCGTCCAGAACGCGAAGAGCAGGGCGTAGTACACGCGCGCCCGCCATTCGGTCCGGACGAGCGCTGCCGAAACGGTGCCGAGGTACGAGGGCGACACGAGCACGCTCGCGAGACCGACGACTCCCGTCACGCCGACGAGCAGGCCGGCGGCCGCGTCGACGACGAGCCAGGGCCCGACGTGGGGATGCTGCGGTGAGACGAGCGCAACGGTGGAGAGCACGCCTGCGAGCGCGGCCGACACGAGCCCGCCGGCGACCGCGACCGCGTGCACCGCCCGCCCCGGCGCGGCACCCGCCGCGAGCGCCGACGCTGCGGGCGCGACGATCGCCGCGAGCGCGAGCGCCTCGCGGCTAATCACGGAGGCTCCGGAGGGCGGCGGAGTCGCCGGCGCCGAACTCGGCGAAGATCCGTTCGTGGAAGACCGCGGCGACGAGCGCGATCAGGGTCAGGTCGACGGCGACGCCGAGCTCGATCGCGACCGACGAGCCGCCGCCCGGCAGCTCGAGCGCGGCGAGCGCGAGCCCGTTCTCGACGAGCACGATCCCGAGCACGTGGAAGAGCGTCGCACGCCGGGTCGCGACGGTGACGATGCCGAACGCGACGAGTGCGAGCACGCCCCGCTCGGCGTTGCGCGAGTGGAGGCCGATCGCGGGTATGAGCCAGGTGAGCGCGAGCGCGAAGGCGATCGCGAGCCCGCCGCGCGCGAGCGGGGAGAGCCCGGCGCGAACCGGCCGCGGCTCGCGCG
>DATKQO010000155.1:0-8582 GCA_035532715.1 Gaiellaceae bacterium | reverse complement strand
TGCGCCGCTGGCTCTCACTCGAGGAGGAAGCGTTCTACGCGACGTTCTACTGCGCGTCGGTCACGCGCTGCTACCCCGGCCGGACTGCGTCCGGCCGCGGCGACCGCGCGCCGACGCCGCAGGAGCAGGATCTCTGCGCGTTCTGGCGCGACCGCGAGCTCGAGCTCCTGGGGCCGGGCCTGATCGTCACCGTCGGCGGGCTCGCGCTGCGGCGGATGCTCGGCTTCACCGAGCTGACGCCGTGCGTTGGCGAGCGCTTCGAACGCGCCGGCGTCCCGGTCGTCCCGCTCCCTCACCCGTCGGGAGCGAGCAGCTGGCCGCACGTGCCGGAGAATCGCGCGCGCCTCGAGCGCGCGCTCGGACTCGTGCGGACGGAGCTCCGGCGCCTCTAACCTGAGACGGTGAGCGCCGTCGCGTACCGTTCGACCTTCGCCCGGCTGCTCGGGTTCCTGCGCCCGTACCGCACGGGGCTGATCGTCTCGATCGTGCTCGCCGTCGGTTCGCAGGCTGCGCAGATCGCGCTCATCTGGGTGACCGGCCGTGGCGTGATCGACGGCGCGCTCATCCACCGCAGCACGCACCGTCTGTGGATCGCCGTCGGCGCGATCGTCGGGCTCGGCGTCGTGCGCGCGCTCCTGATGCTCGGGCGCCGCATCATCTCCGGCAAGCAGGCGCTCGACGTCGAGATGGACATGCGCAGCGGGATGTACGCGCATCTCGTCCGGCTCTCCTTCGGGTTCTACGACCGCCACCAGACCGGTCAGCTGATGTCGCGCGCAACCGTCGACCTGCAGGGCGTGCGCTTCTTCCTCGGCTACGGGTTGATCTTCTTCTTCCAGAACGTGCTCACCGTGCTGTCGGTGACCGTCGTCCTCTTCTTCTTCGAGTGGAGGCTTGCGCTGATCGTGCTCGCGGTGACGCCGCTCCTCGTCGCGATCGCCTACCGCTACAGCCACATCGCCCACCCGACACTTCGCGACGTCCAGCAGCGGCTGGCGGATGTCGCGACGGTCGCGGAGGAGAACATCGTCGGCGTCCACGTCGTGAAGGCGTTCGCGCAGGAGCCCGCCGAGATCGACAAGTTCCGCGGCCGCTCCGAGCTCGTCTTCGACCAGACGCTCAAGGCGAACCGGCAGCGCGCGACGTACGTGCCGCTGCTCTCGTTCCTGCCGCTGCTCGCGCAGGCGGCGGTCCTGCTCGCCGGCGCCCGCATGGTCGTCCATCACTCGCTCACCGTCGGCAGCTTCGTCGCGTTCAACCTCTATCTCGCGCTCCTCGTGATCCCGCTGCGCGCGCTGGGAATGTGGATCGGGCAGGCGCAGCGCGCGACCGCGGCCGGCGAGCGCATCTTCCAGGTGCTCGACGAGCCCGAGGACGTGACCGACCGCCCGGCCGCGCCGACACTGCCGCCGGGCCCTGGCGCGATCCGCTTCGAGCACGTCTCGTTCGCCTACACCGAGGGCCGCCCGGTGCTCGAGGCGATCGACCTCGATATCCCGCCCGGCCGCACGATCGCGCTCATCGGCCACACGGGCTCGGGCAAGACGACGCTCACGTCGCTCGTTCCCCGCTTCTACGACGTGACGGAGGGCCGCGTGACGATCGACGGCGTCGACGTCCGCGACGTGACCCTCGCGTCGCTCCGCGGCGCGGTCGGAGTGATCTCGCAGGACCCGTTCCTCTTCTCCGCCACGGTGCGCGAGAACATCGGGTTCGGCCGCGTCGACCTCTCCGAGGAGGAGATGGAGCGCGCGGCGATCGCCGCGCAGGCGCACGAGTTCATCGAACGGCTCCCGAAAGGGTACGACACCGTGATCGGCGAGCGCGGGATCACGCTCTCGGGCGGCCAGCGGCAGCGGATCGCGATCGCACGCGCGCTCGCAGTCGACCCGCGCATCCTCATCCTCGACGACGCGACCGCCTCCGTGGACGCGTCGACGGAGGCGCGCATCCGCACCGGCCTGCGCGAGGCGATGCGCAACCGCACGACGCTGATCATCGCGCACCGCCTCTCGACGATCGCGCTCGCCGACGAGATCGTCGTGCTCCACGACGGCCGTATCGTCGCTCGGGGCAACCACGACGCGCTCGTGACGACGAACTCCGTCTATCGCGAGATCTACGAGCACGGCCTGCTCGAGCGCCAGTTCGCCGACGCGGTCGAGGCGCGCGGCGGCATGGAGGACGTCGCATGAGTTCGCTCACGTTGCCGGAGCGTGGCGCGAGCGTCGTCAGCCGTTCGCGGGGCCCCGCTCCGCGGGGCGAGAGCGAAAGGCGGCTGCGGACGTGAGGGTTCACCAGCCGGGCGGGCACCTGATGGAGCGGCGCGGCGCGGAGGTCGCGGACTGGTCGTGGGGCCAGACACGCCGGCGCCTCGGCCTGCTCTGGGCGCTGACGAAGCCGTACCGCGGGCGCGTCGGGTTCTCGGTCGGCTCGCTCCTCACGGCGACCGCCACCGCGCTCGCGCCGCCGTACCTCGCGAAGTACGCGCTCGACGACGCGGTGCACGGACACGCCGGCTCCCGGCTCTACCTCGTGATCGGGATCTTCGTCGCAGCCGGGCTCGCGAACTGGGGAATGACGTACGTCGAGACCTACCTCACCGGCTGGGTCGGCGAGCGGATCCTCGCCGACCTCCGTCTCCGGCTCTTCTCGCACCTCCAGCGGCTCTCGCTCGGCTTCTACGAGCGCAACCGCGCAGGCGTGATCATCAGCCGGCTGACGAATGACGTCGAGGCGGTCGACCAGCTCGTGACCGACGGCGTGACGACGCTCGCGCAGAGCACGCTCACGCTGTTCGGCACGGCGATCCTGCTCTTCGTCCTCGACTGGCGCCTCGCCCTCGCGACCTGCGCCGTGCTGCCGCTGATGGGCGTCGGCACCGGGCTCTTCCGGATGCACTCCGCGCGCGCATATGCAGCGGTTCGCGAACGGCTCGGCCTCGTGACCGCGACGCTCGCGGAGGACATCGCCGGGATGCGCGTCGTTCAGGCCTACACGCGCGAGGATCGCGCTGTCGCGAACTTCCGCACGATCGCCGCGCACTACCGCGACGCGAACATGCGCACCGTCGTCCTCAACGGCCTCTACTTCCCGTTCGTCGATCTGCTCTCGTCGGTCGCCCTCGCCGTCGTTCTCGGCTACGGGGGGCATCTCTACTTCTCGCACCAGATCACGCTCGGGACGCTCTTCGCGTTCATGCTCTACGTCAACAACTTCTTCGATCCGGTGCAGCAGCTCTCGCAGCTCTACAACACGTTCCTCTCCGCGACGGCCGCGCTCGACAAGATCATGGGCGTCCTCGACGAGACGCCGCAGGTGCTCGACGCCGAGAACGCCGTCGAGCTGCCGCAGATCCGCGGCGACGTCGGGTTCGAGAGCGTTCGCTTCCGGTACGGTCGCGGCGACGAGGTGCTGCACGGTATCGACCTCGACGTGGCGGCAGGCACCACCGTCGCCCTCGTCGGTCACACCGGCGCGGGCAAGTCGACGATCGCGAAGCTGCTTGCGCGCTTCTACGAGCCCACAGGCGGCCGGATCACGATCGACGGCCTCGACCTGAACGAGGTCACGCAAGCGTCGCTCCGCCGGCAGCTCGGCGTCGTGCCGCAGGAGGGCTTCCTCTTCGCGGGGACGGTGGCGGAGAACATCGCGTTCGGCAAGCCGGGCGCGTCGGCCGAGGAACTCGTCCGCGCGGCGCAGACCGTCGGCGCGAACGAATTCATCCTCCGCCTCGAGGACGGCTACGAGACACAGCTCGGCGAGCGCGGCTCACGCCTGTCGCTCGGCCAGCGGCAGCTCGTCGCGTTCGCGCGCGCGCTGCTCGCCGATCCGCGCATCCTCATCCTCGACGAGGCGACGTCGTCGGTCGACATCGGCACCGAGCGGAAGATCGAGCAGGCTCTGCGCGTGCTGCTCGCCGACCGCACGGCGTTCATCATCGCGCACCGCCTCTCGACGATCCGGGACGCCGACCTCATCGTCGTGCTCGAGCACGGCCGCGTCGTGGAGCAGGGCTCGCATGACGAGCTGCTCGCACGGCGCGGCCTCTACACGTCGCTCTACGGCGACTGGGCTGCGAACGTCGCCTAAGAAGCTGCGGGCTCACCCAGGCCAGTTCGCGACGGGATACGCGCTCACCGGCACGACGACGCTGCCCGCGATCTTGTCGTGCCAGGTCTGCTTCTCGTCGTCCCAGAGCATCCAGAAGTAGCCGAGGAAGCACGGAATCGCGGAAAGGATCCGCGCGAAGTAGCGAAGGATCCCACGGCTCGTCCCGATCGGGCCGCCGCTCGCGAGGTCGTACACGCGGATGCCGAGCGCACGCTTCCCGAGCGTCTGCCCCGACGCGCCGCCCTCGAGCCGGCCGTAGTAGACGATCCCGACCGCAAGCGCGAGCAGCGAGCCGACGGTGCCGTTGATCGCCGCCTCGAGGATCGCAGCGACGATGCCGAGCAGGATGCCGTCGATGAGGGCGGCTCCGAGACGCTGGAGGAACGTCGCGCGCGGTCCGGATGGTTCGGCCATGGGTCTCCTTCGGATCAGAGGAACGAGTAGCGGTGCAGCTCGAACAGCCACATCGCTGCGAGCGCGGCCGGCAGCACCGCGAACGGAACGTGCAGCCGCCGGGGACGCACGACGAGGAGCGCGAGCGCGACGAGCACGGCGGCGGCGCCCGCCGGGTTCGCGGCGAGCGCGGCGTGCACGTGCAGTCGCAGCGTCGCCTCGACGCTCGTCGTCATCCCGCAGAGCGGGCACGGGACGCCGGTCGCGCGCCGCAGCGGGCAGGCGATTCCGGGGTGGCCCGGCAGCAGCGGCAGCACGGCGCCCGCTGCGAGCATCGCCGCGCCGGCGCCTCGCAGCTCATGGAGATCCAGGGCAAGCCTGCGCTCCAGCATCGGTCGCGCAGACGCTAACAGGGCCGTCGGCGCACCTCAGCGGCGCTGCCGCTCCCGCCACGCCTGAACCATCGCGATGCGCTGCATGGTCGTGGGATGGTTCTCGAGCATCACGTAGTCGAAGGTCGACGGGCTCGGCTCGCCCAGCGTCGTGGGGACGAAGCGCCGGAAGAGCGCGGTCGCAGCCGCCGGATCGCGGGTCGCCTGGAGCGCCGACCAGTCGGCCTCCGCCTCCATGTGACGAGAGACGGCGTTCTGCAACGGCTGCGCGAGCAGCCCGAGCACGACGAGAACGAGCAGGGACAGCGGCACGGCGAGCGGCTCCGCCATCCCGCCGCGCCGGCGGGTCAGGCGGGCGATGAGGAACGTGCCCGGAAACGCAAAGAGCGCGTACCAGCCGACGTCCTTCCAGATGTGGTCGTGCGCGAGGTGGCCGAGCTCGTGGGCGATCACGACGGTGACCTCCCGCTGGGTAAAGCCCGAGACGAGCGTGTCCCAGAGGACGACGCGGCGGCTCGGGCCGAGTCCCGTCGCCTCGGCGTTCGGGAGCGACGTGACGGTGTGCACCGTCTCGACGACGACTGGTACGTGGCCGACGTGCTCGACCCGTTCGAGGCGCGTCGCCGCCGCACGCAGCTGCGGGCTCTCCAGCGGCTGCGTGGAGATGAGGTACGGGCTGACGAACGCGAAGAGGAGCGCGAGCCCGACGAACGCGGGCGCACCCGCGAGCCACCAGCGCTCGCGCAGGACCCGCGCGAGCCCCATCACGATCGCGAGCGCGACGCAGAGGAAGACGAATTGCACCCCGAGCGCGAGCCAGTTGCCGAGGACGCTGCCGAGGTAGCCGACGTGGGTCAGATGGTGGCGGCGTTCCCACCAGAGCTCTGCGACGCTGAACGGGAGCTGCGCCGCCCACACGAGCGCGAACCCGATCATCCCGAGCAGCATCCCGGTGCCCAGACGGCCCGCCGCCGACTCGCGCGCGAACCGTGCGCCGTACCGCGCGTAGAGGACGAGGACCGCGAGCTCGGCGAGAGTCGAGAGCACCCAATTCGCGTCCTGGAAGCGACCGAACGACTCGGCCGAGCGAAGCAGCGCTGCGGAGAAATAGGCGTGCTCGTCGAGGTGCGGCAGGTGGAGCTGCGGGACGACGCTCGAGCTCCAGAGGAGCCAGGCGGCCGACGACCACGCCGCCGCGAGCGCGAGGAGGAGCGCCGCGCGCCCGAGCGCGCTGCGGGTCACGCCGGCTCGTCGAACGCGGGCTGCTGCATGGCCGCGGAGCCCTCGAGCGGGCTCGCGTGCGGATAGACGTCCGTGAGGAGATAGATGTATGCGTTCAGCTGCGCGCCGTAGCGCAGGCAGTACGCCGACAGGTTGCGCAACCCCCACGGTGCTTCGCCCCGTACGAGAGCGACGAACCAGGTGAGGAACGCCGCCACGAGCAGCCCCCAGCCGAGCGCGCCGTTGACGAGGAGCGCGGGGATCGCGGCGAAGATACGGAAGAACGTCACGCTCCGGCTCTGGGGCGCCGGCGGAGGCAGCTCGAGGTCGAGTGGATAGCGTCCCTCCTCGCCCGCGAAACCGGGGAACGGGTTCGCCGCGAGATAGATGAACGAGTTGACGTGCAGCGAGTAGCGCACGTAGCGCGAGAGGAAGCGGTGCAGCGTCGCCGGCGGTTCGCCTCTGAAGAGGATGGCGAACCACATGAGGATCGAGGCGACCCAGGCCACGATCGTCCAGAGGACGAGCCAGACGAAGTGCGGGATCGCGAGAGGCAGCCGGAAGAACACGGTGACGCGCGAGAAGCGGAGGTCGTCTGCGTCGCCGACGAGACGCACGACATGCTGCGGCGGCCGCGCGACATCGGCGAGCATGGCGGTCGGGTCGGCGTTCGGATAGCGGTCGGTGATGAGCAGGAGGTACGCGAGCATCTGGGCCGTGTAGCCGACGCTGTACGCGCCCGCGTCGCGCAGGCCCTTCGGCATCTCGCCGCGGGCCATGCTCGCGAACCAGCCGAGCACCGCGCAGACGCCGCCGAGCGCGCCGCCTCCGCCGCCGCCGTACTTCGTCGAGCTGCTGCGGCCGGTCGAGAAGCGGATGTTGCCGCCGCCGCCGAGCGCCGACGAGAGAAGCAGCACGGGTACGGCGAGGAAGATGCGGAAGAACACCTTCCAGCGCGCCTGCGGCGCCGGCCCGGGCAACAACAGGTCGACGGGGTACTCGCCCTCCTCGCCGACGAAGCCGGGATACGGATTGCCGACGAGCCCGACATACGCGTTGACGTGTGTGAGGTAGCGGACGTACGAGCACATGAACCGGTGCAACCCGTCCGGCGGCTTGCCGACGACGAGCGTCGCGACCCAGTTCACGACCGCGGCGACGACGGTCACGACCGTCCACAGGAAGATCCAGATGAAGTGCGGGACCGCGAGGATCAGCCGGAAGAAGACGGTCAGGCGCCGCCGCCGGAGATCGTCCTCGACGATCAGCTTGACCGGGTGCCCCACGTGCATACGGCATTAAACACGTATCGCGCGGACGTACACTTCCGGCGTGGCCCTCGACAAGGAGACGGCCGACCGCATCGAGCAGCCCGTCGCGGCCGAGGCGGAGGCGGAAGCCCGCCTGACCCCGGCCGAGGCCATCGGCCGGATGAAGATCAACGTACCCGTGCGCGGCAACCGCAAGCTCCGCACGCTGATCGACCGGGTGAACGACGACGCGCAGCTCAAGGGATGGTGGCACGTCTCGAACGTGAATGCCGTCGCCCGGATGGAGATCAACGACCACTCGTGGGTCCATATCCAGATCGTCGCGAACATCGCGCTGAAGCTCCTGCGCCAGCTGACGAAGCACCACGTCGAGCCGGCCGTCGTCCGCGACTACGGGATGACGATCGACGACGCGGAGGTCGTCGTCACGCTTGCGGCGCTCACGCATTGCATCGGTATGTCGATCCACCGGCACGGCCACGAAGACTTCAGCCTGTTCCTCGCCGAGCCGAAGCTGCGAGAGCTCCTGACGGGGCTCTACGACGAGCCCGATCGCACGGTGATCGTCTCCGAGGTCCTGCAGGCGATCATCAGCCACCGCGCCGACGGCCAGCCCCTGACGATCGAGGCGGGGCTCATTCGAGTCGCCGACGCACTCGACATGGCGAAGGGCCGCTCGCGGATCCCGTTCGAGCGCGGGCGCGTCTCGATGCACTCGCTCTCGGCGGCCGCGATCGAGGACGTCACGATCTCCGACGGCGAAGAACATCCGGTGCGGATCGAGATCCTCATGAACAACTCGTCCGGGCTCTTCCAGGTGGACGGCCTCCTGAAGGCGAAGCTCCGCGGCTCGGGCCTCGAGCCGTACGTCGAGGTGGTCGCCCATATCGACACGGAGACCGAGCAGCGGCTCGTGAAGGTCTACAAGCTCGAGGTCTGAGCCGGGGGAAGCCCCGCTACAATCCGGGCCGACCGTTGCGGGATCGTCTAACGGTAGGACGCCTGACTCTGGATCAGGAAGTTGGGGTTCGAATCCCTGTCCCGCAGTTCCTCAGCCGGCAGGAGAGGCAGTTTGCCGGCCTCGGAACTGCTGATGTCTGATCGGGAAGCCGCGCCCATGGCTGGAGCGGGATCGGCATCGCGACGCGTGCGGGCGTCGACGTGCGGACCGGTCGCGGCCCTTCCCTCGGCC
>DATKQO010000154.1:0-5881 GCA_035532715.1 Gaiellaceae bacterium | reverse complement strand
GTACTCGATCCGGTGGTAGAGGCAGCGGCGCTTCACGGCGTCGTGCAGGTCGCGCGTCCGGTTGGAGGTGAGCACGATGACCGGCGGGTGCGTCGCGCGGATCGTCCCGAGCTCGGGGATCGTGACGCTCGCGTCCGCGAGCAGCTCGAGCAGGAACGCCTCGAAGTCGTCGTCGGCGCGGTCGATCTCGTCGATCAGCAGCACGGCCGGGCGCGGGCCCGGATGCTCGAGCGCACGCAGCAGCGGGCGGCGGATCAGGTAGTCCGGGCCGAACAACTCCTCCTCTCCGAGCGCCGGGCCGCCGGCTTCGGCGAGGCGGATGCTCAGCAGCTGCCGCGGGTAGTTCCACTCGTAGAGCGCTTCGGCCGCATCGATTCCCTCGTAGCACTGCAGCCGGATCAGCGGCGTGTCGAGCACGAGCGCCAGCGCCTTCGCTGCCTCAGTCTTGCCGACACCCGCCTCACCTTCGAGCAGCAACGGTTGCGGCAGGCGCAGGCTCAGGAACAGCGAGGTCGCGAGCCCCTCGTCGACGAGATAGTCGACCTCGGCGAGCCGCCGGGCGAGCGTCTCGATGTCGGGTACGAGCCGGCGGATCTCCTCGGCCGCCTCGCCGGTTACCTCGCGCGGGCTCACGGATCACTCAGCCGCGACGGCATGCTCGTGTTGCGCCTGAAACTTCGCTGCGCAACCCTCGCAACAGAAGTAGACCGTCTCGCCGTTGTGTTGCACCGACGGCGTGCCCGGGACAGCGGCGACCGTCATCCCGCAGATCGGGTCGATCGCAAGGATGGGCGACGCCGAGTCGGCGTCGCTCGCCGGAACCGAGGCGCGTGCGTGCGCGGGCGCGGCGGCGCGCTCTCCACGGCGTGCGGCGACGATCCGCGCGAGGATCGACAGCGCGATCTCGGCGGGGGTCCGGGCACCGATGTCGATGCCTGCGGGCACGTCGATCAGCGCCAGGTGCTCGTCTGGAACACCGTCGGTGCGAAGCTCGGCGAGCACACCGGCGCCGCGCTTGTGGCTGGCCACGAGACCGACGTAGGGCACGCCCGTCTCGAGCGCGCGCCGCAGCGTGTGCAGCTCGTCGCGCCCGTGCGCGGCGACGACGAGCGCGAGGTCGGCCGCAGACGGTTCCGGAGCGCCTCCCTGCACGGGGACGAGGTCGAGGCCGAGCTCCGCACCGAGCGTCAGGAGCGCGGCCGCGATCGGCGTGTCGCCGACGACGAGGACTCTCGGCGCCGGAAGCACGGGCTCGAGGAAGATCTCGATCGCACCGCCCGACAGGCACGGGTTCTGGGCCGTGACGGCACCGTCCTCGACCGGGACCGCCAGACCGGTTCCGGGGTCTTCGCCGATCGGTCCGTCGGGGACGATTCGCAACAGCAGTGCCTCCTCCGTGTCGAGCGCCTTCAACGAGTACGCGCGCACGCTCTGCTGTGCGCACACGCCACCCACGAACCCTTCGATCGTGCCGTCGCCGAGCACGAGCGCAACGTCTCCGGCCTTCACGCTCGTCGGGCGCTGCGCACGCACCACGGTAGCGGTCACGAACGGCGTGCCCTGGGCGGCGAGCTCCTGCGCCCGCCGCGACAAGGCGCCGCTGATCATTGCGGCGGCTCGGGACGCCCCTGCATCGCCGCCCACACGCGGGCCGGAGTGCAGGGCATGTCGAGCTGATCGACGCCGTGCGTCTCGTACAGCGCGTCGATGACCGCGTTCACGATCGCGGGCGGCGACCCGACGTTCGGGGACTCCCCGACGCCCTTCGCCCCGAGCGGATGGTGCGGGCACGGAGTGACCGTCTCGCCGAGCTCGAAGTCGGGACATTCGAGCGCGGTCGGGATCAGGTAGTCCATGAACGACGAGTTGAGGCAGTTGCCCTCCTCGTCGAACGAGATCAGCTCCATCAACGCGATCCCGACGCCCTCGGCGAGGCCGCCGTGGATCTGGCCGTCGACGATCATCGGATTGATGCGCACGCCGCAGTCGTCGACCGCGATGAAGCGCCGCACGGTGACGTGACCGGTGTCGGGATCGATGTCGACGACGGCGATGTAGGCGCCGTAGGGGTACGTGAGGTTGGGCGGGTCGTAGATCACCTGCGCGTCGAGGCCGCCCTCCATCCCCGCGGGCATCGCCGCGCCGCTGTAGGCCCGCAGCGCGATGTCCTCGATCAGCGCGCCCTTCTCGGGGTCTCCCTTGACGTACCAGCGGCCCTTCTCCCAGGCGAGATCCTCCGGCCGCGTCTCGAGCATCGTCGCGGCGATCAGGCGCGCCTTGTCGCGCACCTTGCGCGAGACCACCGCGACCGCGGCGCCGGACACCGGGGTCGAGCGGCTGCCGTAGGTGCCGAGGCCGTACGGCGAGCGGTCGGTGTCGCCGTGGCGGACCTCGACGTCCTCCGGCGGGATGCCGAGCTCCTCGGCGACGATCTGCGCGAACGTCGTCTCGTGACCCTGCCCCTGCGTCTGGCAGCTGAGGCTGACCACCGCCTTGCCCGACGGGTGCACCCGAAGGTCCGCCCCGTCGTTCATGGCGAGCCCGAGGATGTCCATGTGCTTGCGCGGTCCCGCGCCGACGCCTTCGGTGAAGAAGCACACGCCGATGCCCATGAGCTCGCCGCGGGCGCGCTTCTCCGCCTGCTCGCGACGCAGATCCTCGTAGCCGGCGATGTCCATCGCCACCCGCATCGTCTCGGCGTAGTTGCCGGAGTCGTACGTCCAACCGGTCGTGGTCTCGTACGGGAACTGCTCCGGAGCGATGAAGCTGCTCATCCGCAGCTCGATCGGGTCGACCTTCATCTCGAGCGCGAGCGCGTCGACCATCCGCTCCACGAAGTAGACGGCCTCGGTGATACGGAACGAGCACCGGTACGCAACGCCGCCGGGCGCCTTGTTCGTGTACACCGCCTTGACCTGCACGTGCGACGCCTCGAGGTCGTACGACCCGCAGACGATGTGGAAGAAGCCGGCCGGGAACTTCGTCGGCTGCGCGGTGCTGTCGAAGGCGCCGTGGTCGGCGATCACGTCGACCCGCAGGCCGGTGATCTTGCCGTTCTTCGAGCAGATCTCGCCGCGCATGATGTAGTCGCGCGCGAATCCGGTCGACATCAGGTTCTCGGAGCGGTTCTCGATCCACTTGACCGGCGCGCCGGCCACGATCGAGCCGGCGATCGCGCAGACATAGCCCGGATACACCGGCACCTTGTTGCCGAAGCCGCCGCCGATGTCCTGGCAGCGGATCCGGATCATGTGCTCCGCGAGCCCGGCGACGTGTGCGTAGACCGTGCGGTGGGCGTGCGGTGCCTGGTTGCCGTTGTAGATGTCGAGCTGGCCCGTCTCCGGATTGAAGTCGGCGATCATGCCGCACGTCTCGAGCGGCGCCGGATGGCAGCGGGGATAGATCATGTCGCGCGACACGACGGTGTCGGCCTCGGCGAACGCACGGTCCGTGGCGTCCTTGTCGCCTGCCTCCCAGGTCGGGCTCGCGAGGTTGTCGCGCTGCCCTGTCTTGTCGTCGCGGATCAGCGGCGCTTCCGGGTCGAGCGCCTTCCGCGCGTTGACGACCGCCGGCAGCGGCTCGTACTCGACGTCGATCAACTGGAGCGCGTCGTTTGCCGAGTACTCGTCGGTCGCGATCACGAACGCGACCTCCTGGCCCTGGAAACGGACCTTGTCGCCTGCGAGCACGGCCTGCGTGTCGTAGGAGATCGTCGGCATCCACGCGAGCCCGAGCGTCTCGAGGTCCTTGGCGGTGATGACCGCGGCGACGTTCGGCGCGGCGAGCGCCTTCGAGGTATCGATCGAGACGATGCGCGCGTGCGCGTACGGGCTGCGCAGGATCGCGCCGTGGAGCATCCCCGGCAGCCGGATGTCGTCGAGGTAGGTGCCCTTGCCCCGGATGAAGCGCGCGTCCTCCTTGCGCTTCAGCCGGCCGAAGCCGATGGGGCGCTCGGTCGTGCGGCTCGGAAGGTTCTCGACCGTCGCCATTGCTCAGACCCCCTGCTTCGCGGTTGCTTCGTACTCTGCGGCCCAGCGCACCGCGCTGACGATGTTCTTGTAGCCCGTACAGCGGCAGATCGCGCCTGAGATGGCCGTACGGATCTCGTGGTCGGTCGGATTCGGGTTCTCGTCGAGCAACGCGCGGGTCGTCATCAACATACCCGGCGTGCAGAACCCGCACTGGAGCGCGTGCTGCTCGTGGAAGCCCATCTGAATCGGGTCCAGCCGGCCGTCGACCTCGAGGGACTCGACGGTGCGGATCTCGTGGCCCTCGCACATCGCCGCCAGGACCGTGCACGACTTGACCGGCGCCCCGTCCATCTGGACGACGCAGGCGCCGCAGTTCGAGGTGTCGCAGCCCCAGTGGGTGCCGGTCAGGCCGGGCGTCTCGCGGATGAAATGCACGAGCAGCTGGCGCGGTTCGATCTCGCGGGAGACCTTCTCGCCGTTCACGGATATCGAGACGTGCATCGTCAGGCCTCCTGATGGATCGCGCGTGCGGTCGCACGGCGCAGTGCGCGTACGGTGAGCACGCCGGCGAGATGGCGTTTGTAGTCGATCGGCCCACGGCCGTCGGCGCTCGGAGCGCAGTCCGCCGAGGCGATCTCGCCGGCCTTCGCCCAGAGCTCCTCCGACGGGGTCTCTCCGCGGAGCAGGTCTTCGGCCCGCGAGAGGTGAATCGTCGTGAGCCCGACCGCGCTCAGGCCGATGCCCGCGTCCGCGATCCTGCTGCCCTCGAGCCAGACGGCCGCGGACGCGGCGGCGATCGCCCAGTCGCCGGCGCGGCGCTCGAGCTTCTCGTGCGCGCTGCCGCCGCGGCGGCGCAGCGGAATCCGCACCTCGGTGAGCAGCTCGCCGTCGCCGACCGCTGTCATGTACGGCCCGACATGGAACTCGTCCATGGCGACAACTCTCTGGCCCGCCGTGCTGCGGATGACGGCCTTCGCCTTCAGGGCGCTGCAGACGGCCGAGAGGTCTTCCGCTGCGTCCGCCTGGCAGAGGGAACCGCCGATCGTGCCGCGGTTGCGCACGACCGGGTCGGCGATCACTTGCTCGGCGTCACGGAACACCGGCGCGTGGGTGAAGAGCAGCTCGGACTTCAACAGATCCACGTGGCGCGTCAGCGCGCCGATCGCGATCTCGTCGCCCTCCTCGCGAATGTACGAGAGCTCGGTGAGGTCGTTGATGTCGATCAGGTGCGCCGGGTTCGCGAGCCGGAGCTTCATCATCGGCAGCAGGCTGTGCCCGCCGGCGATGACGCGCGCCTCCGAGCCGAGCCTCTGGAGCGACGCAATCGCGCCTTCTACAGTGGTCGCACGCTCGTACTCGAATGAGGCGGGTGTCTGCAACAGGGCTCCTTTCGTGTCGAGCCGGGTTCGCTAACGCGACCGGTCGGGGAGGCGCTTGCGCGGCTTGCCGATGTCGTCCCGCCGCTCGTACTGCTCGGGGGCGTCGGTGCCGATGATCGGAGACCGGGGCAGCGCGGCAGGCCGTTGCTGGCGTCCCTCCGGGTACAGGAGCCGCGCCGCGAGACTTCCTCCCTCGACGTTCCGCAGCGGGAAGCCCGCCGGGTTGCCGAGCGCGATCGGCGCCTCGCGGCCGAGGCGTGCGAGCGTCAGCGTCCCCTTCGTGTAGACCTCGCCGATCCGCGGCGCCTTGATCGTCGTGCTGTCCGGGAAGTTCCGGAAACCGGCGGCGGCGGCGCCCGCGTACATGCCGTCGACGAGGCCGACGGCGTCTGCCATGCCGGCCTTCTTCACGAGCAGCCCTTCGAGGAGGTCGACGCCGGCGTCGAGCTGCTGGTTGATCGTCGTCACGATGTCGTTGACCGGCGCGCTCTTCTCCACGATCTCGCCGACGCTGCCGATGACGGCGTTCAG
>DATKQO010000153.1:0-37996 GCA_035532715.1 Gaiellaceae bacterium | reverse complement strand
CTGTCGCCTCCGCCGCAGAAGATCCTCGTCGCGCCCGCCTGGCCGTACGCGAGTGGACCGCGCCACATCGGCCACGTGGCGGGCTTCGCCGTGCCGGCGGACGTGTTCGCGCGCTACCACCGGCTCAAGGGCAACGACGTGCTGATGGTGTCCGGGACGGACGAGCACGGCACGCCGGTGATGGTGTCCGCCGACCGGAGCGGCGTCTCCCCGCGTGAGCTCGCCGACCGCAACAACGGTCTCATCCGGGAGGACCTGCGCAACCTCGGCATCTCCTACGACTGCTTTACGCGCACGACGACGCGCAGCCACCGCCGGGTCACCCAGGACATCTTCCGCACGCTCTACGAGCGCGGCCATCTCGTCGAGAAGACGACACTCGGCGCGTTCTCCCCCTCGACCGGCCGCACGCTCCCCGACCGGTACATCGAAGGGACGTGTCCGATCTGTGGCTTCCCCGAGGCGCGCGGCGACCAGTGCGACAACTGCGGCAACCAGCTCGACCCCGTCGACCTGGTCGATCCGCGCTCGATCATCGACGGTTCGACGCCCGAGTTCCGCGAGACGACGCACCTGTTCCTCGACCTGCCGGCGTTCGCCGAGCAGCTCGAGGCCTGGCTCTCCGCGCAGGAGGGGTGGCGCCCGAACGTGAAGAACTTCTCGCTCGGGCTCGTGCGCGAGCTCAAGCCGCGGGCGATGACGCGCGACATCGACTGGGGCGTTCCGGTGCCGGTCGAGGGTTATCCCGACGAGACCAAGCGGATCTACGTCTGGTTCGACGCCGTGATCGGCTACCTGTCGGCGAGCGTCGAATGGGCATGGAACCGCGGCACCCCCGACGCGTGGCGCGAGTGGTGGCAGAGCCCCGCCGCCGGCCACTACTACTTCATGGGCAAGGACAACATCGTCTTCCACTCGGTCATCTGGCCCGCGATGCTCCTCGGCTACGGCGCCGGCGGCGAGCTCGGCGCGGGTCGCGGCGAGCTCCATCTGCCGACGAACGTCGTCGCGAGCGAGTACCTGACCGTGGAAGGCAAGAAGGCGTCGACGAGCCGCAACCTCGCCATCTGGGTTTCCGACTTCCTCAGCCGCTACGACCCGGATCCGCTGCGCTACTACCTCACCGCCGGCGGCCCGGAGACGCAGGACACCGACTTCACGTGGGACGAGTTCGTGCGACGCAACAACGACGAGCTGCTCGCGAACTGGGGGAACCTCGTCAACCGCACGCTCGTCAGCGCACACCGGAACTTCGGCGAGGTGCCGCAGCCGGGCGAGCTCACCGATGCCGACCGCCGCGTCCTCGACGGCGTCGCCGCCGCGTTCGACGAGGTCGGCGCCGAGATCGAGGCCGTCCGCTTTCGCGCGGCCGTCGCAGCGGCGATGCGCGCGAGCTCGCTCGCGAACCAGTACATCGCCGAGCAACAGCCGTGGGCGCTCGTGAAGACCGACCGCGAGCGCGCCGCGACAGTCCTCTACGTCGCGCTCCGCTGCGTCGACTCGCTCAAGACGCTCCTCGCGCCGTTCCTGCCGTTCACGTCGCAGACGGTGCACGAGCTGCTCGGCTATGACGGCTGGATCGCGGGCCCGCTCGAGTTCCGCACGGCGACCGAGGACGACGGGTCGACGCACGAAGTGCTCACCGGCGACTACGAGAGCTGGAGGGGATCGTGGGCGCCGAGCGCCCTCGCCCCGGGACAGGCGCTCCGCGAGCCGAAGCCGCTCTTCCGCAAGCTCCCGCCGGAGACCGCTGCCGAAGAGCTCGCCCTGCTCGGCCTCTAGGAGGGGCTGTGATCGACACGCACGCGCACCTCGACGCGCTCGACACAGACGCCGCTGTCGCGCGTGCACGCGACAGCGGCGTCATGACGATCCTCACGGTCGGTACCGACGTCGCCGGCTGCAGGCGGGCGCTCGAGATCGCAGAACGTCATGAGGGAGTGTTCGCGATCCTCGGGATCCATCCGCACGAGGCCGGCGGCGCGACCGACGCCGACCTCGGCGAGGTGCGGGCGCTCCTCGACCATCCGCGTGCGGTCGGCGTGGGGGAGATGGGTCTCGACTGGTTCCGCGACTACGCGCCGCGCGACAGGCAGCTCCGCCTCTTCGAGCAGGAGCTCGAGCTCGCAGCCGACGTCGGCAAGCCCGCGGTCATCCACACGCGTGCGGCCGACGAGGACACGCTCGCCGCACTCGCGTCGTTCGGCGGCGGCGTCGTCCTGCACTGCTTCTCGTCGCCGCACCTGCTCGGCACGGCGCTCGAGCGCGGCTGGTACATCTCGTTCGCCGGCAACGCGACCTACAAGAACGCTGTCGACCTCCGCCTCGCGGCGACGCAGGTTCCGGCCGGTCGGATCCTCGCCGAGACCGACTGCCCGTACCTCGCACCGCAGCCGGTGCGCGGACAGCGCAACGAGCCCGCCTACGTCGTGCACACGATCGCGGCGCTCGCGCAGGCGCGCGGTGAGGAGGCGGACGAGCTTGCGGCGCAGATCGACCGCAACGCGATCGAGTGCTTCGGGTTGCCGGCGTGAACGTCGCGCCGAAGAAGGAGCTCGGCCAGCATTTTCTCGTCGACGAGAACATCCTCGGCGTGATCGGGCGGCTCGCGGCGCTCCAGCCCGCCGACGTCGTGCTGGAGATCGGGCCCGGCCTCGGCATCCTCACCCGTTACCTCGCCTCCCGCGTCGCGCACGTGCACGCCGTCGAGCTCGATACGTCACTCGCGCCGTACCTCGCCGATGCCGGCGACAACGTGACGCTCCACTTCGGCGACGCGCTGCGGCTCGATCTCGCTGCGCTCGCACCCGACGCGACGAAGCTCGTCGCGAACCTGCCGTACAACGTCGCGACGGCGATCGTCGTCGAGAGCCTCGACGGCCTCCCGGGGATCGACACGTGGTGCGTGATGGTGCAGCGGGAGGTCGCCGATCGCCTCTTCGCGGCGCCGCGCACGAAGGCGTACGGCGCCGTGTCGGTGCTCGTGCAGCTCGTGTGCGAGCGGACGGGCCTGCATCCGGTGTCGCGCACGGTCTTCCGGCCGCCGCCGAACGTGAGCTCGGCGCTCGTCGCGTTCCGCCGCACCGGCCTGCCCGACGACTTCGCGCGGGTGAAGAAGATCGTCGTGGCCGCGTTCGCGCACCGGCGCAAGACGCTGCCGAACTCGCTCGAGCTGAGCGGCATCGCCTCGCGCGAGCGCGCCGTCGCCGCGCTCGCCGAGCTCGGTCGCGAGGCGTCCGCGCGAGCGGAGGAGCTCTTCCCGCCGGAGTTCGTGACGCTGGCGGCCGCCCTGGCATGAGAGCTCCGGCGCCGGCGAAGATCAACCTCGCGCTCGTCGTCGGACCGCTGCGCGACGACGGCAAGCACGAGCTCGTCACCGTCTACCAGCGCATCGGGCTCGCCGACCGGATCGAGCTCGAGCCGGCCGGCACCTTCCGCGTCGACGGGTTCCTCGCCGACACGCTCGTCCGGCGCGCGCTCGAGGGACTCGCCGCGCGCGCCGGAGTCGAGCCGCACTGGCGCGTCCACATCGAGAAGCGCCTGCCGGTCGCCGCGGGGCTCGGCGGGGGCAGCTCGGACGCCGCGACCGCGCTGCGGCTCGCGAACTCGACGCTGCCGGAACCGTTGCCCGACGACGATCTGCGCGCGATCGCCATACAGCTCGGAGCCGACGTCTCCTTCTTCCTCGCGGACGGCCCGCAGCTCGGCACGGGCGACGGGAGCGAGCTTGCGCCGCTCGACGTGCCGCAGGACTTCTGGATCCTGCTCGTTCTGCCGCACGACGCCGTGAAGGCTTCCACGGGCTCGGTCTACGACGCGTTCGACGCGCGCGACGGTGCCGCCGGCTTCGCCGGGCGCAGCGCAGCGCTCAACGAGGCGGTCGCCGGGCTTCGCCGCCCGCGCGACCTCGCCGCACTGCCGCCGAACGACCTCGCGTCGTCTCCGCTCGCCGGCGAGCTGCGCGCGCTCGGCGCCTTCCGCGCCGACGTCAGCGGCGCCGGTCCGACCGTCTACGGGCTCTTCCACCACAGGCCTGCCGCGGAGGCCGCACAGCGCGCGCTGAAGCACGTCGGGCGCACCTGGATCACAGCGCCAGCGTGGTACGGTTGACCCGTGCTCAGCGACTCCTCTGCGCACGTGATCGAGCACGGCACGAGCAAGCCGGGACGCTGGCTGCGCGCCCGCCGGAACCGGATCGCGCTCTCGATCGCGGCGGTCGAGGCGATCCTCGTCGCGATCTTCCACGATCTCACGAGCTTCACGGTGATCGCGCTCGCGATCCTCGCGACGGTCGTCTACTGGGCCTGGGGACGTCGCACCCGCTCGGACACGGCCCGGCAGGCGAGCTGGATCTTCGCGGCCTCGCAGCTCCTCGCCGTCGTCGCCGCGATCCTCGCCTTCATCGTCGTCTGGACGGCGATCGTCGCGGTCTGCGTCTTCGCCCTGATCGCCCTCTTCTTCGTCTTCACCGACCGGCGTTAGAGTTCGACCCTTCGATGGGGCGTGGCCAAGCGGTAAGGCAACGGGTTTTGGTCCCGTGATCCCAGGTTCGAATCCTGGCGCCCCAGCCATCTTCAGCTGACACCCATGGCGGACGATCTCGCAGCAGTCGTAATGGCCGGCGGCCTCGGCACGCGCATGAAGAGCGCGACGCCGAAACACCTCCACCCGCTGCTCGGCCGGCGGATGGTCGACTGGGTGATCCGCGCCGCGCAGGACGCGGGCGTCCGGCGCGTCATCGTCGTCGCGTCGCCGAGCACGGCGGCCTCATTCGACGGGGTCGAGGTTGCCGTCCAGGAGGTCCCGCTCGGCACGGGCGACGCGGTTCGGGCCGCGCGCGGCGCCCTCGAGGGCTCGGCCGGCGACGTGCTCGTGCTGAACGGCGACGTTCCCGGCCTCACGGCCGCGCTCGTGCGCGCGCTCGTCGCCACGCATCGCGACGCGGGCGCTGCCGGCACGGTCCTCTCGTTCGAGCCGCCGGACGCACGCGCCTACGGGCGGATCGTCCGTGACGCGGCCGGCGGCCTCGCCCGGATCGTCGAGGCCGCCGACGCTTTGCCCGAGGAGCTTGCGCTCGGCGAGGTCAACTCGGGCATCTACGTCTTTCGCGCGCAACGGCTCTGGCCGGCCCTCGAGCGGCTCGAGCCGCACAACGCGCAGGGGGAGCTGTACGTGACCGATACCCTGGGGTTGCTGGTCGGAGACGGCGACCCGGTTGCAGTCCACACTGCGCCCGTGGCCTGGGAGGTGGAGGGGATCAACACGCGTGTCGAGCTCGCCGCCGTCGCTGCCGCGTTGCGCGACCGGATCAACGAGGCGCACATGCTCGCCGGCGTGACCATCGTCGATCCCGCCTCGACCTGGATCGAGGACGGCGTGCGAATCGCGGCGGACGCGACGATCCACCCGTTCACCGTCCTCCGCGGCTCGACGACGATCGGGACGGGCGCCGAGGTCGGCCCGCACGTCGTCGCCGTCGACGCCGAGATCGGCGCGGGCGTCACCGTCGGCCCCTTCGCGTACCTCCGCCCGGGCACCGTCCTCGGCGAGGGCGCGAAAGCAGGGACGTTCGTCGAGCTGAAGAAGGCCCGCGTCGGCGCGCGCTCGAAGGTGCCGCACCTCTCCTACATCGGGGACGCCGAGATCGGCGAGGATACGAACATCGCCGCCGGCAACATCACCGCCAATTTCCCGCACGAGAAGGGCAAGCCCAAGGGCACGACCCGGATCGGGAGCAACGTCAGGACCGGCGTCGACAATACGTTCGATGCTCCTGTCAGCATTGGCGACGACGCTTGGATTGCGGCGGGCGCCGTCATCACGGATGATGTCGCCCCCGGATCGCTCGCCGGGTTTGCGCCGCGCCAGGAAACCAAGGAAGGCTGGGTCTACGAGAACCATGGAAAGCCTGACGACGCCGACTGAACTCGCGCTGCCGGGCTTGGAGGGGGCGGTAGTGAGCGAACCGAGCACGGGTCACTGGATCGAACGCGGTCCGCAGAAGCGGCTCATGGTCTTCTCCGGCCGCTCGCATCCCGAGCTTGCCGGCCAGATCGCCGAGAAGCTCGGCGTCGAGCTCGGCGACATGGAGCTCGAGACGTTCAAGAACGACGAGACGTACGCGCGCTACGAGGAGTCGATCCGCGGCGCCGACGTCTTTCTCGTCCAGACCGGCTGCATCCCGGTCGACAAGAACCTGATGGAGCTGATGCTGATGATCCAGGCCGCGAAGCTCGCGTCGGCCAAGCGGATCACGGCGGTCGTCCCGCTCTTCCCCTACGCGCGCCAGGATCGAAAGGCAAAGCCGCGCGAGCCGATCTCCGCGCGTCTCGTCGCAGACATGGTCCAGCTCGCCGGCGCCGACCGGGTGCTGACGATGGACCTGCACGCCGGCCAGATCCAGGGCTTCTTCACCATCCCGGTCGACCACATGACGGCCCTGCCGCTCTTCGCGCGCCACTTCCGCGATCTGGGCCTCACGGGCCCGGGGATCGTCTCGGTCGCACCGGACGAGGGCCGCGCCAAGATGGCCGTGCGCTTCGCCGAGATGATCGACGGGGAGTTCGCGATCATGCACAAGACCCGCCCCGAGCGCGACAAGGTCGAGGTGACGGAGATCACCGGCCGCGTCCGCGACAAGATCGCGATCGTCGGCGACGACGTGATCATGACCGGCGGCACGCTGATCGCGAACGTCGAGGCGCTGCGCGAGAAGGACGTCAAGGCCGTCTACGTCTTCGCGACGCACGGCGTGTTCTGCGGCGGTGCGCTCGAGAAGTTCCACAAGGCGCCGATCGACGGGATCATCGTCACCGACACCGTGCCGATCAACAAGCTCGAGATGCCGCCGAACATGACCGTGCTGCCCGTGGCGCAGCTGCTGGCCGAGACGATCATGAACGTCTTCGCCGACGACTCCGTCTCCGCTATCTTCGGCGGCGAGAACCAGCTCTTCTGATGTAGCCGCCGTTGAGCGTGAGAGGATCTGCTCGTCCTCTTGGGAGCCGTCATGGATGAGTTGGATCTGAGGGTCAAGGCGCAGGAAGCCGCGGCGAGGCCGCGTCGTCTCCGCGTGGCCGTCGTCGCGCTCCTCGTCGCCGCCGGGGTCGCCGCACAGGCACAGGCCGACGGATCCGTACGGCCGTCGGCGCCGTGGCCGGCGTTCGGCTACGACTCGGCCGGAAGCGACGGCGGGCCGGCGGTGACCGGGATCACGGCTGCGAATCTCTCGACGCTCGTCCCGAAAGTGGTCACGCTGCCAGGCACGGTCGACTCCTCTGCGGTCTACCTCCGCAACGTCTTCGTCGCCGGCGCACGTCGCGACGTGTATGTCGTCGACACGACATACGGCCGGACGTTCGCACTCGATGCGACCGCCGGAACGATTCTCTGGCAGTTCACGCCGCGGGGGATCGCGTCGTGGGAGGGGTCGCTCCAGATCACGACCGCGAGCCCGGCCGTCGATCCGGGGTTGCGCTACGTCTACTCGGCGTCGCCCGACGGCAGGATTCACAAGCTCGCGATCGCGAACGGCCGCGAGGCGGCCGGGCGGTGGCCGGTCGCGGTCACGCGCGACCCGAAGAACGAGAAGATCTCGTCCTCACTGAAGGTCTACGGGCCGTACGTGCTCGCAGCACTCTCGGGTCTGAGCGAGAAGATCGGCTCCCTGGGCGGCGGCCGCGTCGGCCACCTCGTCGAGATCGATCGCCAGAGCGGCCGGGTCGCACACGTCTTCAACGCGGAGTGCAGCAACCGCGAGACGGTCATTCTGGCAAGCACGTGCGACCAGCCCGAAGGCGGCATCTGGGGCCGGACGCCGGTCGCGGTCGATCCCAAGGGCAATCTGCTCGTGGCCACGGCCAACGGGTTCTGGGACGGGCGCACGCACTGGGGCGACAGCGTGCTCGAGCTCTCGCCGACGCTGACGCCGCTCCAGAGCTACACGCCCGCGAATCAGGAGCGGCTCGCACGCGACGATCTCGACCTCGGCAGCACCGCCCCCGTCATCCTCACGCCGCACATCGCGCTGCAGGCCGGCAAGGACGGCGTGCTGCGACTCCTCGATCTCGACAAATTGAACGGAAGAGCGCCGGTCGCGGGGCCGTATCTCGGCGGAGAGATCTCCACGGCGCAAGCGCCGGGCGGCGGCGAGGTGCGCACGCAGCTTGCCGTCTGGCGACGCCCCGGCCGCGAGCCGTGGGTCTTCGTCGCCAACGACTTCGGCATCGCGGGGTACGCGCTCGTCCTGAAGCCGAAACCGCACCTCGTGCTCCAGTGGACCGACGGGCGGGGTTGCTCGAGCCCGGTGCTCGCCGGCGGGCTCCTCTACGGCTACGACATCATCACCGGCGGGCTCGGCATCTACAATCCCGATCCGCCGCAGGGGACGGCAGAGCCGAACGAGCCGCTGCTCAGCTTGACGATCCCTCCCGGGCACTGGAGCAGCCCGGTGGTCGCCGACGGGCACATCGCGCTCGGCGCCGGCAACGCGAATGCCCACGAGACGACCGGCACCTTCTACATGTGGACGCTGCCCGCCGGGTAGCCGGCCGCGGCGATGCGGCGTGCTGCGAGCTGCTCGGCGGCGAGGGCCGGTGTGATCCCCGCAGCCTCTGCGGCGCGATAGAGGCCCCGCAGCGTCTCGCCGATCCCCGCATAGCTGCGCTCGAGCCCGGCGTCGTCCAGGCGGAGATCCTCGCTGCCGATCAGCTGCAACACGCCGCCGGCGTTGATCACGTAGTCGGGCGCGTAGAGGATGCCCGCCGCGTGGAGGCGCGCGGCATCCGCGTCTTCTGCGAGCTGGTTGTTCGCCGAGCCTGCGACGATCCGGCAGCGAAGGCCCGGAATCGTCTCCGCGTTCAGCGTCCCGCCGACGGCGCACGGCGCGTACACGTCGCACTCGGTTGCGAGCGCCTCCGCGGCGGCGACGACGACGCCGGCGCTCTCGCCTGCGACGCTGCGGGCCCGCTCCTCGTCGACGTCCGCCACGAGAACGTGCGCGCCGCCCGCCGAGAGCGCGAGCGCGAGGTCGTGCCCGACGGCGCCGACGCCTTGCACGAGCACGCTTCGGCCGGCGAGATCCTCCGAGCCGAACACGTGCTCGACGCTCGCCCGGATGCCGTGCAGGACGCCGCGCGCGGTGCCGCGGCCGCTGTTGCCGCCGCGTGCAGTCGAGCCGAGCACCCACGGACACGTCTCCGAGACGACGTCGAGGTCGGCCGGCGAGACGTTCATGTCGCCGGCCGTCCGGAAGGTGCCGCCGAGCGAGGCGACGAGCTCGCCGTAACGGCGGAGGAGCCGCCGCCGGGCATCCCCGGACGGGAGCTCGGGCACCGCGAGCACCGCCTTGCCGCCGCCGCGTTCCACGTTCGCCGCCGCCATCTTCAACGTCATCGCCCGCGAAAGCCGCATGGCGTCGGCGAGCCCGTCGCCGGGCGTGGGGTAGACGCGCATGCGGGTGCCGCCGCCGGCCGGCCCGAGCGCGGTCGAGTGGATGCAGACGAACATCCACGCACCGCTTTCGGCGTCGAAGCGGATCACCGCCTCCTCGCCGTCCCAGCGCTCCAGGAGCTCCTCGAACACACCCGGGATCATGCAGGCCGGCGCCCCGGTTCCGCTACACTCGGCCGCCGGAATGGCTGGAGAGCGGACAAAGCTGATCGTCACGAAGCGCGAGCACCTCGGCTCGCGCGAGACGCGGCGCCTGCGCAAGCAGGGCATCGTCCCCGGCGTCCTCTACGGGCGAAACGACCCGATCGCGATCGCCGTCGAGGCCCGCGAGCTGCGGCGCGCGCTCACCGGCAAGGCCGGCCTCCATTCGATCCTCGACGTGGAGATCGACGGGACAGGCGCCTCTCACGCTTCGATCCTCAAGGACTACCAGCTCGACAAGGTGCGTGGCGGCGTCACGCACGTCGACCTGCAGGAGGTGCGGCTCGACCGCCCGATCCACGCGTCCGTCACCGTGCATCTGCTCGGCGGCGAGGACGCGCCCGGCGTGCGCGAGGGCGGAGTGCTCTCGCAGCCGCTGCGCGAGCTCAACGTCGAGGCGCTCCCGCTCGAGATTCCGGAGCACATCGATCTCGACGTCTCGCAGATGGCCATGGGCGACACGCTGCGTCTCGCCGACATCGTCATCCCGGCCGGCGTCACCCTGCTCGACGATCTCGAGACCGTCGCGGCAACGGTGACAGCTCCGATGCGCGAGGAGGAGCTCGAGGCGCTCGAGGGCGAGGGTGTCGAGGGCGAGGCCGGCGAGGGTGCCGAAGGCGAGGCAGGCGCGTCCGGCGAGTCGGAGGCAGACGCCTCCGGCGAATCCGGCGAGTCGTAGCCCATGCGGCTCTGGCCGCGGCGACAGGGCGCATCGCTCGACCTGCTCGTCGTGGGGCTCGGCAATCCCGGCCGCGAGTACGAGCGGAACCGGCACAACGTCGGTCACATGGTCGTGGACGAGCTCGCGCGCCGGCACGGCGGCTCGTGGCGCTCGAAGTTCTCGGGCCGGATCGCGGAGATCCGCATCGACGGACACAAGCTCGCGCTCCTGAAGCCGGAGACGTTCATGAACGAGTCGGGCCGCTCTGTCGGCGCGGCCGTGCGCTTCTTCAAGCTCGAGCCGGACGCCGTGCTCGTCGTCCACGACGAGGGCGACCTCGAGCGCGGGCGCCTCCAGCTCCGTCTCGGCGGGGGGCTCGGCGGTCACAACGGGCTCAAGTCGATCGCGTCGCACCTGCAGACGCAGGACTTCCTTCGGCTTCGCGTCGGCGTCGGCCGCCCCGAGCGCGGCGATCCCCGCCCGCTCGCGGACTACGTCCTCGCCGATTTCGAGCCGCACGACGATGCGGAGTCGCTCGTCTGGAATGCGGCAACGGCCGTCGAGCGGCTCGAGGCGGAAGGCATCGAGCGCGCGCAGGCCGCCGTCAACCGGAAGTAGCGCCTCTCCCAGCCGGGGCGACGCCCCGGCTGCCCGCTCGGCCGCGGCGCCCGAGAGAGCGCTGATCGCGGCCCCGTAGTTGTCCGTAGCGGCTTCCCGCGCCGCCCCCGATGAAGCGGCGACTCCTGGAAACGACCATGCGGTCATGCCCGCAGGCGGCTTCCCGAGCGACTCGGCAAGGCCGTGTGCAGGACCGAGTCGCTTTCAGGTTCGAAGGGAGTCACAGTGAAGAAGTTCCGGATCTCCATGCTCGTCTTGGCCGTTGCAGCACTCGCGGCGGTCACGGCCGGGTCCGCGCTCGCCAAGAAGCCGATCGTCGTCCCCTTCAGCGGCACGTACGCCGGCCAGGCCTCCACGCAGGTGAACGGCAGTCTCGCCACGATCTCGGCGCAGGGCACCGGCAAGGGCACGCTGATCGGCGCAGGCTCGATCGCCGGTCTCGGTACCGGCGACAGCAGCCAGCAGCCGTGCGTCCCCTTCGGCGGCACCGGCACGATCAAGGGCTCCGCCGGCACCATCGCCTTCAAGCTCGTCCAGGGCGCAAACGGTTGCGGCGACGAGGGCGGTCATACGTTCACGGTCACCGCCCGTCTCACCGTCGTGAAGGCCACGGGGAAGCTCGCCAAGGCGAAGGGAACGCTCAAGCTCACGGGCGTCTACAACCATGACAACGGCAGCTTCACCGTCAAGGTCGCCGGCAAGCTCACGAAATAACGGAGGAAAACGATGAAGAAGATCCTCGCTCTCGGTGCCGCGCTCGTTGCGGCCGCGACACTCACGACGGTGGCAGTGGCCGCCAATCCGGCGCCGTTTCCGGCACCGACCGTGAAGCAGGTGTTCATCGCCGCGCAGACGGTGACGACGGACGGCGCAATGAGCAGCTGGTTCGCACCGGGCTCGAGCGTGGTGTTCCGTGCGTACGCCGTCGATCCGAAGTCGCACAAGGTCGTCGACCCGAAGGCCGTGAAGTACTTCTACGTCACGATCCCGAATCAGCCGAACGTCAAGCTGGCCTATGGCGCGAGCGCGCCGGGTGCGTCGACCGGCCTGCCGTGGACGGGCACGTGGACGGTGCCGGCGAGCTATCCGGCCGGAATCGTGCCGTTCAAGGTCCTGATCCAGCTGAAGCAGAACGGAAAGCAGCTCAAGGGCCAGTTCGTGCAGATGCCCGTCGCGTCGGCGCAGCTCAACATCTCGGCGACGGCGCCCGCGGCGTTCGCTCCCGCCGTCCCGGCCGGGCCGGCAGGCGCGGGCTCCGGCGGCAATCCGCTCAACCTGTCTCTCTACGTCGACACGGTCAACGGCACGCGCCCCGTCGGCGCGGCGGCGCGGCCGGTCGGCTGCTCCCAGACCAACGTGTACAAGCGCGGCGAGCAGGTCGTCGTCCGCACGTGGGGCACCGAGCTCGCAACCTCGGACGTCCTGTCCTCGGACAACGTGAGCTCCGCGCACTTCTCGATCGCTGGGCAGCCGGACGTCACGCTGAACTACGGCGCGCACGGCGCCGTGGGCAACCAGGTCTTCTTCTGGGCGAGCGCGTGGATCGTCCCGGCGACGTATCCGCTCGGCGAGACGACGATTCACGTCGTCTTCAACCTCGAGAGCGGCAAGACCGGCTCATACGACTACACGATCAACATCATCCCGTAGTCGATCGATAAGGCGAAGGAGTCGTAACCATGAGAATCCATTCGAAGCTGGTTGCGGCTCTCGCGGCGCTGGTAGGAGCCTTGCTTCTGCCGGCGTTCGCGGCCGCCGCGCCCACCCCGCTCGTCACGCCGGCACTCTCCGGCGTCGCCGCGCTGCCCGGGCCGCTCGCGCCCGCGGCGACGCCGGCCTCGAGCATGTCGACCCTGACCTCGAGCCCCGACGCCGCGCCCGCGGGTACCGCCTTCACGCTGAGCGGCAGCGGCCTGCCTGCCGGCAAGCAGGTCTCGATCGTCTGGAGCACGGCCAACGTGACGTGGGTCGTCGATGCGAGGCCCGACAGCGTCGACTACCTCGGCCGGTCGGCCTCGAAGGTCCAGGTCGTGCTCGCCAAGGCGCAGACGGATGCGCAGGGGAAGCTCTCCGTGAAGCTGAAGGTGCCCCGTGACTTCGGAGGCATCCACGACATCTACGCGGTGATCGACGGGGCCCAGGTCGCCAAGGGCGGCTTGCTGATCGCGCGCACTGCGACTATCAGCCCGAAGTCCGGGCCGATCGGCACGATGATCACCGTCACGTACAACGGGCTCGGATCGTCGCTGTACGAGGGCGGCGCGTCGCTGCTGTACGACAACCACTTCGCCGGCGCGATCATGGCGAACTGGACGCGGGGGACAGCGGTCGTGCACATCCGCGCTACCGGCCCCGTCGGCACGCACACGATCGAGGTCGCCGACGCGATCAGCTTCAAGTACCTCAACATCCAGCAGTCGCCGATCCCGTGGGGCATCGGCAAGAAGTTCGCGTTCCGCGTCACGAAGGACAACGGCAGGCCGAAGCCGCAGATCGACTGGCCGGCGAACGTCGCCCCGACGCTCGACGCGAAGACGACGCTTCAACTGAACGGCCTCGCTGCGACCACCGCGGCGACAGCCGAGCTTGCAGCTTCGTCCGGCGCGGTGAACACGAAGGTCGGCGTCACGGCGCACGGGCTCGTCGCGGGCGCTCCCGTCGACATGGAGTGGTCGACGGTGGTCGGCAGCCGCGTCAATTGCGGGGGCACGTGCTGGGGATTCGTGTCGGTTCCGCTCGGCAACGCGACGGCCGCCGCCGACGGCTCGCTCGCGAGCGCGATCACGGTGCCGGACGGTCTCGGCGGCTGGCACGTCGTCCAGCTCATCCAGAACGGGCAAGTGAAGGCGCAGGTCCCCTTCTACGTCAAGCGCAGCATCGTCGGCAACGGCGTCTCCTCGCTGACGCTGCACGAGGGCCAGCGCTTCACCGTGCACCTCAAGGGGCTCGGCTGGACCCAGCTCGACAACACGATCGCCGTCGACTACGACAACAGCTACGTGGGCTACGGCTGCGGGTTCAACAGCCAGGGCGACACGGTCATGAACCTGATCGCGACCGGCGGTCCCGGGACGCATCTGATCGACATGTACCCGTTGCTGTACACGCAGCAGCCGTCCTACGCGAACACGCCGTACGGGATGATCCCCGTGCTGACGTACGCGCAGGACGAACCGGGCCTCGCGCTCGGGTACCAGCTGCCGGCGATGCGCCTGGCGATCACGATCGTCTCCTAGCGACCGGGCACCGGGGGAGGAGCCTGCGCTTCCTCCCCCGGCGTCCGTCGCTCACGTCCGCACGCGTGCGAGCCGGGCGAGCCAAGGCGGCAGCCACCAGTTCCAGCGGCCGAAGACGGCCATCAGCGACGGGACGAGGATGGCGCGGACGAGGGTCGCGTCGATGAGGATCGCGAGCGCGAGCCCGGCGCCGAACTCCTGGAGGCCGGCGACGTTGCCGGCGACGAAGCCGGAGAACGCCGCGACCATGATCGTCGCGGCTGCGGTGACGATCCGGCCCGTACGTTCGAGCCCGTGCGCGACCGCGCGTGCGTTGTCCTGCACGTTGTCCCACGACTCGCGCATGCGCGTGACGAGGAACACCTCGTAGTCCATCGAGAGCCCGAACAGCATCGCGAACAGGAAGATCGGGATCCACCCTTCGATCTGCTGCACGCGATAGAGCCCGAGCAGGTCGGCTCCGACACCCCATCGGAAGATCACCACGAGCAGTCCGTAGACGGCGGCCACCGAGAGCAGGTTCAGCAGCACGGCCTTCAGCGGCAGGAGAACGGAGCGGAATGCGCGCAGGAGCACGAGGTACGTCAGCGCGAGCGCGCCGACCACGAGCCACGGGAACCACCCGTACGATCGGTCGAGATAGTCGACGCCCTGCGCCGGGCCGCCGCCCGCCCAGACGTGCGTGCCGGGCGGGAACGCGGCGCGCGGCACGAGGTCCGACCGAAGCCGCCGAACGAGCGCCTGGCTCGCCTCGGCGCCGTACTCGTGCCGGCCGACGACGTAGACGCGGGCGTAGCGGCCGGTCGGGTCGACGTAGGGCCAGGCGGGGCCGGTCGCCGTGACGAGGGCCTCCGGGTCGTGGAACGCGAGGTCGGCGAGCCTGTGGATCGCTGCGCGCTCGGCCGGTGTGCGCGCGCCCCCGGCCCGGCCGGTGTCGACGACGAGCTCGGTCGGCGTGAGCGCGCCGGCGCCGGCGCCGTTGCGCAGCAGCGCCATCCCGGCGACGGAGTCGTTCCCGCCGGGGAGCGCCGAGATCGAGCCGGGGGTCACCTGGAGGAAGACGGCGGGGACGGCCGCCGCGACGAGCACGACGGCGCCTGCCGCGAGGAACCGGAGTGGGCGGCGCATGATCGCGCGTGCAAGCCGCGCCCAGAAGCCCCGATCGACGTCGAGTGTCCCGGGCAGAACCGGAAGGCGCACGCCGAGGCGTCGCAGCAGCGCCGCGACCGGCACGCGGCGCGCGCCGCGGCGGCCGAACACCGAGAGGAGGGCGGGCTGGAGCGTCGCCGCCGCCGCGATCGACATCAGCGGTACGAGGAAGCCGCCGATGCCGAGCGAGCGGACGAACGGCACGGGGACGAAGAGGAGCAGGCCGAGTCCGATCGCCACGGTCGCGCCGGAGAACATGACGGCGCGGCCGGCCGTCGCCATCGTGCGCACGATCGCGTCGTCGACCGTTCCCTCGCGCTCGACCTCCTCGCGGAAGCGGAAGACGACGAGCAGCGAGTAGTCGATCGCGAGCCCGAGCCCGACGAGCTCGACGAGGTTCGTCACGTAGCTGACCATCGTCACGCCCTGCGCGATCACATAGACGAGGGAGAGCGCCGCAGTGATCGTGCAGGCGGCGAAGACGAACGGCACGAGAATCACGAGCGAGAGGCCGAGCACCGTGATCAGCACTGCGAGCGCGATCGGCAGGGCGATCGTCTCGCCCCGGCGAAGATCGGCCGCGAGCACCGGCTCGAGGTCGTGCTGGATCGCAGGTTGCCCCGTGACGTAGGCGCGCGGGTCGCCGGCGAGCGCGCGGCGGAGCGCAGGCGTGTAGCCCTTCGCCCGCTGGAGGTCGAGCGTCGAGTCGATCTCGCCGTAGACGACGCCGCCGGCGGCCTGGAGCCGCGACGGGCGGGCGCCGGGCACGAGCGTTGCGGCGGCGTCGAGTCGCCGCTGGAGCGAGGCCCGCTGCGACGCCGGCGCGCGGAAGACGACGGTGAAGACGCCGTCCGGCCGCTCGCCGAAGTGGTTCGCGAGGATCTGGCGAGCCCGGTCGGAGTCCGTGCCGGGAACGGTGAACGTGTTGGAGAGCAGTGCGGGGAGCCGGGCGGCGGCGAGGACGCCGACGACGAGGATCGCGAGCCAGCACGCGAGCACCGGGATGCGCAGGCGCAGCACGCCTCGGGTCCATTGCTCGGGCACGTGCTGAGGGTAGTCCGCAGGGGATCCGTCGTTCCGGTCGAACGAGGGACGCCAGTACCATGACGACCCGGCGGAACCAGGTTCCGCCCGTCGTCATGGACCGTCCCGTACTGCATGCGTTCGTCCGCGAGCTCGCGGAGCACGAGCGCCTCACCGAGTTCGTCGAGGCGCTGCCTGCGCGTGCGCGCGTCTCCGACGCGGCGCTGCCCGTCGTGCTCGCCGCCCTCTTCGAGCGACTCGGCCGGCCGCTCGTCTGCCTGCTCCCGGAGGACGCCGACGCGCGCGACGCCGCGGAGGCCGCCGCCTGGTTCCTCGGCGAGGAGCAGGTCGGGTTCATGCCGAGCCGCGGCGTGCGCTGGGAGTCCGGGCTCGAGCCGCCGCCGCACCTCGTCGGCGAGCGGGCGCGTGCCCTCGACGTGCTCGCACGGGGCGGCCTCGTCTGCGCTTCTGCGCACGCGCTCGCCGAGCCGCTGCCTCCGCCGCAGGCGCGGCCGGGGCAGCTCGAGCTCGGCCCCGGGCGCGAGCTCGGCGTCGAGGGCCTCGCGGAGGCACTCGCCCTCGCGGGCTACGAGCGCGCCGAGCGGGTCGACGATCGCGGTCAGTTCGCCGTCCGCGGCGGGCTCGTCGACGTCTTCCCGACCACGGGTCGCGAGCCGTTGCGCGTCGAGTTCTTCGGAGACGAGATCGAGTCGATTCGCGCGTTCTCCTCGTTCACGCAGCGCGCACTGCATCCGGTCGAGGCGTGCACGATCTATCCCGCGGTCGAACGGCGACTCGACCTGACGATGGACTGGCACGGGGACGAGGGCGAGGTGCGCCCCGTGCCGAACGACCTCGTCGCCGTGCTCGCCCGCGTGCCGGACTTCGTGTTCCAGCCCGACGAGGTGCGACGTGTCTGGGAGGAGGACGGTCTCCACCCCGTCTCGCTGAAAGGCGCGACCGAGCTCGACCCGTTCCCGCAGGGGCAGCCGTTCGCGTTCGAGGCGCAGCGGCCGGCGATCGCCGCGCGCGGCCTCGCCGAGGCCGAGAACGAGCTCGCGGCGCTCGTGCGCGCCGGCCAACGCGTGGTCGTCGCGTTCCCGCACCGCGGCGAGGCGCTGCGCACGCAGAACCTGCTGCGCAAGGTCGAGGCGCGCCTGCTCGAGCCGGGCGACGCGCTCCCGGCAGAGGCAGACCTCTTCTTCGCCGTCGCGCCCGCGCGGCGCGGTTTCGTGTGGCGCGACCTCGGGCTCGTCCTGCTTCCCGACCACCAGGTGTTCCGCCGCCGCGTCTCGCGGCAGACGCGCATCGGCGGCCGTGCCCTCCAGTCGTTCGCCGACCTGCGCACCGGCGACTACGTCGTGCACGAGGATCACGGCGTCGGCAAGCTGCTCGGCTTCGAGACGAAGGAGGTCGCCGGCGTCACGCGCGACTACCTCCTGCTCGCGTTCCGCGGTGAGGACCGCCTCTACGTCCCGCACGAGCAGCTCGGCAAGGTGTCGCGTTACGTCGGCGCCGATGCGACCGCGCCGGCCCTCTCGAAGCTCGGGGGAAAGGCATGGCAGCTGCTCAAGTCGCGTGCCCGCGAGTCGGTGCAGGAGCTCGCGTCGGAGCTGATCGCCCTGTACGCGCAGCGCCAGACACGAGAGGGGATCGCGTACGACATGGGGCACGAGTGGCTTCAGCGCCTCGAGGCGTCGTTCCCCTATCGCGAGACACCCGACCAGGAGAACGCGATCGAGGCCGTGAAGGAGGATCTCGAGTCGTCCCAACCGATGGACCGCCTCGTCTGCGGCGACGTCGGCTTCGGCAAGACCGAGGTGGCAGTCCGGGCCGCCTTCGCCGTCGCCGTGAACGGCAAGCAGGTGCTCGTGCTCGCGCCGACGACGATCCTCGCCGAGCAGCACTGGAATACGTTCCGCGACCGCTTCCGAGACTTTCCAGTCCGGGTCGAGATGATCTCGCGCTTTCGTGCGCCGAAGGACGTCAAGCAGGTGCTCGCCGACTTCGCAGAAGGGAAGGTCGACGTGCTCATCGGCACGCATCGCGTGCTCAGCCGCGACGTGATCCCGAAGGAGCTCGGTCTCGTCGTGCTCGACGAGGAGCAGCGCTTCGGCGTTGCGCAGAAGGAGCTCTTGAAGTCACTGCGCCTCGAGGTCGACGTGCTCACGCTCAGCGCGACCCCGATCCCGCGCACGTTGCACATGTCGCTGTCCGGGATGCGCGACATCTCGATCATCGAGACGCCGCCCGAAGGGCGCCGCCCGATCCGCACGGCCGTCGGCGAGTACGACGAGGAGCTGATCAAGCTCGCGCTCGAGCGCGAGAAGGAGCGGGGCGGCCAGGCGTTCTATCTCCACAACCGCGTCGAGTCGATCGAGGAAGCGGCGGCGAAGCTGCAGCAGCTCTGTCCGAATCTACGCTTCCTCGTCGCGCACGGGCAGATGCGCGAGAAGGAGCTCGAGGAGAAGATGCACGCCTTCCTGCGCGGCGACGCCGATGTCCTGGTCTCGACGACGATCATCGAGTCGGGGATCGACATCCCGCAGGCGAACACGCTCGTCATCGAGCGCTCCGACCTGCTCGGGCTCTCCCAGCTCTACCAGATCCGCGGACGGGTCGGCCGTTCCGACGAGACCGCCTACGCGTACCTCTTCTATCCCGACGCGCGCGAGTTGACGCCCGAGGCGCGCGCACGGCTCGCGACGCTCGCCGACCACACCGAGCTCGGCGCCGGTTTCGCGATCGCGATGCGCGACCTGGAGATCCGGGGCGCCGGCGAGCTGCTCGGCGGGGAGCAGTCCGGCCATGTCGCGGCCGTCGGTTTCGAGCTCTACGTCGAGCTGCTGAACGAGGCGGTCGCGGAGCTGCAGGGGCAGAGGCGTGTCGCCGCCCGCCCGGTGCGGATCGACGCCCGGATCGACGCGTACGTGCCGCAGCAGTACGTCGGCTCCGAAGCCCTCCGGATCGACATCCACCGGCGGCTCGCGCTCGCCGAGTCCGAGGACGAGCTGCGCGAGCTCCAGGCCTCGCTCGAGGACCGGTATGGGCCGCTGCCGGAGCCGGTGGAGCACCTGTTCGCGATCCAGGAGGCGAAGATCAAGGTCGCCCTCCTCGGCGCCGACTACCTCGTCTTCCGCGGCGGCAAGGCCACCGTCGGCCGCCTCGTGCTCGGGTCGGGCGAGTTGGCCGAGCTGCGAAACCGCATCCACACGGCCGTCTACGCGGTGGCAAACAGGGAAGTCAGCCTCCGCAGCGAAGACGGCTTTCCCCAGGCGATCCGCCTGGTCGATGCTATCTTGGAGGCTCGCCAGGCAGCGTGAGGGTTCGACTTCGCCGCTGTACCGGCCTTTCAACGCCATCCTAGCCTTGGGATCCACATGAGACTTCTCCGCCTCGCCTCTTTACCCGCGCTGCTCGCCCTCGTCCTCTTCGCCGCAGGTTGCGGCGGTGGCGGCGCGCCGAGCGTTCCGTCCAATGCCGTGGCCGTCGTCGGCAGCGACACGATCACGAAGTCGCTCTTCAACGAGCTGATGAACGGCACGAAGAGCGCGTACGTCGCGCGGAAGACGGCGTTCCCGAAGGCGGGCACCTCGCAGTACAAGGCGCTGCAGGATCAGACGATGAAGTATCTGGTGCAGCAGGACGAGCTCCAGCAGAAGGCGAAGACGCTCGGCATCGTCGTCACCGACGCGGACATCAACGCGCGGCTGAAGCAGATCAAGACGCAGTACTTCGGCGGCAGCGAGGTGAAGTACCAGCAGCAGCTCAAGGCGCAGGGTCTGACCGAAGCGCTGCTCCGCGTCAACCTGCACGGCCAGATCTTGTCGGAGAAGATCTACACCAAGGTGACCGGCAACGTGAAGGTCAGCGACGCCGAGATCCAGAAGTACTACAACGACCACAAGTCGACGTACTCGCAGGCCGAGAGCCGCGACGTGCGGCACATCCTGGTGAACAACAAGAAGCTCGCCGATCAGCTCGAGGCGCAGCTCAAGGCGGGCGGCGACTTCGCCGCGCTGGCGAAGAAATACTCGAAGGATCCGGGCTCCGCGAAGCAAGGCGGAAAGCTGACGATCTCGAAGGGCCAGACGGTCGCGCCGTTCGACAAGGTCGCGTTCTCGCTCAAGACGAACGAGATCTCCCCGCCGGTGCACACGACGTACGGGTGGCACATCATCCAGGCCCTCTCGGCGATCAAGCCCGCGAAGCAGACGCCGCTGTCGAGCGTCAAGGCGTCGATCCAGCAACAGCTGCTGCAGACAAAGAAGACCGACGTGATCAACACGTGGGTCGACGGCGTCAACAAGGAGTACGCGAAGAAGATCGCGTACGCGACCGGGTACACGCCGCTCGCGACGACGACCGCCGCGACTCCGGCGACGACGACCTGACGTGGAGGGCCTGGAGCAGGCCCTCCTCGAGCTGCAGCGGTTGACCGAGCGGCTGCGCCGCGACTGCCCGTGGGACCGCGAGCAGACCGCGCAGACGATCGTGCAGCACACGGTCGAAGAGGCGTATGAGGTCGCGGATGCCGCTCTGGCGGACGACGACGAGAAGCTCGTCGACGAGCTCGGCGATCTGCTCTTCCAGGTCTATTTCCTCTCGCTGCTGCTGTCGGAGAAAGGACACGGCGACCTCGGCGTCGTCGCGCGCACCGTGCACGAGAAGCTCGTCCGCCGGCATCCGCACGTGTTCGGCGACGTCGAGGCGAAGACGGCGGGACGCGTGAAGGAGAACTGGGAGCGCATCAAGCGCGAGCAGGAGGGACGTGAGGGCGTCTTCCACGACGTCCCCGAGGCGCTGCCGTCGCTGCTCTATGCGCGCAAGGTGCAGCAGCGCGCACGAGCTGTCGGGTTTGAATACCCGGACGTCGACGGCGCGCTTGCAGACCTCGACGACGAGCTTCGTGAGCTGAAGGCGGATCTCGGCGCCCCGGAACGGCGCGCCGAGGAGCTCGGCGACGTGCTCTTCGCGGCGGTCAACGTCGCCCGCAAGCTCGACGTGGATCCCGAGCTCGAGCTACGGCGTGCGTCGGTGCGCTTCCGGCAACGCGTAGAAATTGCCGAAGAGCTCGCCGCCGCCTCGGGCGAGAATTGGAGCGAGCTGCCGCTCGCCCAACAGGACCGTTACTTCGATCTCGCCAAGGAGACCCTCGAATGAGTCGTATCGCGCACGTTCAAGGCCGCCAGATCTTCGACTCGCGGGGCAACCCGACCGTCGAGGTCGACGTGATCCTCGATTCGGGCGCGTTCGGGCGCGCCGCCGTGCCGTCGGGCGCGTCGACGGGCGTGCACGAGGCGGTCGAGCTGCGCGACGGCGGTGCGGCGTACGGCGGGAAGGGGGTGCTGCAGGCCGTCGCGAACGTCCGCGGCGAGATCGCCGAGGCCGTGCGCGGACTCGACGCGCTCGAGCAGGAGACGGTCGACCGGACGCTGATCGACCTCGACGGCACGCCGAACAAGGGACGCCTCGGCGCGAACGCGATTCTCGGCGTCTCGCTCGCCACTGCGAAGGCCGCCGCCGCCGACGAGGGCGTCTCGCTCTTCCGCCTGCTCGGCGGCGAGGACGTGTCGACGCTGCCCGTGCCGATGATGAACGTGATCAACGGTGGAGCGCACGCGGCGAACTCCATCGACCTGCAGGAGTTCATGGTCGTCCCCGTCGGCGCGGAGTCGTTCGCGGAGGCGCTGCGGATCGGCACCGAGGTCTATCACGCGCTGAAGAAGGTGCTCGGAGACCGGGGTCTCGCAACCGGCGTCGGCGACGAGGGCGGCTTCGCGCCCGATCTCGAGTCGAGCGAAGTCGCGATTCAGGCGATCATGGACGCTGCCGAGAGCGCGGGCCACGGAGACCGGGTTGCGATCGCGCTCGACCCCGCGTCGAGCGAGTTCTTCGCAGACGGCGTGTATCGATTCGAGGGCCGCGAGGTCGCGCCGGCCGAGATGGCTGCGTTCTACGCCGACCTGGTCGGCCGGTTTCCCATCGTCTCCGTCGAGGACGGCAACGCCGAGGACGACTGGGACGGCTGGAAGGCGACCACCGATCGGCTCGGCGACCGCATCCAGCTCGTGGGCGACGACATCTTCGTCACGAGCCCCGTGCGCCTGCAGCAGGGCATCGACCGCGGCGTTGCAAACTCCATCCTCGTGAAGGTCAACCAGATCGGCACGCTCACGGAGACGATCGAAGCGGTACGTCTCGCTCAGGCCAACGGCTACACCGCGGTCATGTCGCACCGTTCCGGCGAGACGGAGGACGCGACGATCGCCGACCTGGCGGTCGCGCTCGGTACGGGTCAGATCAAGACCGGCGCGCCGGCGCGCTCCGATCGCGTCGCGAAGTACAACCAACTGCTCCGGATCGAAGAGGAGCTCGGCGCTCTCGCCCGATATCCAGGCTGGGACGCCTTCCCCCGCAGCCGCGGCTAACCTGGGCGCGTGACGCCCGAACGCCGCACGAAGATCGTCGCGACGCTCGGGCCGGCCTCGGACTCCCCGGAGCGGTTGCGCGCGCTCGTCGCGGCCGGCATGGACGCCGCCCGGCTCAACCTCTCGCACGGCACGCATGCCGACCATGCCGAGCGGGCCCGTCGCCTACGTGCGGTCGAGGCTGACGTGGGCCGGCCGATCGCGCTGATCGGCGACCTTCAGGGGCCGAAGCTCCGGATCGGCGAGCTCGCGGAACCGGTGGTCCTCACGCGCGGCGAGAAGATCACGGTGTGCGCCGAGGAATTCGCGACCGACGGCGACCTGCCGATCGCGCCGGCCGTGATCGGCGACGTGCTCGAGCGGGGTCACGACGTGCTGATCGACGACGGCCTCGTGCGCCTGCGCGTCGACTCGGTCGACAGTGGCCGTGCGGTCTGCGCCGTCGTCGTGGGCGGTCGCGTCACCTCCAACAAGGGCGTGAACCTCCCAGGCGTCCCGCTGCCGATCCCGTCGCTCACGCGCAAGGACATCGTCGATCTCGAGTTCGCGCTCGGGCTCGGTGTCGACTTCGTCGCGCTCTCGTTCGTCCGTTCGGCGGCCGACATCCGCGACCTCCGCGCGGTGATCGAACAGGCCGGCTCGCGTGCGCACATCATCGCGAAGATCGAGAAGTCCGAGGCCGTCGACGTGCTCGACGACGTGCTGATGGAGACGGACGCGGTGATGGTCGCGCGCGGCGATCTCGGCGTCGAGATCGGGCCGGCGCTCGTGCCGCTCCTGCAGAAGCGGATCATCCTCAAGGCCCTCGAACGCGGCAAGCCGGTGATCACGGCGACGCAGATGCTCGAGACGATGGTGCACTCGGCCGAGCCGACGCGCGCCGAGGCGAGCGACGTCGCGAATGCGATCCTCGACGGCACGTCTGCGGTGATGCTCTCAGGCGAGACGGCAGTCGGCGAGTACCCGGTCGAGGCGGTCGCGTACATGGATCGGATCGCCCGTGCGATCGAGCCGAGCATGGGCTACCGGCACGAGATCCCGGAGGCCGATCAGAATCCGACGATCGGCGGGGCGATGTCGAATGCCGCGTGCGACATCGCGGAGGCGCTGCGCGCCGCGGCGATCCTCGTGCCAACGTTCTCCGGCCGCACGGCATCCGCCGTCGCGCGTCTGCGCCCGCGCCGCCCGATCGTCGCGTTCACGCACATGAACTGGGCGCAGCGCCAGCTCGCGCTCGAGTGGGGGGTCACGCCGCTGCTCATCCCCGAGCAGGACGACGTCGAGAAGCTCTGGGACGCCTCGATCGAGGCCGCCCGTGAGGCGGGCTTCCTCGAGGCAGGCGACCGCGTCGTGATCACGGCCGGCACCGCGGTGAACATTCCCGGCTCGACGAACGTCATCAAGGTCGACATCGCCTGAACCGCCGGGCGGCCGGCCGGTGTGGGAGGTACGCGGCGATCGAAGGCGAAGATCGTGCGGATGCCTCGCAAAGGTCGCCGTCCCGCGCGGTCGGTCGTGTTTCGCCGCTGGCTTGCGGTCGGAGCGCTGCTCCTCGTCGCGCTCCTCTACTACCGCCCGCTGAAGGCGTACGTGTCGGCGCGGTCCGAGCTCGGGCAGCGGAGCCAGATCGTGCACCGGCTCGAGGCCGACAAGTCGCTGCTCGAGCAGCGACTCGGCTCGTCCACCTCGGTCGCGACGCTCGCGCGCGAAGCGCGCGCGCAGTTCGGGTACGTCCGTCCCGGCGAGCACCTCTTCATCGTCAAGGGCATCCAGCAGTGGCGGAAGCGCGAGCGGGCGAGCATGATCGGCCGCCGTGGACACTGAGGCCGACCGAGCGGTCGTCGCCCGCCAGATCGGCCGTGAGCCCAGGGCGTTCCGCCGCGTCGCCGTACGCTGCCCGTTCGGCCGCCCGGCCGTCACGGAGCAGAGCCCGTACGACCGCGAGGGCAACCCGTTCCCGACGACGTACTACGTCACGTGCCGCAGGCTCGTCGCGGCGATCTCGCGGCTCGAGGCGGCAGGCGGTGTCGAGCGCTGGACGGCGGCCGCGGCTGCCGATCCGGTGCTCGCCGACAGCCTCGCTGCGGCGCACGACGAGTCGCGGCGCCTCCGCCGCGAGCTCGCGGCCGGCGAGACAGGCCGCGATGCCGGCGCCTCGCTCGACCTCGGGGTCGGCGGCGCCGGGCGCCACGGCTCCCTCAAGTGCCTGCACGCGCACGTCGGGCTCGCGCTCGCCCGCCCGGGCTACGAGCTCGGGGCGCGCATTCTCGCCGAGCTCGAACCGCTCTGGCCGCCTGACCGTTGCTGTAGCGAGGAGTAGCGTCGCTAGCATCGGCCCGCGTGTCGACGGAGGGGTTGAACCTGATCCGGCAGGAGTGGGACGACGGCAACCGTCGCCTCGAGTCCCAGCGCTTCGACGCGCCGCGCTACCACCGGCTCGTCCTGCAGGTCGAGCTCGTCGTCGACGAGCTCCGCAAGAAGGTCGGCCAGACCTTCACCCTCGCGGAGCTTGCCGACGCCTACCGTGACGCCGAGCGCTGGGCCCGGCCTGCCGTCGAGGAGCGGGCCCCGGCGCCCGGCTGGCCGCGGGACCTCGAGCTCGTGCTCGCGGCCGCCTTCCATGCCTACCAGCGCGGCGCCGTCGACTTCGGCCGAAGCCCGGCCTGATCGTCACGTCCGTGAGAACATTGCACTCCCGGACCTTCCAGGGGTGTAACAACCGACAACGTTGGCCAGGATCCCGAGGCATGGCATACAGAGACGACAGTGAGTGGCTGACGCTCGGGCAGGCGGCCCGGTTTCTCGGCGTCGCCCAGAGCACGATTCGCAAGTGGTCCGACCACGGCCGCGTGCCGGCCTTCTACACCCCCGGCGGCCACCGGCGCTACCGGCGCACCGACCTCGAGGCCTTCCTCGAGCGCTCCGGCCCGGGCGGCCGGCCCCGGAGCGGGCCCGTCGTCCTGCTCGTCGACGACGACGAGCAGCTGCGCAAGCTCGTGCGCGTGAATCTCGAGTTCGAGGGCTACGTCGTCCACGAAGCGGGCGGCGTCGACGAAGGCCTCTCAGCGATCGAGGAGGCGAAGCCCGACCTCATCCTCCTCGACGTGATGATGCCCCAGGTCGACGGCTGGGAGATGCTGCGCCGCATCCAGGACCGCTACGGCCCCGGCACGATCCCGGTGGTGATGTTCAGCGGCAAGGTCGACGAGGAGGCGCAGGGGAAGGCGGCGTCGAGCGGAGCGCAGGGCTTCGTCGGGAAGCCGTTCGACCTGCAGCACCTGATCGACCAGACGAAGCAGATCGTGCCCGTCCGGCCGGCCTGACCGCGACCGACTGCCGCTGACCGCCTTCGACCGTCACTGGGAGCGCTGGGTCGTCCACCATCGGTGGCACCCGCTCAACGACGTCTTCGTCTGGCTCTCGCGGATCGGGACCTGGGGTGCCGTCTGGCTCGTGCTCGCGCTCGTGCTGGCCGTCGTGTGGCGGCGCCCGGCGATCCTGCTCGCCGTCGCGCTCGCCGACGCCGCCGCGGAGGGAGTCGCCGACATCCTCAAGGCGACGATCGGAGAGAAGCGTCCCCCCGCGCGCTATCCCGAGCCGCACACGCTCCTCGCCGTCCCGCACAGCAGCTCGTTCCCGTCCGGGCACACGACCACGAGCTTCGCCTGCGCGACCGCGCTCGCCGCGCTCGTGCCGCGGGCAGCGCCCGCGTTCTACCTGCTCGCGCTCGCGGTCGGCTTCTCGCGCATCTACGTCGGGGTGCACTGGCCGCTCGACGTGGTCGGCGGTATCGTCCTCGGCATCGCCCTCGGCGCCGCGGTTACAGCTCTTCTGCGGCGCGAAGCAGGCCGGCGACGATCAGGGCGACGGCGGCGACGAGGCTGATGAAGAGCCCGATCCCGCGGTTCGCCGTGGCGAAGAACGTATCGGGGATCGACAGCAGGCGGATGATGGTGAAGATCGTCGCGAGCGAGCCGAACGCGATCAGCACGAGGCTTTCCGGCACCGTGGCGGGCAACTCGATCCCCGCCTCGCGGAGCGCCTCGAGGATGAGCGTCGCGAGCCCGAGGAAGAACACGAGCTTCCCGAGCGCGCCGGTGTGCCACCCGGTGACCGACAGGGTCAACCCGTCCGCCTGGTTTCCGGCGTACCAGTCGGTGAACGCGGAGACCGCGAGCACGAGGCCGGCGACCCAGGCGAGGCGCTCGCCCCAGTAGCCGGGGACGACCGCCCGCGGAGCGCGCCGCGGCGGCAGAGGCGCTCCGGGCGCCGCGGACGGCTGCATGGGCTCAGGCGTTTGCACAAGGCGCAGTATGGGGAAAAACGCCGTCGAACGCGCGTTGAGGGTCCACCGAGCAGGAGGGTCGAATGCCTGAGGGGTCAGGATCGGCGGAGGTGCCCGCGGTAACCGGGTACCTCGTGACCGGTGAGCCCGCGGTCGGCGAGTTCCGCTGCCGCGGCTGCGGCTACGGCGTGATCGTCCAGCGCGCGCTTCCGCGCTGTCCCATGTGCAGCGGCACCGCGTGGAAGCCGGGCTCGTGGCGTCCGTTCGGCCGCTTGCCGCTCCAATAGGGCGGACTCAGAGGCCGAACAGGCGCTGGATCTCGTGCCAGCTCCCGAGGACGAACGCGGCTGCGATCCCGACGAGCACGGCCAGCACGATGTAGAAGCGGTAGCGGGCGAGGCGGCTCTCCTGCCGCTGGAGCACGCGGGCGTGCCGCTGTGCACGGTGGTAGCGGTAGCGGAGCTCGATCGCAGACGGATCGAGAGGTGCGTCGTCCTCGTGCTCGAGGGACGCCTGCTCGCTGGGCACGGGCCTGGCCACTTCCGAATTGTACGGCGTGAAAGCGGAGCCGCGATACTTCCGGCCGGGTCGTGACGATGGTCGCCCATTCTCAGCAGAACGTGCTCGCAGGCGCCGCCGGCGTTCCCGTCGACGCGCTCGCCGCCCTGGCGGGGGCGGTTGCAGCGGCCGCGCGGCGTTCGGCGCTCGCGGGAGCACTCGACGAGCTCGCCGACGCCGCGCGGACGGTCTCCGGAGCCGAGGTCGCGCTCGTCCGGGTGCTCGCGGCCGGCTCCGGGCGGTTCGAGACGGTCGCGGTGGCCGGCCCTGCGGCGCTCGCCGCCGAGCTCGAGGGGACGAACCTCCCCGCCGGAGACGTGCCGGAGGAGACGCTCGACACGCTCGCCGGGGCACCCGACGCGGTGCACCATGCGGCGGCGAGGGCGGCGGCCCGGTCGCTTCTGCTCGTGCCGGTGCGCACCGACGGGCCGACCGCGACGCTCGAGCTCTACCGGGCCGGGGGGTCGTTCACCCTGGCGGAGCGGCTCGCCGCGGAGCTCTCGGCGGCCTGCATCGCCCTCGTGCTCCGCGCGTTCGCGGGCGGCTCCCGCCGGGCGGCCGAGGCGCTCGTGCACCCGGCGCTCGAGCTCGCGGGCGAGGCGCTCGCGGCTGCGCTCGACGAGACACACGCCGCCGGCGAGCTCGTGCGCGTGGCCGCGACGATCGTCGGCGCCCCCGTCGGTCTCTTGTGGGAATCCGCCGACGAGGGTGGGCTGCAACTCGTCGCGCACTACGGCCTCGGGGCCGATGCCGCTCTCGACGGAGCGCGGACGCTCGCCGAGGGTGCCCTCGCCGAGCCGGGCCCGGTGCGCGCAGTCGCCGCCGACCAGCTCCCCGAGGGGTGCGGCAGCTCGACGACGCTGCCCCTCGGCCAGCCGCCCGTCGGCCTCCTCCAGCTCCTGTTCGCGGCGGCGGACGCGCCCGACGCGGCGCAGATCGCGCGCCTGACGACGTTCGGCATCCGCGTCGCCCACGCACTCCGCGCGAGCGCGCGGGCGAGTACGCTCGGCGTCGAGCTCGAGCGCACCCGAGCCCTGCTCGCCGTCGTCGGCCAGGCGACGTCGGAGCTGTCGCTCGCGCACACGCTCGAGACCGCCGTCGAGCGGCTCGCCGAGCTCTTCGCCGTCGAGCACGTCGCGGTCTACCTGCGTGCCGCCGAGGATCGCCTCGCACCCGCGGCCGGTCACTTCCTCGCAGGCCCGCACGCGCGGGTCGCGGAGCGGCTCCTCGAGCTCGCACTCGGGGCGGGTCGCGCGCGACCCGTCGTCGCGGTGGCCGACGCGCGCCATGACGAGCGCCTCGGTGAGGCGCGCGATGCGGCGCGGGAGTCCGGGATCGACGCAGCGCTTGCCGCTCCGCTCGTCGTCCGTGGCGAGGTGATCGGTCTGCTGGCCGTGTATCCGCGACGGGGTCACAGGCCGACGGAGAACGAGGCGACCTTGCTCGCCGCGCTCGCAGCGCAGCTCGCGGTCGCGGTGCAGAACGCGCAACTACACGAGCAGACGTCGGAGTTGAGCGCGCAGCGCGAGTCTGCGCTCGCTTCCGAGCGCGAGGCCGCGAAGCGCCTACGCGCGCTCTACGAGATCTCGCGGTCGTTCGCGCAGAGCCTTTCGCTCGAGGCGACGCTCGACGCGCTCGCTCAGACGGCCGTCGACGTGCTCGACGTCGACGCGGCGATCCTGCGGATGCCGGACGCGCGCCGTGAGCAGCTCGTGCCGCGCTCGATCCACGTCAAGGACGAGCAGATGCGCGACGCAGCCCGCACGATTCTCTATCGCGCGGAGCCGTTCGGGACGACGCTGACGCAGCGGCTGTTCCGGGCTGCGCTGCCGTTTCGCGTCGGTCCGGACGACACATTGCTCGCCCCGTTCATCGCAAAGGGGTGGACGGGCGCGGTGGTGCCGGTCGGGACGCCGGCGGAGGTGATCGCATCTCTCAGCATCTTCTCGTTCCGGCCCGGCAACCCGATCACGGCCGAGACGATCGACGCGGCGGTGGCGATCGCCGGACAGGCGGCGCTCGCGATCGACAACGCGCGGCTCTACCAGCAGCAGAAGGAGTTCGCGGACACGATGCAGCGGTCGCTCCTTCCGCGCGCGCGACCCGACAGCGCGGGACTCGAGGTCGGCGAGGTCTACGAGTCGTCCGCGCGCGTCGACGTCGGCGGCGACGTGTACGACTTCCTGACGCTCGCCGACGGCCGGCTCGCGGTCGTGCTCGGGGACGTCACCGGACACGGCGTCGAGGCGACCGCGGACATGGCGATGGCGAAGTTCGTGTTCCGCTCGCTCGCCCGCGAGCATCCCGAGCCGGGCGACTTTCTCGCCGCCACGAACGATGTTGTCGTCGACGAGATCGAGCCCGGCAAGTTCATCACGATGGCGTACCTCGCCGTCGACGGCGTACGCGGCGAGGTCGCGTGCGCGAGCGCCGGACACCCGGCCCCGCGGCTCGTGCTGCCGAACGGAACGGTGCGCGGCCTCGACACGTCCGGGCTCGTGCTCGGGATCGACCCGGGCCAGGTCTACGAAGAGGTGCGCGCCGACCTGCCGATCGGTGCGGTGATCGTCGTCTACACCGACGGCGTGATCGAGGCGCGCCGCGACGGCGAGCTCTACGGCGTCGATCGGCTCGACGCGCTGCTCGCGGAGCGCCGCGCGCTGTCGCCGCGCGAGCTCGCGGCCGCGGTCACCGAGGACTGCCGCGACTGGGCGGGCGGAGAGCTCGGCGACGACGTTGCGGTCGTCGTCATCCGCCGGTCGGCGTGACGCCCCTCGAACTGCGGCGCGACAGCGGCTGCGTCATGCGGGTCGGGCACCGCGGCGCCGCCGCACTCGCACCGGAGAACAGTCTCGAGGCGATCGAGGTCGCGTCCTCCTACGGGATCGACGCGGTCGAGCTGGACGTGGTCGTACGCGGCGACGGTGCGCTCGTGCTCGCCCACGGGCCGGAGGTGCCGAGCGCTGCGCCGCTGCTCGACGACGCGCTCGCGCTCGCCGGGCAGCTCGGCCTCGCCGTGCAGCTCGACGTGAAGGCCCGCGGGACCGAAGCGGGGGTCGTCGACGCGCTGCGCCGCAGCGGTGTGCTGGAGCGCAGCTTTGTCAGCTCATCCTCGCTCCCCGTGCTGCGCACGCTCGCCGCGCTCGAGCCCGAGCTGCCGCGCTCGTTCACGTATCCGGAGGATCGGCTCGGGGTCGCGGAGAGCCGCCTGCTCCGCCCGGCCGTCCGGAGCAGCCTCATGGTGCTTCGTGCGCTGCTGCCGTTCCGGCTCCCCGGCCTGCTCCGGGCGGTCGGTGCACGGGCTGCGACGCTCAACTCGGCCGTCGTGACGCCCGCCGCCGTGGCCGCCTGCCACGCGGTCGGCGCAGCCGTGTACGTGTGGACTGTGAACGACCCCGAGCTCGCGCGAACACTGGTCGAAAGGAATATCGACGGTATCATCGGGGACGATCCTCGGATCCTCGGTCCGCTCCGCCGAACGTGAAGAATCGCACCGCCCTCTCGCTGTCGCTCCTGCTCGCCGTTCTCGCCGCGGGCCTCCTGGCAGCGTCCGTGCCCGCCGACACGCCGCCTCCGCCGCCGACCGACACGACGACGACGGTCACGGTGGCCTCCGTCCCCGACGGCGTCACGCTCGGCGGTGTCGCCGTCGGCGGCCTCGCGCAGGACGCCGCGGTGGAGGCTGTCCTTCAGTGGTTCGACCGGCCGCTGACGCTCCTGGCCGAGCGGACGACGATCAGCGTGACGCCGGACATCCTCGGAACGACCGTCCCGGCCGACGTCGCCGTCGCGAAGGCGCTGACGGTCGCCCCCAACACGGCGCTCGGGCTCCGCGCAGGATTCGACAAGGCGCTCGTCCGGGCGTTCGTCGTGAAGCTCGCTGCGCGCCTCGACCGCAAGGCGGTCGACTCGAAGCTCCTGCTGCGCAACTTCAAGCCGTTCGTGACGACCTCGGCCCCGGGACGCCGGATCGAGGTGGGCGCCGCAGCGTCGGCGATCGGCGACGAGCTCGAGCACGGAACGCGCACACCGATCGTGCTTCCCGTGCAGACGCTTGCGCCGGCGGTGACGGAGCGCTCGATCGGGCCCGTGATCGTGATCCGGCGTGCCGCGAATCTCCTCACGCTCTACGACGGCGAGCGCGTCGTGCGCCACTTCGCCGTCGCGACCGGGCAAAACGTCTATCCGACGCCGCTCGGCCGCTTCACGATCGTCGTCAAGTGGAAGAACCCGTGGTGGTATCCGCCGGCGTCGTCGTGGGCGAAGGGCGAGAAGCCGACCCCGCCGGGGCCGGACAACCCGCTCGGGACGCGCTGGATGGGCATCAGCTCTCCGGGTGTCGGCATCCACGGCACGCCGCAGGACGGCTCCATCGGCTATTCGCTCTCCCACGGTTGTATCCGAATGCACATTCCGCAGGCCGAATGGTTGTTCAATCACGTGGTCGTGGGCACGCCGGTGTATATCGTCGCTCGTTGATGCGGACGCTGAAGCTCACGGGCCAGTTCGTCGCCCTCGCGGCCGTGGTGGGCCTGCTCGCGCTCCTCGTCTGGCGGCTGACGCACCAGTCGCACGCGCCGAAGATCGGAGGGCCTGCGCCTGCGTTCACCGCGAAGCGCATGGACGGCGGCGGCACGGTCGCGCTCGCATCGCTGCGAGGCAAGCCGATCGTGCTCAACTTCTGGGCGTCGTGGTGCGACCCGTGCAAGAGCGAGGCGCCGGCGCTCGAGCGGGCGTTCCAGCGGTATCGCAAGCAGGGCGTCGTCTTCCTGGGCATCGACTACCACGACGTGACCGGTGACGCGCGGACGTTCCTCTCGCATCACGGTGTGACCTATACGACGTTGCTCGACGGCTCCGGTGCGATCGGCGACCGGTACGGGCTGAGCGGTGTGCCGGAGACGTACTTCATCGATCGCAAGGGGCGGATCGTCGGCGACCACATCCTCGGCCCGATCACGATCGCGAAGTGGGCCAACGCGTTCGCGCAAGGCGTGCAAGCGGCGCTCCACTCGTGATCGTGCGGCTCGCGGCCGTCGTCGTCGCGGCGCTCGCGTTCGCGGGTCCGGCCGCCGCCGCGTGTGCGCATCCCCGCACGTCGCTCACGTTCCTCGAAGGGCAGATCATGTGCCCGACCTGCCACACGACGCTCGACCAGTCGGACTCGGCGGTCGCGCTTCGGATCGAGGCGCAGATCCGGAAACGGATCGCGCAGTGCTGGACCGCCGACCAGATCGAGGCGGAGCTCGTCGGAAACTTCGGCGCGGGCGTGCTCGCCGCGCCGCCGCACAAGGGCTTCGACCTCATCGCGTGGTGGCTGCCGCTCGGCGGGATCATCCTCGGAGCGGCGCTGCTCGCCGGGGGCGTCTGGCGGTGGAGCCGGAAGGGCGGCGACGGTGCACCGCCGCCGGACACCGGTCTCGACGCCGATACCGAGCGGCGGCTCGACGAGCTCCTTGCGCGGCTCGACTGATGGGCACGAAGCTCCCGATCGCGTTCCTCGCGGGCTTCGCATCGGTGATCACGCCGTGCGTTCTCCCGCTCATTCCCGGCTACCTCTCTGCGCTGTCGAGCGTCGAGCCGGGGCGGCTCGGCGAGCGGGGGATGACGAGGCGCGTGCTCGTGACGAGCGTGCCGTTCATCCTCGGCTTCACCGTCGTTTTCGTCGCGCTCGGTGCGGGAGCGGCCGCGATCGGCAACACCCTCTCGGCGAGCGCGCAGACGGATGTCGCCGGGTTCGTGCTCGTCGTGCTCGGGCTCGCGTTCCTCGGGCTGATCCCCGTACCCGAACGGGTTGTCGCGCCGGGCCTGCTCACCGGTGCGCGGAGACGCGGCTCCGGCGCGCTGCTCGGCGGGGCGTTCGCCGTCTGTGCGGCACCGTGCATCGGGACGGTGCTCGCCGCCGTCCTCGTTCTCGCGAGCGACACCGGGACGGCGCTCAGAGGCGCGGCGCTCCTCGCGGCGTACGCGCTCGGCCTGGGGGCGGCGTTCCTCGTCGCCGGGATCGCGTTCTCCCGGGCGATGGGGGCGTTCCGCTGGCTGCGCGACCGCTACACCCTGATCCAGGTCGCGAGCGGCCTCACGCTCGTCGCGCTCGGCCTGCTGCTCTTCTTCCACCGCGACTGGTGGCTCCACGTCGCGCTGAACCGCGCCCTCGACGCGACCGGTCTCACCTCGCCGTAGTCCCGAGCGGGGTTCCTTCGGGCTCGTCAGATGAGGACGGGCGGGAGCTCGAGCGTCCCGCCGGCGACCGTGGCGCGCGCGGCCTCGACCTGGGCGAGGACACCGGCCACGTCGACGCCGCGGTGGGCCGGCGCAAAGGGACCGAGCCGGCGCGCCGCCTTCTCCAGTTGGCTCGCGGTCGCGACCGGCCGGCTCCGCCCGGCCTGGTACCAGGCGACCGCGACGTGCACGAGCCCCTGATAGAAGCCGCGCTCCTCGGGCGCGGCGGCGCGCCAGGCGAGCTCGAGCTCCTCGTGCGCCTCGAAGTAGCTCCCCGAGCGGATCAGCTCGAGGCCTCGCTCCAGCTCGGACGTCATCGCGGGATCTTGAGGCATTCCGGGTGCCGCGGTAGGGTCATGGCGTGGCGACGATCCTGCTCTGTGGGGTCGACCTCTTCTTTCGGGGCAAGCTTGAGGCGCTCCTGCCCGGGCATTACCTGATCACGGTCGAGCACACCGAGCCTCCCGACCTCGTGATCGTGGACATCTCCCGCGTCGACGCGGAGGAGGTCGCAGACGCGTACCCCGACGTCCCGATCCTCGGGTACACGAACCACACCGACACCGCGGGCCTGCGGGCCGCGCATGCCGCCGGCTTCGACCAGGTGGTCGCGAAGTCGGCTCTCGTCGAACGGGCGAAGGAGCTCGTCGACGAGCTCGCGCCGTCCGGTTAGTTCTCCTGTTCCGGGCCGAAAGCCGACGCTAGAGTACGGCTCGTGACCTACATCATCGCCGAGCCGTGCATCGACATCAAAGACAGATCCTGCGTGGACGTCTGCCCCGTGGACTGCATCCACGAGGCCGGCCGGATTCTCGTGATCGACCCCGAGGAGTGCATCGACTGCGGCGCCTGCGAGCCGGAATGCCCGGTCGAGGCGATCTTCCCGGAGGACGCGCTCCCGGACAAATGGGAGCCCTTCGTCCGCATCAACTACGCCTACAGCGACGGCATGGACGTGGTGAACACGCTCACCGATGCGTACGCCACCGAGCACAACGTCCAGAACCAGCCGATCGAGTAACACCAAGGCGCAAACCGCGCGCGAAGTGCCGTTTCCCCTTGAAAGACGGAAAGGGTGATTCGGCATGCCGCAGCAACCGTGGTCGATGAAGCGGGAACGTCGTGGCTCTCGCGCACGTAGCACCGATGCGTAACCGGGGCCCGGGTGGGGTACCCTCGGCGGCGTGAACCCGACCAAGCTCGACCACGTCGCCTACTGGGTCGCTGACCGCGACCCGATCGGCGCCTTCGTGACGGCGCATCTCGGGATGCACGTGATCGACCGGACGGAGCGGTTCACGCTCGTCGGCTCGAACGCGCGCCGGGGAAAGCTCACGCTCTTCGACGCAGAGGGTCCGCGTGAACGCGGTGCGCTGAAGCACGTTGCGTTGCGCGTCTCGTCGCTCGACGAGGCGCTCGCGCAGCTGCCCGCAGGACTCGACGTCGACCGCCCGCGCGCGGGCGAGGCGTACTTCGACGTGAGCGAAGGCGTGCGACTCGGCCTCGTCGAGGCCGAAACCGACGTCGACTACGACCTCGACCACGTCGCGCTCTACTCCGCGAACCCGGAGGAGACCGCGGCCGAGTACGGCTCGCTCGGCTTCGGCCCGGCCGCGCCGGGTCCCGCCGGCTGCCCGCGCGTCGAGGTCGGCGGCGCCTGGGTGGAGTTTCACCCGGGCTCCCCGGGCGCGCCCGCGCGGCCGCTGCTCAACCATCTCGCGGTGCTCGTCGACTCCGCGGACGAGCACATCGCCGCCGCGAACGACCTCGGGGTCGAGATCGACGACATCGTCGACGCCGCCAACACGGTTGCCGTCTTCCTCTGGGGGCCAGAGCGCGTTCGAGTCGAGTACGTCGAGCACAAGCCGACGTTCTCGCTGACCTAGATGCTCGTTGCGGGCGCCGGCATGGCCGGGCTCGTGTGCGCCGCCCGGGCGCGCGAGCTCGGGTTGCGGCCGCGCGTCGTCGAGAAGGGAACGCGCGCAGGCGGCTCGATGCTGCTCTCGAGCGGCGTCGTGTGGCGCCATCTCGAGTGGGAGGGCTTCCGGGCCGAGTGCCCGGGCGGAGACGAGGTGCTGCAGCGCCTGATCTGGGAGCGCCTCGACGACGCGCTTGCGTGGCTCGTGTCGCTCGGTGCGGAGCCCGTGTGGGAGGACACGGAGAATCCGCGCACGACCGGCAAGCGCTTCGACCCGGCTGCGCTCACCGCGCTGCTCGCGCGCGACGTGGAGCTCGAGACGCCGCTCGCGGCGGATGCGGCGGAGCCGCTCGTGCTTGCGACCGGAGGCTTCGCGAAGCGTCTTGCGGCCGAGCGCGGGCTTCTCCTGCGCGCGAATCCGTGGAGCGACGGCGCCGGCCTCGCGTTCGGGCGCGCCCGCGGAGCCGCCGTCACGGACGGGTTGGACGAGTTCTACGGCCGCGCGATGCCGGCGCCTCCCGCGCGTGTCGGCGAAGCGGACTTCGTGCCCTTGGCGCAGCTGTACGGCCGCTGGGCGCGCGTGTACTCGAACGACGGCCGCGAGATCACCCCGGCAGAGGTGTCGTGGTCCGAGAACGACCTCGCGCAGTCGATCGGCGCGCGCGCGTGGTACGTGCTCGACGACGCAGGCGTTGCCCACGCGCGCGAGCGCGTCGACGCCGCGCGCGCCGCGGGCGGCACCGTCGTCGACGCCCGCGAGCTGCCGTTCGCGACGCCACCCGACGCGCGCGTCGCCGTTCACGTCGCCGCCGCGGTCACGCACACGATCGGCGGCCTCCGCATCGACGCGCGCGCTCGCGTGCTCGACGAGAGCGGCGCGCCGCTCGACGGTGTCCATGCAGCAGGCGTCGACGTCGGCGGCGTCGCGACCGGCGGCTACGCAAGCGGTCTCGCGCAAGCGCTCGTGCTCGGTCTCGTCGCGGCGGAGGAGCTGGCCCGCTAAGCTGCGCGCCAGATGGCCGAGGGGCACCTCCTCTTCGTCTGGAAGACGTCCGGCTACGAACTGCGCGAGCATGACGGCGAGGTCCCTTCCGTCGGCGCAACGGTCGACTCCGACGGGCAGTCGCTCGTCGTCACGAAGGTCGGTCCCTCACCGCTGCCGCACGACCCGCGCTTCTGCGCCTATCTCGGCAGCTAGCGCGCCTCAGTCGGAGCCGGCGTACGTCGGCAGGACGAGCCGCATCGTCGTCCCGTCGTCGCGCTGCTCCACCGAGAGGGCTGCCCCGAGCGTCCGCGAACGCTCTTCGAGCACCTCGATCGAGCGCTTGCGACGCTCACCGGGAGCGTCGTCCGCGATCGTCACCGCGATCCCTTCCCGACCCGCGTCGGCGACGCTGACGGAGAACCGCTTCGGCGGCCCCCGCCGGATCGCGCCCTCGAAGGCCTCGCGCACGATCTGGTAGAGCGCGGCCTGCGAGCGCTCGCCGAGCGACTCGGCGGCATCGACGTCGATCTCCACCTGGATGCCGTGCTCGATTCCACGATCCTGCGCGAGCGCGTGCACGGCCATCCCGAGCCCCTGGTCGCGCAGCACGACCGGCTCGAGGTTGAACGAGAGATCGCGCAACTCGCCGATCGTCAGCCGCGTGCGGCTCATCGCTTTCTCGAGCACCTCGCGCGACTGGTCGATGTTGCCGCGCTCCATGAGGTCGAGCGCCGCGTCGAGCATCAGCGCGACGCCTGCGAGCGACTGCACGGGCCCGTCGTGAAGGAAGAGGGCGATGCGCCGTCGCTCGTCCTGCTCGGCCGCGAGGACCTGCTCCGTGAGGTCCCGAGGCGAAGGCTTGTCGGTCAATCGATGATCGCCTCGCGGAGCGCGATCGCGACCGCGTGCGTGCGCGTGTCCGCCTCGAGCTTCGCGAGGATATGCCGGACGTGGCTCTTCACCGTCTCCTGGCTGATGAACAGCTTGGAAGCGACGTCCGCGTTCGACATCCCGTCGGCCAGCAGCTGCAGGATCTCCCGCTCGCGGCCGGTGAGCATGTCGTCCTTGTCCTTGCCGGTGAGGAACGCCGGCATGAGCGCAGGGTCGACGTACCCCTCGCCGCCCGCAACCTTCTCGATCGCCCGCAGCAGCGTCTGGTGCGGCGCCTCCTTGAGGATGTAGCCCTTCGCGCCCGACTCGAGGCCGCGGCTCAGGAGGCTTCGTTCGCTGTACGCCGTGAAGATGAGAACGGCGCTCTC
>DATKQO010000152.1:0-3002 GCA_035532715.1 Gaiellaceae bacterium | reverse complement strand
GCGTCGCCGCCGGGCTCGCGCTCGTCGCAGGCGTGCAGCAGGAGTGGCTCCTGTGGGCACTCGCCGGCGGCGCGGCGCTCTTCGGCATCCTCTTCGTGCTTCCGATCGGCGGCGCGGACATGCCGGTCGTGATCTCGCTGCTCAACGCGTTCACGGGCCTCGCGGCAGCTGCGACCGGCTTCGAGCTGCAGAACAACGTGCTGATCGTCAGCGGCATGCTCGTCGGCGCGTCCGGCACCTTGCTGACGATGAAGATGGGGCAGGCGATGAACCGCTCGATCACGAACGTGCTCTTCGGCGCCTTCGGGAAGGTCACCGCCGAGGCGGCCGCTGTCGCATCGGGCGCAGGCGGTGGGACCGTGCGCAGCGCGAACGCCGAGGATGTCGCGGTCATGCTCGCCTACGCGCGCAAGGTCGTCTTCGTGCCGGGCTACGGCCTGGCGGTCGCTCAGGCGCAGCATGACGTGCGCGCGCTCGCCGACATCCTCGAGGCCAAGGGTGTCGAGGTCACGTACGCGATCCATCCCGTGGCCGGACGCATGCCCGGCCACATGAACGTCCTGCTCGCGGAGGCGAACGTGCCCTATCCGCAGCTGATCGAGATGGACGACGCGAACCCCGAGTTCGCGCGCACCGACGTCGTTGTCGTCGTCGGGGCAAACGACGTCGTCAACCCCGACGCGCGCGCGAACAAGGGCAGCCCGATCTACGGCATGCCGATCCTCAACGTCGACGAGGCGCAGGCCGTGGTCGTGCTGAAGCGGTCGATGAACCCCGGCTTCGCGGGTATCGAGAACCCGCTCTTCTACAACCCGAAGACCGTGATGCTGTTCGGCGACGCGAAGGCGTCGATCGTCGAGCTGATCCAGGACGTCAAAGCGCTCTAAGTCCGGAAGCTCTCGCCCGAGAAGACGTCGCGCAACGTCGCGCGCATCGCGTCGGATTGCGGGAGCGCCTCGATTTCTGCACGGGTGAACCAGCCGACGTCGATCGTCTCGTCGTCGCTCGGTGCTGGTTCGCCGCTGACGAGCCGCGCTTCGAAGACCGTGACGATCCACATCGCCTCGTCGCCGTTGGCGTACGTGACGCGATACTCGGGCCCGCCGTACACCCCGAGGATCCGGCGCGGCTCGGTCACGATGCCGGCTTCTTCGAGGCACTCGCGGCACGCCGCCTCGGCCGGGCGCTCGCCCGGGTCGACGGCGCCGCCGGGCAGCATCCAGCGACCCTCGACGTGACGGACGAACAGAATCCGGCCGTCGTCGTCCTCGATGAGCGACGCGACGGACGGCATGAAGAGCAGGCCGGTTCCGACCTTTGCGCGCAACTCCCGAACGTAGTCCGAGATCCCCACAGGTCGGACCATAACTACGCTTGACTCGTGGTCCCGCTCTTCACCGCGCAGCACGTGTACGACGCTGTTTCGCCCGAGCGCGCCGTCGGCGCGGTGCGCGACGCCTTCGTCGCGTACGCGCGCGGCGAGTGGACGATGCCGCCGAAGGTCTACGTGGCGGCGTACCCCGCCGGGGACTTCCGCGCGATGCCGGCGCTCGGGTCGGGCCACGCTCTGCTCAAGTGGGTGACGTCGTTCCCCGGGAATCCGGCGAAGGGCATTCCGACGGTGATGGGCGTGGTGCTCGTGTCGTCGGCGGAGGACGGCAGGCTGCTCGCGCTCCTCGATGCCGGAGCCGTCACGGCGGTGCGCACCGGCGCCGCTGCCGTGCTCGCGGCGGAGACGCTCGGACGCGCGGACGCGGAGACCGCAGCGGTGGTCGGCGCCGGCGTGAACGGCGAGGCGACGGCGCGGGCGTTCGCCGCGCGCGGCCGGGAGCCGCTCGTGTGGGACGTCGACGCGGATCGTGCGCGCGCCGTCGCCGAGCGCGTCGGCGGCAGGGTCGCGACGAGCCGAGAGGAAGCCCTCGGTGCGGACTTGCTCGTCACGGTGACGCCCGGCCGCGAGCTGCTGCTCGGGGAAGGCCGGCTCCGTCCCGGGCAGCACGTGAGCCTGATGGGCGCCGACGGGCCGGGCAAGGCGGAGATCGCCGTCGCCGAGCTCGCCCGAGTCCACGTCTTCTGCGACGACTGGGAGCAGGCGAGCCACGGCGGCGAATGCGCAGCCGCTGTCGAGGCAGGCGTGCTCACGCGGGCGGACGTGACCGAGATCGGCCGCGTGCTCGCCGGCGACGCCGAGGGCCGGCGCGGCCCGGACGAGGCGACGGCGTTCGACTCGACGGGGCTCGCACTCCAGGATCTCGCCGTCGCGCTCGTCGCGCTCGAACGCGCCGATGAGCTCGACCTGCCGCGCGTCGACCTGTAGGGCGTTGCGGCCCACTCGGCCACGGCCGGTGGCAGCCACGAGACGTGGCCGAGTGGGCCCTCCCGCGACGACGCGGGGAGGAATTGCTGCGCGGTTCGCACATTGCCTGTCCGCACGGGGCCCGTCCCGATCCCCCACGTCTGGTGGCAGCCACCGGACGTGTCGGAACGAGCCGGTGTGCGTCTGCGAGCGCGTGCCGGAGCTAGAAGAAGCGCGCCGGGTCGAACAGCGCCAGCTGCGGCGAGGACGTGTCGCCGAGGATCGCATCGCCGACGAGCTCGCCGCACGCGAAGCCGAGCACGTTGCCGTGGCCGGAGTAGCCCGCGGCGACCCACAGGCCGTCACGACCCGGGACACGACCGACGAGGGGGAGCATGTCCTGCGTCAGGCCGAAGATGCCGGCCCAGCGGTGGCTGATCCGCGGCGTCCCGCCGGTCAGCTCGCCCATGAACCGCTCGAGCGACTCCTGGATCACCGGTGTCGTCTCCTCGACGTCGGTGAGCTCGTCCATGATCGAGACGTCACGGAAGCCTCCGAGCACGACGCGGCGGTCCGGCAGCTGCTGCCAGTAATCGAAGCCCTGCCGCGCATAGTGCGGACGGTCGTAGAGGACGCGGTCGAGCGGCTCGCTCACGATCACCTGCCCGCGCGTCGGCCAGATCGCGTCGGCGAGCTCGGGCACGAG
>DATKQO010000151.1:0-3167 GCA_035532715.1 Gaiellaceae bacterium | reverse complement strand
GCCGCGCGGCGCCTGCCCGGCGGCAGACGCGAGCGCAGGAAACGCGCCTCGCGCGCGGCCGATGCGTGGAAGACGAGCGCGAGCGGCACCTGCGGGAGCGCCGAGGAGAGGCCGACCGCAGTCGTGCTTGCATGCGCGATCGCGAGGTCCGCGGTGCGGCCGAGCGCGGCCCGCCGCGTCTCCCGGGGATCGGTCAGCGTCTGCGGCAGCGCTCCGCGTCGCAGCACGCGGTGCACGGCCAGCGACCCCTCCCGCTCGAGCGGGTGCCGTGTCGGGTCGACGGGCGCGAGCACCTCGACGTCGTGGCCGTGCTGCGCGAGCAGCCGGGCCGTCTCGGCGGCAACGCGAGCGGCGCCGCCCCGGTGATCCGGAAACCAGTGGTCGACGGCGACGAGTATCCGCACCTCAGGACGCCAGCTCTGTGGTGACGAGGTCGAGCAGCGTCCCCGCTCGCGTCTCCCACGTGTTGCGCGACGCGATCTCCATTCGTCGCGCGACGTCCGTGGACGTCCGTGCGGCCAGCCCGCGCTCGACGGCGGCGAGCACGGCGTCGTCGCCTGCGGCGAGCACGACGTCCGGCTCCATCCCCGCGAGCTCCGGCAGCCCGGTCGCGACGACCGGCTTGCCGGCGGCGAGGTACTCGTAGAGCTTCAGCGGAAAGCAGCTTCGTGTGTAGTCGTTGGCGACGTACGGGATCAGCCCGACGTCGAAGCCCGCCACGTAGCGTGGCAGCTCGTCGTACGGGCGTGCGCCGAGGAGGTGCACGTTCGGGAGTGCGCTCAGCTCTGCCGTCAGCGCGGGCTCCGGCACCGGCCCGACGAGCAGGAGCGTCCAGTCCGGCCTCTTCCGGGCGAGCCGCTCGAGCAGTGCAAAGTCGACCTTCCCCGCGAGCATGTTCCCCGCGAACCCGATCACCGGCCGCGGCAGGGCCAGCACCTCCGGCGTTGCGAACGAGCGCTCGGCCGCAGGTGCGAAATGGGCGTGATCGCCGACGTTCGGGACGAAGTGCGTGTTCGGGTTGAGCGCGTGGAGCCTGCTCTCCTGCGTGTGGCTCGTGGCGAAGACGACCCGGCAGAGATCGGCGGCGCTGCGGTCGGCAGCGGTGACGAGCGCGCGCCGGCGAGCGTCGCCGCGGGTCTGCTCGGCGTAGTCGTCGACGCAGTCGTAGACGGTGAACGCGACGTCGAGTCGTGCGGCGACCCCCATGGCGCACGGGTCGTACAACCAGGCGACGACGGGCTGCGGGAGCGCGGCCACGAGCCTGCGGAGCCGCCGCACGGTCAGCGCGTTGTTCAGGCGGCATGCCGGCGCGAGCTTGTGGCCCCACGGCGCGAGGTTCACCGCCTTCACCGCCGTGATCCCGGGCGCGACGGGCTCCGACGTGAGCAGCCGTCGCAGGAGCGAGCGTTTCCCGTCCGCCCGGACGAGGCGCACGAGGTGGCCGCCGAGGAAGTGGCTCGTCTCGACGAACAGCACCTCGTGTCCCCGCGCTGCCGCCCGCCGCATGATCTGCTGCCGGTTCGTCGGCAGCGGCACCCGCCACTCCTGCGGCGAGAGGCACACGATCGAGTACGGGCGGCCGGCCGGACTCACGCGCCGGCCTCCCGGAGCAGGCGGGCCGTCTGCGCCGCGGCGTCGCTCCAGCGGAGCCGGCGTGCGCGCTCGAGCGCGGCGTCGCCGCGACGGCGCGCCTCGTCGGCGTCCGCCGCCGCGCGCTCCAGCGCCTCGCGCAGCGAGCCCTCGTCGCCCGGCTGGAACAGCCAGCCGGACGCCTCGTCGCCCGTGAGGGTCCGGTAGGCCGGGCGGTCGGCGGCGACGACGGGAACGCCGAGCGAGAGCGGCAGCACGAGCGAGCCGGAGGTGCCGCCGTCGTCGCGCGCGACGACCGCCGCATCCGCCGCTCCGAAGAGCTCCGCCACGTCCGTGTCGGCGATGTAGTCGAGCAGCAGGTGGATGCGCGGATCGTCGCCGGCCTCGGCGCGCAGCGCTGCCTGCAGCTCCCGGTTCCGGGCGAGACCGGCGACCACGAGCGCCGTGTCCGTGCGCGCGGTCGCTCTGAACGCGCGGATCGCGAGCCGCCAGCACTTGTGCGCGCGCAGCTCGCCGAAGGAGAGGAAGACGAACGTGTCGTCGGCGATCCCGAGCCGGCGCCGGACCTCGGCACGCGGGCGCCCTGCCGGGTACACGCCGACGTACGAGCCGTGCTGCACGAGCGCGAGCCGTGACGCGGCGCCGCGCCCGAGCGCCGCCGCGGCATGCAGGCGGGTGGTCTCGTCGTGGACGAGGAGCACGTGCGCGGCGTGACCGAGCGCGAGCGAGCCGAGCCGGTCTCGGCCCCAGCCGTGGCTGCCGTGCGGGTACACCTGGTGGATCGTCCAAGCGATTCGAAAGCCGAGCGCGCGGGCGGCGGCGAGTCGCACCGCGAACAGGCCGAGCTTCGCCCACGAGCCTGCCGGACGCAGCCACTTCGGGCCCCGGCCGAGCGTGTAGAGGCCCTCGGGCCAGTGGAAGTGGAGCACGGCCACGCGTCCACGCGCCCCGATCAGCCAGCGCAGCGTGAACCGCGCCGGCGGCTCGAGCTCGAACCCCTCCGCCCCGAGGTGGTCGTAGAGGAGCTTCTGGTACGGGTTCATCGCGAGCACCGGCGGGAACGACGCGATGCGGCATGTCTCCTCGCGCGGAGGCCGGCGGCGCTCCGGGCCGGCGGCGCGGAAGCGTTCGTACGCCTCGAGCGTCAGCTCGGCGCGGCGCCGCGGGGTGTAGCGTTCGGCCGCGCGGCGGCCGTCCTCGGACATCCGTGCCCGGCGGGCCGGATCGCGGAGCAGGGCGGCGAGCGCGTCGCGTAGCTCCGCCGGTGCCGCGGAATCCACGACGAGCCCGGCACCGGACCGCTCGAGCTCGGAGGCGCTGCCGGCCGCACGCGTCGTCACGACGGGCAGGCCGGCCCACATCGCCTCGACCACCGGCACACCCCACGTGTCGTGGGAGGTCGGAAGGACGAACACGTCGGCGGCGGCGTAGTAGGGGGCGACGTCCTCCGTGGCGCCGACGAAATGCACGTGCGCCGTGATTCCCGCAGCCGCCGCGCGGCCCGCTGCCTCGCGGCGCTCGCCGTCGCGCGCCTCGCCGACGACGACGAGGTGGGCCGCCGGCGGAAGACCCGCGAG
>DATKQO010000150.1:0-2733 GCA_035532715.1 Gaiellaceae bacterium | reverse complement strand
CAGCCGCGTACGCGGCGCGTGCCGGGTTGGAGGCGATCGTGCTGACGCCGGCAGGAGCGACCGCGACGGCCAAGCGCGCGCAGGCACGCGCAACCGGCGCGCGTGTCTTCGAGGTCCGCGGCAGCTTCGACGACGCGCTTCGGCTCTGTTGCGAGCTCGGGGAACGCGACGGATTCGTGCTCGTCAACTCGCTCAACCCGGACCGCCTCGAGGGACAGAAGTCCGTCGTCGGAGAGATCGTCGAGCAGCTCGGCGGCACACCCGATGTCGTCGCGCTCCCGTTCGGCGGCGGCGGCAACGTGTCGGCGGTGGCCGCAGGCTTCGCCGAAGCCGGCGCTTCCCCGCGGATCGTCGTCGGAGAGGCGGCAGAGCGCGCAACCACGTGGGCCTCTGCGATCAGGATCGGCGCGCCGGCGCACGCCGCGCACGTCGCGGAGCTTGTCGCCGCAGGGCGCGTGGAGGTCGTCACGCTCGGCGAGGACGAGTTGAGGCGCGCGTGGCAGCTGCTCTCACGCGAAGAGGGCGTGTTCTGCGAGCCCGCGTCCGCCGCCGGCGTGGCGGCGCTCGAACGCACCTCGGGCCTGCAAGGCACTACGGCTGTCTGCATCGTGACGGGGCACGGGCTGAAGGATGCGGGTGCCGTCGACGACGGCGGCACCGATGCTGTCGACGCGACGCTCGAGGCCGTGCTGGAGGCGATTCGATGATCCACGCGCTCGCACCTGCGTCGACCGCGAACCTCGGTCCCGGCTTCGACGCGGCCGCTGCCGCGCTTGAGCTCTGGAACGAAGTGCGAGTCGAGCCTGCGGCCGAGCTCGCCGTCGAGATTACGGGCGAGGGAGCCGATGAGCTGCCGCGCGACACGTCGCATCTCGCACTTCGCGCCTTCGCGCTCTTCGCCCCGGTCGAGCGTTACCGCTTCGACTTCGTGAACCGGATTCCGCTCGAGCGCGGCCTCGGCTCGAGCGCCGCCGCGATCGCCCTCGGCCTCGTTGCGGGAGCCGTGGCCGCAGGGCTCGAGGGCGACGCGGGCGACCTGCTCGTCAAAGGCGCCGGGCTCGAAGGGCACATCGACAACCTCGCGGCCGTGCTGTACGGCGGCGTCTGTCTCGCCTGGACGCGTGAAGGACCACCCCATGCGGTGCGCATCGCGGCGGACCTGCCGCTCGCGCCGGTGCTCGTCGTGCCGGCCGCGCGCACGAACACCGCGCACTCGCGGAGTGGCCTGCCGTCCACGGTCAGCCACCACGATGCCGCGGTCACCGTCGCGGCCGCGACGATGCTCGGCGCCGCAATCGCCGGTGGCAGCGCGACGTTGCTGCGCGACGCGTTCCACGACCGGCTGCACGAGCAGTACCGCAGCACCGAGTCGCCGCTGCTGCAGATGCTGCGCGACGACCTGCCGGCCGGGGCGAGCGGCGTCACGCTCTCCGGCTCCGGGCCGTCGGTCGTCGTCTGGGCGGAGCCCGACCGCGTCGGCGCCGTCGTCGCAGCGCTCGAACAGTCCCTTCCGTCAGCCACAACGGTGCTTCCCCTGCGGGTGGCCCAGGCAGGAGCCCACGTCCAATGAGCCCGTACTCGAAGACCCACCCGGCGAAGCGCCACAGCGCCGCCCTCACCGACGGCGTCGACCGCGCACCTGCCCGCGCGATGCTGAAAGGCGTCGGGTTCACGGACGCCGACCTCGCGAAGCCGCTGATCGGCGTTGCGACGACGTGGATCGAGACGATGCCGTGCAATCTCAACCATCGCGTGCTTGCGGGCTACGTCAAGCAGGGCATCCGCCGGGCCGGCGGGACGCCGATCGAGTTCAACACGATCGCGGTGTCCGACGGTGTCACCATGGGCACGGTCGGCATGCGCGCGTCGCTCGTCTCGCGCGAGGTGATCGCCGACTCGATCGAGCTCGTCGCGCGTGGCCATCTGTTCGACGGCCTCGTGTGCATCGTTGGCTGTGACAAGACGATCCCGGCCGGCGTGATGGCGCTTGCACGGCTCGACCTGCCGGGCCTTGTCTTCTACAGCGGCTCGATCGAGGCGGGCCGCTATCGCGGCGCCGACGTCACGATCCAGGATGTCTTCGAGGCGGTTGGCGCGCACGCTGCCGGCAAGGTCTCCGACCGCGAGGTGCACGCGCTCGAGAGCGTGGCGTGCCCGGGTGCCGGCGCGTGCGGCGGCCACTTCACCGCGAACACGATGGCGACGGCGCTCGACTTCCTCGGTGTCAGCTGCCCCGGACTGAACGAGATCCCGGCCAACCATCCGGGCAAGCCGCAGGCGGCGGTGCTCGCCGGCGAGCTCGCGATGCGGCTCGTCGAGGAGGACACCCGCCCGTCGCAGGTACTGACGCGCAAATCCTTCGAGAACGCGATCGCCGCGATCGCAGCAACCGGCGGTTCGACGAACGGCGTGCTGCATCTGCTCGCGATCGCAGCGGAAGCCGGGATACCGCTCGAGATCGACGACTTCGACACGATTTCGTCCCGCACCCCGATCGTCGCCGACATCAAGCCGGGCGGGCGCTACGTGGCGACCGACCTCTTCAAGGCCGGCGGCGTGGCGCTCGTCGCGCGCGAGCTCGTGCGCGCCGGTGTCGTCGACGAGAACGTGAAAGCCGTCGACGGGCGCTCGCTGCGCCAGGTCGCCGACGGCGCACACGAACGGCCGGGCCAGGACGTCGTCGTCTCCTGGGACGCGCCCCTGAAGCCCACGGGAGGGCTCGCGATCTTGCGC
>DATKQO010000149.1:0-29464 GCA_035532715.1 Gaiellaceae bacterium | reverse complement strand
CGGCGTCGCACGAGGCGCGCGAAGTCCATCCGCCGCGCCGGATCGCCGTCGACCTCGACCGTCCCGTCCCGGATCGAGAGCTCGTCGATCCGCGCGCCGAGCACCTCCGAGGCCGTCTCGAGCAACTCGTGGCGGACCTTGGCGGCCGCCATGCGGGCCGCGTTGCCCGCGACGAACGTCGTTCGGCTCGCGTGCACGCCGACATCCCACGGCTTGACGTCGGTGTTGGAGTTCACCACGTGCACCGCGTCGAGGGGAACGCCGATCTCCTCGGCGACGATCATCGCGAGCGCCGTCTCGGAGCCCTGGCCGAGCTCGGAGGCCCCGGTGATGAGCGTCACCTGGCCGGAGTCGTCGACCTTGACCATCGCGCCGCAGCCGTCGGAGCCGTAGATGCGGGCGCCGCCGCCGACGTGGATGAACGCGGCGCCGCCGAGGCCGCGGTGGCGTTCGCGCATCCGGCCGCGCCGCTCGTCCCAGCCCGACTGCTCGCGGACGATGCGCAGGCATTCGCTCAGACCGCAGGAGGTGATCTCCATCCCCTGCGGCGTGACGTCGCCCGACTCGTTCGCGTTGCGCAGCCGGAGATCCATCGGGTCGATCCCGAGCGCGTCGGCGAGCTCCTCCATCTGCTGCTCGACGGCGAAGGTCGCCTGCGGGTTGCCGAAGCCACGCACCGATCCTCCGTAGTTCTTGTTCGTGTAGACGACGGAGCAGCGCACGCGACTCGAGGGCACGCGGTACATCGACGTGATCGTGTTCATCGCGACGAGCATCGCGTGCGAGCCCCAGCCGTTGTAGGCGCCGTTGTCGGACACGACCTCGGCCTCGCGAAAGAGGAGGTTCCCCTCGGCGTCGGCTCCGGTTCGCAGCCGGAAGTGGATCGGCTGGCGCGTCCTCGTGCCGATGAACTCCTCCTCGCGGCTCATGACCATGCGAACCGGGCGGCGCGCCTGCCGGGCGAGCATGACGGTGATGAAGTCGTGGGGATCGATGTCGATCTTCCCGCCGAAGCTGCCGCCGACCGGCGGCTGGATGACGGTGATGCTCTGCCAGTCCAGACCGAGGCAGTCGGCCAGCTCCTTTCTGTACATGAACACCATGTGGACCGGGCTCCACACCGTCAGGTGCCCATCGGGGTCGAACGACGCGACGATGACGTGCGTCTCGATCGGCGCCGGCGCAGCCTGCGGCGAGGAGTAGCGGCCCTCGACGATCACGGCCGCGCGGGAGGCGGCGTCGTCGACGTCGCCGTCGTCGAAGTCCCACCGCATCGCCACGTTGCCGGCGAGGTCGGGCAGCTCGTCGTGGATCGGTGTCTCCGCCGCGTCGAGCGCCTCGAAGGGATCGAAGACCGCCGGCAGCAGTTCGTACTCGACGCGGATCAGATCGAGTGCGCGCCGCGTCGTCTCCTCGTCGATCGCCGCGACCGCCGCCACCTCGTCGCCGATGAACCGAACCTTGTTCGGCTTGAGCGGGATGTTGTCGTGGTTGTAGCCGAAGGGCCGTTGCTCGACGTTCCCCGCGTGGATCACCGCATGCACGCCCGGCAACTGCTCGGCAGCCGACACGTCGATCGACGCGATGCGGGCGTGGGCGTGGGGGCTGCGGAGGATCGCCCCGACGAGCAGCCCCGACATGTGGAGGTCGTCCGCGTAGACCGTCTGCCCCGTCACCTTCTGCGGGGCGTCGAGCTTGGGCAGGCGCCGTCCCACGACGCGCAGGGCTTCGGCCGGCTCGACGAGCGTTCTCTTTTCTACGCCGATATCGGAACTCCCCTCCGGTGCTTCTGCTGCGTGCCCGTGCGTGTTGACCTGTATAGCCGATCGTCCGCGCGTGCGCCAATCGGCACCGGCGCGCTAGTCGACGAGCGCGTCGGCGACGAGCTCGACGAAGTCGCGCGTGCGCAGCGGCCGCTCCTCGGTCGCGACCGAGCGAGCGCCGCTCGCGAGCATCGTCAGGCAGAAGGGGCAGCCCGTCACCACGGTGGTCGCGCCCGTCGCGGCTGCCTCGCGCGCCCGGATGGCATTGATCTTCTCACCGGCGTCGGCGTCCTCGAAGAAGGCGTGGCCGCCGCCGGCGCCGCAGCAGAAGCTCTCCCTGCGCGACCGTGCCATCTCCACCCGCTCGACCTGTAGGGCATCGAGGACCCGTCGCGGCGCGTCGAACTCGCCGTTGTATCGGCCGAGGTAGCACGGGTCGTGGAACGTGATTCGCTCGCGCGTCCCCGGCGCGAGGCGCACGCGGCCCTCCTCGATCAGCGCACCGACGAGCTCGCTGTGGTGCACGACCTCGTAGCGCCCGCCGAAGCCGCGGTACTCGTGCCTGAGCTGCTGGAGGCAGTGCGGACAGTGTGTGAGGATGCGCGTCACTCCGGCGGCGTTCAGCATCTCGACGTTCGCGTTCGCCAGCATGTCGTAGTGGAACTCGTTTCCGGTGCGTCGCGCAACGTCGCCGTTGCAGCGCTCCTTCGAAGCGACGACCGCGAAGCGAACGCCGGCGTGCAGCAGCACGCGTACGAGCGCACGCGCGATCTGCTGTGCCCGCTCGTCGAATGCGGCCGCGCAGCCGATCCAGTAGACGGCGTCGAGGTCTGCGGCCTCCTCGACCGAGTCGAGCTCCGGTACGTCCAGCCCCGCCAGCCAGTCCGTCCGGCCCGACGAGGCGCCGCGGAAGGGATGCTCGCGCGCCTCGAGGCTCGTCACCAGCTCGGCGACACCCGGCGGCATCGACACCTGTTCCATCGCGAGGTTCTGCCGCAGGCCGACGATCGTGGACACGTGCTCGATCCCGACCGGGCATGCCTCCTCGCAGGCGCGGCAGGTGGTGCAGGCCCAGAGCGCCTCGTACGGCACGACGCCGCCGGCGAGCGGTCCGGCGTCGGCACCGGCGGCACGGATCGCGTCGCGCAGGTCGAGGATCACGCGCTTCGGGGAGAGCGGCTTCCCGGCCGCTGTGGCCGGGCACGCCGCTTCGCAGCGGCCGCATTCGGTGCAGGCGTCGAGGTCGAAGAGCTGCTTCCACGTCATGTCGGCCGGCGTCCGGATCCCGAGCCGAACCGGCTCCGCACCGAAGTCGGTCGGGGCGACGACGCCGCGGGCGGGGCCGGGGTCCGAGAAGAACACGTTGAGCGGGCCCGTGAACGCGTGGATCGCCTTCGTGTACGGCACGCAGGCGAGCAGCGTGTGCCACATGAGCACGTGGGCGCCCCAGAGCCAGGGATAGGCGCCCTTCAGCGCGGCGCCGCTTCCGAGCGGTCGAAGCGCCTTCGCGAACGCCAGGCCGATCGGCGACCAGCTCGCCCAGTGGTCGTGAGTGACCGCGAGGCGCAGACCCTCGAGCCCGAAGCCGGTGAGCGCGATCATGAAGAGCGACCCGAGCAGGACCGCGTCTGCGGGCTCGCGGTGCTCGAGCGTCACGGGCCGCATCAGGTAGCGCCGGTAGGCGGCGATGCCGAGCCCGACGAGGACGAGTAGGCCGAAGAGGTCGACGATCAGGCTCTCGAAGACGAGGTAGAACCAGCCGTGCATGATCTTGATGCGCAGGTCGTTGTCGACGAACACGACGGTGGTCGCGGCGAGCAGGATCAGGAAGCCGAAGAAGACCAGCGCGTGCATGAAGCCCGGAAGGCGCTTCCTGAACAGCTTCACGTGGGCGATCGCTGCGAGCATCCGCCGCAGGCGCGCGCCGAAGCGGTCCCACACGACGGCGCGCCGGCCGAGGCGCCAGATCCGCAGGCGACGCCAGACGCCGTAGGCGAAGACGAGCAGTGCGAGTCCCATGCTCGCGTACATCAGGAGGACGAGCGCCGGCGGCACGTCCCAGTGGACCTGCCGAGTCGCCGTCGCGCCGAACACGGTGCTCACGCGGCTATTGCGCGTTTCGCAGCCGGTCGAGCATCGCGGCCACGAATGCGCGACAGTCCATGACGACCCCGAGCCGTGCTCGGGCGAAGATCGGCGCGTCGGGATCGGTGTTCACGGCCACGACCGCCTTCGCGCCGCCGATCCCCGCCAGGTGCTGGCTTGCGCCCGAGATGCCGAGCGCGAAGTAGACGTCGGGGCTGACGACCTTCCCGGTGAGCCCCACCTGCCGGTCGGGCGGCACCCAGCCCGCGTCGACTGCGGCGAGGGAAGCACCGACGGCGCCGCCGAGCAGGCGGGCGAGCTCATCGAGCTCCGCGAAACCGTCGCCGTTGCCGATTCCGGCGCCGCCGGCGACGATCACCTTCGCGTCCTCGAGCTTGTTGCCGGCAGCGGGGGCATCCGTGCCGACGAGCTCCACCGCGCCGTCGGCGGCGGGGGCGGTGCGCGTCGAGACGGCGGTCGTGCCGCCGGTCGCCTCGGCGGCCTCGAAGGCGCCGCGCCTGAGCGTCGCGACGACGGGCTCCGACGCCGCCACGGCGGCGAGCGCCTTGCCGCCGAACACGGGCTTCGTCCAGATCGGGCGGCCGTCAGTCACGTCGATGCCGGTGGCGTGCATCACCGCGGCACCGCCGAGCCGCTCCGCGAGACGCGGCGCGACCTCCGCCGTACGCTCGTCCGCGGGCAGCAGCACGACGCGGGCCTCGAGCTCGCCGGCGAGCTCGGCGAGCGCCGCGAGCGCGCTCTCGTTGCCCGACGCGGCGTGGTCGCCTTCGATGACGAACGCCTGCGTGGCGCCGTAACCGCCGGCCTCCTCCGCTGCTCCCGCCCCGCCCAGCGAGGCGAGCGCGACGTCCGCGCCGAGCGCGGCGCCGAGACGGGCGGCGGCGCCGAGGAGCTCACGGCTCGCGGGGCCGAGGCGTTCCGCGTCCCAGGTGGCCGCGAGGATCATCATGCCGGCCTCGTCAGCAGCTTCAGCTCCTCGAGCCGGCCGAGCAGGCGTGTCGCGACCGCGGCGGCGTCCTCGCCCTCGATCAGCTCGCACGCGCGTTCGACCTCCGGCACCCAGACCTTCGTCAGCTCGATGCGGCGTGCGGCCGCGATCTGTTCGGGCGCAAGCCCGAGCTCGTCGGGCGTCCAGCGCGTGATCGGCTTCTTGTTCGCGGCCATCCGGTCCATCACGCTTCCCATCCGAAGCTGCAGCGACGGGTGGCTCGTCACCGTCAGGACGGCCGGCAGCCGCACGGCGAGCCGTTCGTCGGCACCGCTCCCGGTCCGCTGCACGAGTATGCGGCCGTCGCTGCGCTCGGCGTGCCAGACGAGCCCGACCGCGGTCCAGCCCAGCCGCTCGGCGACGAGGTAGCCGACCTGGCCGTGGTCCCAGTCGCCCGCCTGGCGCCCGGCCAGCACGAGCTCCGCGCCATCGAGCCGTCGGATCGCCGCCAGCAGCAGCTCCGCGGTCTGCGACGGGTCGAGCGCTTCGGCCGAGCCCACCTCCACGTGAACCGCCTCGTCGGCGCGCACGGCGAGCGCCTTCCGCAAAGAGTCGGCGGAGTCGGCCGGGCCGACCACGAGCGCGGTGAGCCTGTCGACGACGCCCGCGTCGCGGAGCTGGAGCGCAAGCTCGAGCGCGTTCTGCTCGAACGGGCCGAGGAGTGTCGGACCGAGGCCGTCAGGCGGCCGCCTCGTCTCCGAATCGATCCGGAATCTGCTCGGCGGCAGCTCCCAGTCGAGGATCTGCTTCAGGAGAACGACCGCATGCATCCCGAGCCCGAGCATATAGCGCCGACCAGCGGCGCCGGTCACGGGAGTTCGTTGTACAGTCGACACGTGGTCGAGCGCTCGAACGCGGTGATCGTCGGCGCCGCCGAATCTCCCTACAGTCGCCATCCGCCGGAAGGCACGACGACCGAGTCGCTGCTCGCCGACGCGTTCGTCCGCGTGCTCGCGGGCACCGGGATCCGGCGCGAAGACGTCGACGGCCTCGGCGTCGCGTCCTTCACGCTCGCGCCCGACCGCGCGATCGACCTCGCCTGGAAGCTCGGCGTCAGGCCTCGGTGGCTGATGGACGACGGCAACGGCGGTGCCTCCTGCATCCAGCTCCTTCAGCACGCGATGCGGGCCCTCGACGCAGGCGACGCGAGCACGATCGTCCTGCTCTCGGGGGACCACTTCGGCGCCGACGACTTCCGGCAGCTCGTGGAGAACTACAACCGGACGACGGCGCAGTACCTCGCCGGCATTCCGCACGGGGGCCCGAACGCGCTCTTCGCGATGCTCACCCGGCAGCAGATGGACGCGCACGGGCTCGACCGCGAGGACTACGGCCGGCTCGTCGTCTCGCAGCGCCGCTGGGCGGGGCTGAACCCGGGCGCGGTCTACCGCGCGCCGCTCACGCTCGAGGAGTACCTCGAGTCGCCGGTCGTCGTCGAGCCGTTGCACCGCCTCGACTGCGTGCCGGTCGTGAGCGGTGCCGACGCGCTCGTGCTGAGGGCCGGAGGCGACGGCATCCGGATCCGCGCCCTGCACGCGCTGCACAACCACGACGGCCAGGAGGGCGACGGCCTCCGCACCGGGATCGCCTCGATCGCCGGCGACCTGTGGCGCGACGCCGGTGCAGGGCCGGACGAGATGGATGTGATCTCCGTCTACGACGACTATCCCGCGATGGCGATCGCGCAGCTGAACGACCTCGGCTTCGTCTCCGACGGAGACGTCGGCGGTTTCCTGCGACGGCGGCTCGACGAGGAGCATTTGCCGGTGAACACGTCCGGGGGCCAGCTGTCGGCGGGACAGGCCGGCACGGCCGGAGGGATGATCGGGCTCGTCGAGTCGGTCGTGCAGCTGCTCGGGCAGGCGGGCGAGCGCCAGGTGGAGAACGCGCGGCTCGCTCTTTGCACCGGGTACGGGATGGTCCTCTACCGGTACGGCGCGTGTGCGAACGCGGTCGTGCTGGAGCGCGAATGAGCTTGCGGCTCTTCGTATGCAGCGCCTGCGGCCGGGCCGTGTTCCCGCACCTGCTGCTCTGTCCGGACTGCGGCAGCACCGATTGGCGCCGCGAGCCGGTGGACGGAGGCGTGCTCGAGGCGGTCACCGACCGCGGCGTCGTCCGTCTCGGCGCCGTGCGCACGTCGTCCGGGCCGCTCGTGATCGTGCGCGTCGACGGCGACGCGAAGGCCGGCGCGACCGTGCAGCTCGACGAGGACGGCGACGTCCCGGTGGCGTCCGGATGAATTTCGACTTCGACGACGACCAGGTCGCGCTGAAGGAGTTCGGGCTCGAGCTCGCACGGCGGACCGAGGACAAGTACTGGCAGGAGGTCGACCTCGAGTACCGCTTCCCGCAGGAGTTCTGGGACGCGCTGGCCGAGCACGGAATGCTCGGCATCGCGCTGCCCGAGGAATTCGGCGGAGGCGGCAAGGGCCTGCTCGAGCTGGCGATCGCGGTCGAAGGCATTGCGGAGGGCGGCGGCGGCATGGAGGGCGGCTCGCTCTTCCTCGGCGGGCCCGTCTTCGGCGGCTGCCTGCTCGCCCGTCACGGAACGCGGGAGCAGCAAGAGGCGTACCTGCCGGGGCTCGCAAGCGGCGACATGTGGGCCGGCGCGTTCACCGAGCCCGAATCCGGGTCGAACATCACGACGATCAAGACCACCGCCGTCCGCAAGGACGATCGCTACGTGCTGAACGGCCAGAAGGTCTTCATCTCGCTCGTGCACCATTCGCAACGGATCGTCGTCATGGCGCGCACGTCGCCGTACGACCCGCAGCATCGCACGCGCGGCATCTCGCTGCTGTTCGGCGAGCTGCCCGACCCGGCTGTGCGTGCGGCGCCGTTCAAGAAGCTCGGCAACCACTTCATGGACACGAACCGCGTCTACTTCACCGACTACGAGATTCCCGTCGAGAACGTCGTCGGCGAGGAGGGCAATGCGTGGGCGCCGCTGTACGACGTCCTCAACCCGGAGCGCATCATCCTCGCCGCCGCGGCCGTCGGCACCGGCAACCTCGTCGTGCGGAAGGCGGTCGAGTACGCGCTGGAGCGCAGCCCCTGGGGGAAGCCGATCGGGTCGTATCAGGCGCTGCAGTTCCCGCTCGCGAAGGCGCGCGTCCACCTCGAGACCGCGCGGCTGAAGGTGTACGAGGCAGCATGGCTGTACGACAACGGGCGCGACTGCGGCATCGCCGCGGCAATGGCGAAGTACGCGGCCGCGCACGCGGCGCTTGACGCGGCCGACTGGGCGATCCAGGTGTACGGCGGCGCGGGCTACGTCGTCGATTCCGGGATCGAGCGGCACTGGCGGAACCTGCGCCTGTACCGGATCAGCCCGGTGTCGGACGAGATGACGCTGAACTATCTCGCCCAGCACGACCTTGGCCTGCCGCGGTCGTACTGACGTGGCGCTGCCGGAGACGATGGCCGCGCTGCGCGTGCACGATTTCGGCGAAGCGCCGCAGCTCGACCGCGTCCCGCTGCCGGTGCCCGGCGCGGGCGAGGTGCTCGTCCGGCTCGAGGCGACCGTGATCGGCCACCACGACCGCGGCGTCGCGGCCGGCACGTTGCCGGCGGGACAGCCGCTCCCGTTCGTGCCGGGGCTCGAAGGCGCAGGCCGCGTCGCAGGCGTCGGGGCCGATGTCGAGCTCCCGCTGGACCTGCGCGTGCGCGTCTTCGGGGGCGGGCTCGGCGCGGTGCGACCCGGCACGTGGGCCGAGTACGTGGTCGCGCCGGCGGCGGCCGTCACGCCGGTGCCCGACGGAATGCCGCCCGCGCTCGCCGCCGCATGCGGCTCCGTCGCCAACACCGCGTGGGCGGCGACGTTCGACCTCGGCGCCCTCGGCCCCGACGAGAGCCTCGGCGTCACCGGCGCGACGGGCGCCGTCGCGTCGCTCGTGCTCCAGCTCGCCGGCCGCGACGCCGGGCGCCGCGTCGTCGCCTGGACGCGCGCGCCGGAGCGAGTGCCGGCCGGTGTGGAGCGGCTTCGGGACGACGAGGACCCGGACGAGCCGGTCGACGTGCTGATCGACACCGTCGGCGGCCCGCTGCTGCCGCGGCGGCTCCGGTCTGTTCGGTCCGGCGGACGTGCCGTGCTCGTCGGGTACACCGCCGGCGAGCGCGTCTGCTTCGAGCTGCCGGCGCTGCTGAACGGTGACGTCGCGCTTCTGCCGCTGAACATGCGACGCCGGCGCGTGCCGCCCGACGTGCACGCGCGTCTACTCGACGATGTCGCCGGCGGACGGCTCGCCGTCGCGACGGACGTCGTCGGCGCCTCCGAGCTCGACGACGCGATCGCGCGGCTGGACGCGGGGACCGCGGCGGGACGAGTCGTGCTCGCGTGGTGAGGGAGTTGTCGCCGCCTTGAACGCGACGTACATTCGGTGAAACGAGCGAGAGAGAGAGGGTCGAGCCGGATGAGTACCGAGAGCACCACGACACTTGCCGTCGAGCGCGCGGAGACGGGCGTCGTCACGATCACGCTCGACCGTCCGCCGGTGAACGCCGTCAATCCCGAGCTGATCGACGAGCTGCTCGACGTGATCGACCAGCTCGCCGAGGACCCGAGCGCGCGCGCGATCCTGTTCATGGGCGCGGGCGGGCGCTGGTGTGCGGGCGCCGACATCGGCGTGATGAGCGACCACACGCGTTCGACCTACCGCAAGATGCGCCGCCAGATCGAGATCGAGGACGCGCTCGAACGGCTCGAGATCCCGGTCGTCGTCGCGATCGAGAAGTTCGCGCTCGGCGGCGGTGCCGAGCTCGCGCTTGCCTGCGACGTCCGTGTGATGGGGGAGGGCGCGGTCTTCGGGCTGCCTGAGGCGTCGCTGGGGCTGCTGCCCGGCGCAGGCGGGACGCAGCGGCTGACACGTCTTGTCGGCACCGCGCGGGCGTTCTGGATGATGGCGACCGGCGCGAAGCTCTCGGCGGCCGAGGCGCTGGAATACGGGCTCGTCAACGAGGTCGTACCCGACGACGCCGTCGTCACGCGCGCGCGGGCGATCGCGGAGCAGCTCGCGGTCGGCCCGACGCGCGCGATCGGCCTGATCAAGCGTCTCGTGTACGAAAGCTGGGGCCGCGAGCTGCCGTCGGGGCTCCAGCGCGAAGGCGACGCCGTCTTCGAGCTGCTCTCGAGCGCCGATCTCAAGGAGGGCTTCGACGCATTCCGCGAGAAGCGGCCCGCGCGCTTCTCGGGGAGCTGACGATGGCGGGACGCGGCGTGCCCCGGTGGCCGACATGGGTGTGAGCCCAGCGGATGCCGGCGACCCCGACGCCGGCATCCGCTGGACGGTGGCGCACGCCGCCGCCGGCTCGCCCTGGTGGCGTGACCGCTTCGAGCGGGCGGGAGTCGACCCGACGTCGATCTCCTGCGTCGCCGATCTGCCGCGCCTCCCCTTCAGCACCAAGGACGACCTGCGGGGCAGCTACCCGCTCGGGTGGGCTGCCGTTCCGGAGTCGAGCCTCGTTCGGGTGCACGCGTCGTCGGGCACGACCGGCAAGCGGACGGTGTGCGCCTACACCGCTCGCGACATCGAGGACTGGGCCGTGCAGTTCGCACGCAGCTTCGCGACTGCCGGCGTCACGGCCGCCGACCGGGTGCAGGTGATGGTCGGCTACGGCCTGTGGACGGCGGGAGCCGGTTTCCAGGCGGGGGCGGAGCGACTGGGCGCGCTGGTCGTGCCGACCGGCCCGGGGAACCTCGAGCTGCAGGTCGAGATGATGGTCGACCTGGGCACCACCGTTCTCTGCGCCACCTCGTCGTTTGCGCTGCTCATCGCCGAGACGGTCGAAGCCCGGGGCCTCACCGGCTCGCTCGCCGCGCGCGTCGGCGTCTTCGGATCGGAGCGTTGGGGCTCGAAGATGCGGGAGCGGATCGAGTCGCTCCTCGGCATCGAGACCTTCGACATCTACGGGCTCACCGAGCTCTACGGGCCCGGGGTCGGGATCGAGTGCCCCGCTCACGACGGGATCCACTACTGGTCCGACTACTTCGTCGTCGAGATCGTCGATCCCGAGACGGGCGAGCCCGTGGCACCGGGGGAGCAGGGCGAGATCGTGGTGACGACCCTCCGCAAGGAGGGCATGCCGCTCATCCGCTACCGCACGCGCGACATCTCGCGCCTCTACACGGAGCCGTGCAGCTGCGGCAGTCCGTATCCACGCCTCGCGCAGCTAGTGGGACGGACCGACGACATGGTCAAGGTCAAGGGCGTCGCCGTGTTTCCGGCACAGGTCGAGACGATCCTCTCCCGCGTCGACGGAGTCGGGCCGGAGTATCAACTTCACGTCCGTCGCGAGCCCGAGCGCGGCGACGTGATGGTCGTACGTGTCGAAGCCGACGACAGACCCGGCTTGCGGGACGCCCTCGTCCATCAGTTGCGCGAGGGTCTGTCGGTGCGGCCGGAGGTCGAGCTGGTGGCGTTCGGCAGCCTGCCTCGCACCGAGCGGAAGACGCGTCGGGTCTTCGACCATCGAGAGTGACGCGCGGGTCGCGGCCGCTCGAGCATGGGCATGGGTTCCTTCCGCTATCGCCTCCGGGCCGACCGAGCACTGCTCACGGTCGAGGACTATCGACGCGCGGCGCGCCGGGCCGTCCCCGACATGGTCTGGGCGTACGTCGACGGCGGCGCCGAGGACCAGGTGACGCTGCACCGCAACCTCGAGGCGTTCCAGCGCTGGGGTCTCCGGCAACGCGTGCTCACGGGCGTCGGCGAGCCCGACGTGCACGTCGAGATCGCAGGTGTCCGTTGCTCGCTGCCGGTGCTCCTCGCGCCCACCGGCTTGACCGGTCTCATGCACTGGCACGGCGAGCTCGGCGCTGCGCTGGCGGCGGAGAGATTCGGGACGCGCGCGGTGGTGAGCAACGCCGCGACCTACACGCTGAAGGAGATTGCGGACGGAACCGCGGAGTCGCACTGGTTCCAGCTCTACCCGTGGGGCAACAACAGGAGCCACATGCGGGAGATGCTGAGCCGCGCCGAGGCCGGCGGGTACCACGCACTCTTCGTGACGGTCGACGTCCCGACGTACGGTCTGCGCGAGCGCGAATTGCGCCGCGGCGTCGGCATCCCGCCGCTCCTCACGCCGCGCCGGATCCTCGACGGCGCAATCCGGCCACGCTGGGCGTACGGCTTCCTCCGGCACAGGCGGTTCTCCCTGCGCAACATCGTCGACGAGGGAGGGATCGACGCCGCCGTGCGCTCCGTGCAGACGCAGGCCGAGTACATCTACCCGGACATGAGCTGGGCGGACCTGGACTGGGTGCGCGCGCAGTGGCCGGGCCCGGTCTTCGTCAAGGGGATCATGGATCCCGAAGATGCCGAGCTCGCCATGGCGATGGGGCTCGACGGGCTCGTCGTGTCGAATCACGGCGGCCGCCAGCTCGATGGAGCGGCGGGCACGCTCGACGCGCTCCCGGCGATCGTCGACGCCGTCGCGGGCCGCGGGCAGGTGCTGCTGGACGGCGGCGTCCGCCGCGGCTCGGACATCGTCAAGGCGCTGAGCCTCGGTGCCGACGCCGTGCTCGTCGGGCGCCCGTACCTCTACGGCCTCGCGGTCGGGGGAACGGGCGGCGTGACGGACGTGCTCGAGATCCTCCGGAGCGAGCTTCAGCGGACGATGGTGCTGATGGGTTGCCGCGACGTCCACGAGCTCGGCGCCTCGTGGCTGATCCCGGTCGACCCGCCCGTGGGGACGACGGACCGCGATGCGAGGTCATACTGAGTCCATGACCGCGGTCGATGTCGCCGTCTCGAAGTACGCTCTCGCGGACCGCTTCAAGCCGACGAGCGCGCCGGTTCTGCTCGGCGGCGTTCCGGCGATAGCGCGGTTCCTCGTCGAGCAGCACGAACGCGACCTCGCGCGCGGCCTGCACACCGCGAGGTTCGTCTCCGGGTACCCCGGCAGCCCGCTCGGCGGTCTCGATCTCGTCCTGTCGTCGATCCCGGAGCTCCGGGATCGGCCGGACTTCGCACTCGCGCCGGCGGTGAACGAGGAACTGGCCGCGACCGCTATCTGGGGGTCGCAACTCCCGCTCCCCGGCCGCAGCTCGCCGTACAGCGGCACCGTCGGTGTCTGGTACGGGAAGTCGCCGGGCATCGACCGGGCCGGCGACGCGTTCCGCACGGGCAACCTCCACGGCGCGCACCCCGGCGGCGGCGTGCTCGTCCTCGCAGGCGACGATCCCGCCCCCAAGTCGTCGACGGTGCCGTCCGCGAGCGAGTCGGCTCTGGCGGCCTACGGCCTGCCCGTGCTCGCGCCGCGCAACAGCGAAGAGATCGTCGAGTTCGGATTGCTCGGGGTTGCGCTCTCGCGCGCATCGGGCTGCTGGATCGCGTTGAAGATCGTCACCGACGTCGCGGACGGCGCGTGGAGCGTCGGCAAGGACTTCGGCAAGCTCGCGATCACCGTTCCGGAGATCGAATGGAACGGCGCCGTCTGGACGTACCGCCAGGAGACGATGCCCGGTCCGCCGGCGGCCGTCGCCGCCGAGCGGGAGCTCGTGGGGCCGCGGTGGCAGATGGTGAACGCGTTCGCGCGCGCGAACGCCCTCAACAAGGTCGAGATCGACACCGCAGACTCCTGGCTCGGGATCGTCGCACCCGGCAAGACGTACGACGACACGATCCAGGCGCTGCTCGACCTCGGGATCGACAGCGCCACCGCCGCCCGTCGCGGGCTGCGGGTCATGCGGATCGGGATGCTGCATCCCCTCGAGCCGGAGAGCATCCGCGAGTTTGCGCGGGGGCTCGAGACCGTGCTCGTGATCGAGGAGAAGCAGGGCTTTGTCGAGCCGCAGGTGCGGAACGTCCTCTACGGCTCCGCCCGTGCACCGGCCGTCCTCGGCAAGCGAGACGGCGAGGGAAAGCTGCTCGTCCCGGCCGACGGCGAGCTCACCGCGGCGCGGATCGCCGAGGCGCTCCGCCGGGTGCTTGCGCCGCGCGTCGAGGTCCGTGAAGCACCGGTTCAGTCGGCGATCTCCCTGCCCGTACTGCCGGTGATCCGGACCGCCTACTTCTGCAGCGGCTGCCCGCACAATCGCTCGACCGTCGTTCCCGAAGGCTCGCTCGCCGGAGGCGGGATCGGCTGCCATGGCCTGGTCGGCTTGATGGACCGTCCGGCCAGCGCGGTCACGGGGCTCACGCACATGGGCGGCGAAGGCGCGCAGTGGATCGGGCAGGCCTTCAGCCACGACGGTGGGCATCTCTTCCAGAACATCGGTGACGGAACCTTCTTCCACTCCGGCCAGCTCGCCGTGCAGGCATGCGTGGCAGCCGGGGTGAACGTGACGTTCAAGCTCCTGTACAACTCCGCAGTCGCCATGACCGGCGGGCAGGACGCCGTCGGTGCGCTCTCCGTCCCGGCCCTGACGAGGAAGCTCGAAGCCGAGGGCATCCGGCGCACGATCGTGTGCGCCGACGAGCCCGAGCGGTACCGGGGTATCGGCGCGTCCATGGCGAGCAACGCCGAGGTCTGGGATCGCACCCGGCTGGAGGAGGCGCAGCTCCTGTTGCGGGACCTGCCGGGCGTCACCGCCCTCATCTACGACCAGCGGTGTGCGGCCGAGGCGCGGCGTCTTCGCAAGCGCGGGAAGCTTCCGGCGCGAACGACGCGCGTCGTGATCAACGAAGACGTCTGTGAAGGGTGCGGCGACTGCGGGCGCAAGAGCAATTGCCTGTCGGTGCAGCCCGTCGATACCGAGTTCGGACGCAAGACGCGTATCGAGCAGACCTCGTGCAACACCGACTACTCGTGTCTCGAGGGCGACTGCCCGTCCTTTGTGAAGGTGGAGATCGATCCGAGGCGGCCGGCGACCGAAGCGACCCGTGTCTCCGACGCTCCGGCTGTGCCCGATCCGCCGATCGCGTTGTCGGCCTCGACGCACAATGTCTTCCTCGTCGGCATCGGAGGCACGGGTGTCGTCACCGTGAACCAGGTGCTCGCCACGGCGGCGCTCCTCGACGGACTGCACGTCCGCACGCTCGACCAGACGGGAATGTCGCAGAAGGCGGGGCCCGTCGTCTCGCACCTGCGTATCGCCCGGGCCGAGATCGAGCCGGCGAACAGGGTCGGCGTCGGGCAGGCCGATTGCTACCTGGCGCTCGACATCTTGACCGCGAGCGAGTCGCGCACGCTTGCCCACGCAGACCCTCGCAGGACGGCCGCGTTCGTCTCCACGAGCGAGGTGCCGACCGGTGCGATGGTCGAGGGGTCCGCGGCCGTCTCCTTCCCGCCGCGCGCGCAGCTCCTGCAGCGGATCCGGCCGTCCGTTCGCGAGCTGTACGACCTCGACACGCTGGCCGCCTCAGACGCTCTCTTCGGGCACACGACGCCGTGTCACTTCCTCCTCGTCGGCGCTGCGTTCCAGGCCGGAGCCCTTCCGATCTCGGCGGCTGCGATCGAAGCGTCGATCGAGCTGAACGGCGTCGGCGTCGGTGCCAACCTCGCCGCGTTCCGGTGGGGTCGCGTCGCGGTCGCCGACCCGGCCGCGTTCGCCGCTGCGACGGCGAGGACGACGAACGCTCCGAGGCCGGTGCATCCGCTGCCTGGGAGTCCGCTCGCCGGACCGACACGCGACGCGGCAGCCGTCCGGGCGCACCACCTGGTGGAGTACGGGGGAGCGCGCCTCGCGCGCAGCTATCTGACCGTGGTGGAAGAGGTCTGGCAGGCGGAGCGGCGCGTCACCGAACGGACGGACTTCAGCCTCGCGGTCGCTGTCGGCCTGGACAAGGTGCTCGCCTACAAGGACGAGTACGAGGTGGCGCGGTTGCTCACCGCGCCGGCGTTCGCGGCGTCGCTCCGCGACGAGTTCCCCGGTGCACGACGGTTCCGATACCAGCTCCACCCGCCGCTCCTCCGCGCGCTGGGGCTCCGGAAGAAGATCTCGCTCGGGCCGGCGTGGAGACCGATCCTCGCCCTCATGGCGCGAATGCGGTTTCTTCGCGGCACGCCTTTCGATCCGTTCGGTTACGCGCGCATGCGGCGCGTCGAGCGCGCGCTCGCGCGGGAGTACACGACGTCGGTCACGAGTCTCGCTTCGACGCTCGACAGCGAGACGTACGAGCATGCCGTCGCCGTCGCGACTGCTGTCGATCTGGTCCGGGGATACGAGGGGATCAAGCTCGCGAACATCGAGCGATATAGGGAACGGCTTGCCGAACTCGGATCGCCCGCCTGAACCCGACGACATTTCCCGTCAGAAACCGCGCTCGAGTCGTCCCTTGATCATGTGGATCTCGGTCTCGAACGTGGCCCGCGCCAGGTGCCACTGGTCGTCGTCTTGGCTGCGTAGACGCCACTTCATGAGTGTCACGACCGACGTCCCCTGGACGCGCCCCAGGGCCGGGCCGGGCACGGCGCGCGCGGAGTTGACGCGCATCATCGTCTCGGGTGTCGGGCCGACGTCGTAGTCCACGAGCAAGACCGCCGGTGTCGCGATGATCCTGACGTAGGTCGCCTCCCCGGTGAAGAGCGACGTGCCGCGGAACAGATCCGCTTCGATCTGCTCACGATTCCAGCTTCCCAGAGCCCAGTCGCTCTGTCTCAACCCGTCGGCGAGGTACTCGAACGCTCGGTCGGCCGAGACGCCGGCCTCGACAGCGACGGCGTGAACGATGGCTCCACTCACCGGCTGCTCGCGGGACGACGCGTTCGCGCTCGGTCGGACCGGCGCCGCCGCACGATCGGCCCGGGTGTACGCGAGTCGGCAGCCGCTGCGACGATGCAGGTGGTCACGCCTGCATACGATACGCCCGTGCGGATTCCGGAGAGACTCCCGCCGCAACAGCGGACGCTCCCGGCGCTGCTCGAGCGGGGGCGAGCGGGACACCCGGACCGAGTGCTCGTGCTCACCGAGACGTCGAGGCTCACGTACGCGGAGGCGCTCGAGCGAGCGGCCACGCGGGGCGGCGCTCTCGCGGCGGCGGGTGTCGGAGCCGGCGACCGCGTCGCCGTCATGAGCGAGAACCGGCTCGAGGTGATCGAGCTCTGGCTCGGATGCGCATGGATCGGCGCCGTCCTTGTCCCCATCAACACGGCGTTCCGAGGCCCGCAGCTCGCCCACGTGCTCGGCGACGCGCGCGCGAAGCTGCTCGTCGTCGAACCGGAGCTCGTGCAGCATCTCCAGCACGTGGCAACGCCTTCCGTGCCCCGGTGGGTGTTCGATGAGACGTTTCCGGCGCCGGCGGAGCCCGCAGAGCGGGCGGCCGTAGGGCCGAGCGACCCGTCGATGATCCTCTACACGTCGGGCACGACCGGTCCCTCGAAAGGGGTCGTCTGCCCGCAGGCTCAGTGGTACTGGTGGGGCTCGAAGACCGGCGAGGCCCTCGGCGTCGTCGAGGAGGACGTGCTGTACACGAACCTGCCGCTCTTTCACACGAACGCCTTGAACACGTTCGTCCAGGCACTCGTCTTCGGCGCGACGTTTGCGCTCGGGCCGCGCTTCTCCGCGTCGCAGTTCTGGCGGCGGCTCGTCGAGGCGGAGGCAACCGTGACTTATCTGCTCGGGCCGATGGTGCACATCCTCACGAAGCGGGATCCCGATCCGCTCGAGCAGGCGCATCGTGTGCGGATCGCCCTCGCCCCGGCGACCCCGGCTGCGCTGTACGAGCCGTTCCGGCAACGATTCGGCATCAGGCTCGTCGACGGCTGGGGGTCGACGGAGACCAACGTCGTCATCTCGACCGCCCGCGAGGGTGCCCCGCCCGGCTCCATGGGCGCGATCACGCCCGGCTTCGACGCGCGGGTGGTCGACGAGAACGACGACGAGGTGCCGCCGGGGAGGCCGGGAGAGCTCGTCGTCCGCAGCGACGAGCCGTATGCCTTCGCGCTCGAGTACAACCAACTCCCAGACACGACGGTCGAGACCTGGCGAAACCTCTGGTTCCATACCGGCGACCGCGTCGTCCGCGACGAAAGCGGATGGTTCTGGTTCGTCGACAGGCTCAAGGACTCGATTCGCCGCCGCGGCGAGAACATCTCGTCGTACGAGGTCGAGGCCGTTCTGACGGCGCACGAGGACGTCGCAGCGGCCGCCGTCGTGCCGGTGCCGGCGGAGGTGGGCGGCGACGAGGTCCTCGCCTTCGTGGTGCTGCGCGACGGAGCAGCACCGACGCCGGAGGATCTGATCGCCTTTTGCGAGCCGCGGCTCGCGTACTTCGCGATTCCCCGCTATGTCGAGTTCCTCGACGCGTTCCCGCTCACCTCGAGCGGGAAGGTCGAGAAGTACAAGCTGCGCGAGCGCGGCGTCACCGGATCCGCCTGGGATCGCGAGCGGGCCGGCTACGTGCTCCGGCGCTGAGCGTGGCGCGGCTCGACGCTGCCGAGAGCCTCAACGCGCTCGTCGCCCGTGACGGCGCGAGCCTACGCCGACGCGCGCAGCTCGTTCAGCAGCTGCCAGGCCTGCTCCACACCGGTCGCGAGGAAGCCGAGGTCGCTGCCGAGGAGCACGAGTCCGGCGCCGCGGGCGAGCCACTCCGCGCCCGCCGCGGGTTCGGCCGCGAAGATCCCAGAGGCCCTGCCGGCGGCGGCGATGCGGTCGAGGATCTCCTCCACCACGGGCCGCAGCCGGGCGTCGGCAAGCCCGCCGTCGAGCCCCAGCGACGCGGCGAGGTCGCCGGGCCCGACGAACACGAGGTCGACGCCCTCGACGGCGAGAATCTCATCGAGCCTTTCGACGCCTCGCCGTGTCTCGACCTGCACGCCGACGAGCGTCTCGTCACCGGCCCGCGCGACTGCGTCGCCGATCCTGCGGCCGTAGCCCGTCGCGCGGGCAGGCCCCACGCCTCGCGCGCCCACCGGCGGATAGCGTGCGAATCGCACGACGTCGGCCGCCTCGGTACCCGACTCCACTCGCGGCACGAGCACGCCGACCGCTCCGGCGTCGAGTGCGGCCGCAACGTGGTGCGCGGTGCCGGCCGCGACGCGGACGATTGCCGGCAGTCCGGCGAGCATCGCACCGCCGACGAGCGCGTGGATCGCCTCCGGCCCCATCGGCGCGTGCTCCTGGTCCAGGCAGACGAGGTCGGGGCCGAGCCCGCCGAGCACCTCGGCGACCACGGGGTGCGGCGCCTGCACGAAGATGCCGACCGCCTGTCCGCCGCCGAGGAGTCGCTGTCGCAGCGGGATCACGGCACGACCTTGCCAGGGTTGAGGATCCCCTGCGGGTCGAACAGGTCTTTGAGGCCGCGGTAGAGCGGAACGAGGTCGGGATGCTCGCGGGCGAGGTGCGCGCGTTTGCCGATGCCGATCCCGTGCTCGCCGCTGCACGTCCCCCCGCGGGTGAGCGCGTCCTCGACGAGTACCTCGTCGAGACGTCGCACGCGCTCGAGCTCCGCCGCGTCGCCCGGGTCGACCATGAACGCAACGTGGAAGTTGCCGTCGGCGACGTGCGCGCTGATCCCCGCTTCCAGCCCGAGCGCGTCGACCGCCGCGCGTGCGCCCGCGATCGCCCCCGGCAGCTCGGACACGGGCACGCAGATGTCGGTGCTTCGCGCCTTCTTCCCCGGCGCCGTCGCCATCACCGCGTAGGCGGCGTCGTGCCGGAGCCGCCAGAGCCGCCGGCGTGCCGCCGCGTCGCGCTCGATCGTGGTATCGAGGACACCGTGCTCGCGCGCGATCTCGGCGACGGTCTCGAGATTCGACTCGACCACCGCCTCCGACCCGGTCACCTCGACGAGTAGCGTCGCCGCCTCGACAAGGCTCGTGCCCGCGTAACGGTTCACGGCGGCGATGTTCCACGGGTCGAGCAGCTCGGCCCGGGTCACCTGCACGCCGCCGGCGGCAAGGGCGATCGCTGCAGAGCAGGCCGCGCCGACATCCGCGAAGGTGGCACGCACGGCCGCACCCGCCTCGTCGACCGGGTGAAGGCGAACCGTCAACGCGGTGATGACGCCCAACGTTCCCTCCGAGCCGACGAGCAGCGAGGTGAGGTCGTAGCCGGCGGACGACGTGGGCGCCAACGTGCCGGTGCGGACCACGCGCCCGTCCGCGAGCACGACCTCGAGGGCGAGCACGTTGCGGCGCATCCCGCCGTAGCGGACAGTCGTCGTGCCGCTCGCATTCGTCGCGGCCATGCCGCCGAGTGTCGCGTCCGCGCCCGGATCGACCGGGAACTGGAGCCCGTGCTCCCGGGCGGCAGCGTCCAGCTGCCGCCGCGTTACGCCCGCCTGGACGGTCGCGATGAGGTCGGCGGGCCGGAGTGCCAGGATTCGATCGAGGCGGGAGAGGTCGAGGCTGATCCCTCCGGAAGTCGGGATCACGTGCCCCTCGAGGCTCGTTCCGGCGCCGAACGGAACGACCGGGACATCGAGCTCGGCCGCCAGCGCGACGACGTGCGCGACCTCGCGCGTACTCGCCGCCATCACGACGACGTCCGGCCGGTGCGGGGGGTGGATGCTGAAGTCGGTTCCGTGCCGGTCGAGCTCCGACGCCGAGACGACGACGCTGCCGCCGTCGACGAGTGCGCCCGCCAGCGGGTCGAGCAGCCGCTCGTCGACCGTCTCGGTCAGCGCTTCAGCTCCACGCCTGCCTTCTCGCGGTCCCAGGTCGCGGGACCGACGCCGCGCTCGCGCAGCACGATCTTGCGGATCTTGCCGCTCTCGGTCGTGGGCAGCTCCGGTACGAACTCGACGAAACGCGGGATCGCGAAGTAGGCGAGCCGGTCTTCGCAGTGGCGGACGAGCGCGACCGGATCGGGCTCGGCGCCGGGGCGGAGCGTCACGAACGCCATCACCTCGTCCTCGCCGAGCTCGGACGGGACCGGCACGACGGCCGCAGTCGCCACGTCCGGGTGCGCCCCGAGCACCTCCTCGACCTCGACCGACGAGATGTTCTCGCCTCGGCGGCGGATCGAGTCCTTGAGCCGGTCGAGGAAGCGGAAGACACCGTCCTCGTCGCAGACGACCCGGTCGCCGGTGTGGAACCAGAGGTTCCGCCACGCCTCGACCGTCCTGTCGGCCATCCGGAAGTAGCCGGTGGCCATGCTGAACGGCTCCTTCGGCCTGATCAAGAGCTCGCCGGGAACGCCGCGCGGCAGCTCCTCTTCCTGCTCGTCCACGACCTTGCACTCGAACTCCGGAACCGCTCGGCCCATGCAGGCGGGTACGAACGGCCCCTCGCGGTTCGAGAAGACGAAGTTCGTCTCGGTCGAGCCGTAACCGTCGACCGGCCTCGCGACGCCGAAGCGCTCGGTGAACGCGTCGAGCGCGTCGGCGCTCGTCCCGGGCACGAGCGCAGCCCGCACGCGGTTGTTGCGATCGTCGGGGCCGGGCTCGCCCTTGAGCAGGATGTGCACCATCGAGCCGAGCAGGAAGGTCACCGTCGCGTCCGCGTCACGGATCTCCTGCCAGAACCGAGACGCCGAGAAGCGCCTGCCGAACGAGTAGGTCGCGCCCGCGAGCATCCCCTGCCAGAAGGCGTTCAGCGCGTTCGTATGGAACATCGGCAGCACCACGTAGAGCGTGTCCTCGTCCGAGATCCCGAGGTAGCGCCCGGTGAGGATGCCCCACCAGTAGAACTGGCAGTGCGGACACTCGACGCCCTTCGAGGGGCCGGTCGTGCCGGAGGTGTAGAGGATCGCGAGCGTGTCACCGGGCCGCGCCGGATACGGCTCGACGGGTTCTCCCGGAGCGGGCATCGGCTCGATCGGGCGGCCGTAGAGCTCGCCGTCCACCTGCTCGTCGAAACACCAGACGTGCTGGAGCGCCTCGAGGTCGGGATCGACGGCGCGCAGGTGCTCGAACTGCGCCGGCTCGGCGATCAGGAGAAGCGGATCGGCATTCCCGAGCATGTGCCGGAGCTGCGGCCCCCTACTCGCGGTGTTGATCGGCACGAACACGGCACCGAGCCAGCCGCACGCGAGAAAGACGTCGAGGAGCTCGACACGATTGCCCGCGACCACGAGAACGCGGTCGCCCGGGCCGACTCCGGCGGCCTGCAGCGTTCCCGCCATGCGGGCCACCGCGTCCTGCATCTCCGAGTAGGAACGCTCGCCGCCGGCGTACCGGAGCAACGGCCTCGCACCCCAACGGGCCGCACCCCGTGCGAGCGCGCCCTGGACCGTTCGCTCCCCGATCGGGAGCGGCTCGGCAAGGCTGTGCGGGGCGGGGAAGCTCGGTCTCACCGGAAACGACACGCGGATGTCTACAGCTGCTGCAGGAACTCGGTAGCCGCATCGTACGCTCACGGCGGCGCGCGGCTTTTCTGTCCTCGCGTTGCCGCTTACTTGACGGCGACGGGATGCACGGGGCCGCCGACGGCGCCGCTGATCGGCAGCGGCAGAGCCGAGAGCAGGAACTCGTAGACGCCGTCGGCGGCGCAGTGGGCGGCAAGCTCATCCAGGTGGAAGATCTCTCCGATCAGGAGCCCCATGTGCACGATCCCGACGGCATGAACCGGAAGCCAGATCGACGCCCCGCTCGGGATCGCCTCGAAGGCCCACGTGTCGGCTGCGACGCCCGCGATCTCGTGCTCGTGCAGCCACGGCAGCACGTCGAGGGCGATGCCGGGCTCGTTCGTGTAGGTGTACTCGTCCCAGCCGCCGTTGCGGCGTGCACGCAGCATGTTCCCGGTCCGGATCAGCAGGACGTCGCCAGAGCGGGGCTCCACGTGCTCGATCTCGAGTGTCCGCTCGAGCTCGGACACGGTGATGCGGTGGTCGATCGGCAGCCACTCGACGCCGAGCGTTCGCGGGACGTCGAGCAGCAACCCTCTCGTCACGACGCGCGACGCGAATGCGGTGACGGCGCAGCAGGCGGCGCCGTCGGAGGCGACGAGCGCGCAGTCGCGGTCGTTGTACATCCTGAAGTCGTAGAACTGGTGCGCGAGCGAGTCCCAGTGCGTCGCGCCGTGCGTGGCGAGCGTCACCACGTCGTCGGCGTGCCCCCAGCCGCCGATCGAGAAGGGGTGCACCCCCGCCTTCAGGTCGGCGCCGCTCACGAGCATCGTGTGCTGCGCGTTCGGGCGCCGGTCTCCGGCCGGCTGAGGGCCGTGCCGGTCGAACGGGATAGCGAGCGAAATCACCTCGCCGCGCCGGACGGCCTCGGCGGCACGCCGGCGCACGTCCGGCGTGATCAGGTTGACCGTGCCGATCTCGTCGTCGACGCCCCAGCGTCCCCAGTTGCTGACACGGCGGATCATCGAGTCGATCTGCTCGTCGTGCACGCCCGCAGTAGACCGGCCGCAGCCATGCTCGCGCAAGTGCGTGGTAGGTTCGCGCCGTGCCGCCGCACGTGACCCGCCACTTCGTGGACGTCCCGCAGGGAACGATCCACTACGCCGCCGCGGGGGAAGGCGACCCGGTCCTGCTGCTGCATCAGACACCGCGCTCGTGGGACGAGTACCGCGACGTCCTGCCCCTACTCGGGCGCACGAGGCGCGCGATCGCGATGGATACGATCGGCTTCGGCGACTCGGTGCCGCTCCGCCCGACGGACGACTCGATCGAGGCGTGGTCGGAGGTCGTCGTCGCGCTGCTCGACGCCTTGGCGATCCAACGAGCCGACCTCGTCGGCCACCACACCGGCGCGGTCATCGCGGTGGAGGTCGCGGGGCGCGCGCCCGAACGGGTCCGGTCGGTCGTCCTCTCGTCCTCGCCGTTCGACGAGCCGGAGGCGCGTGCCGCCGAGGCGGCTGGTCGGGCCGTCGTCGACGACGTCGAGCGGCGCCCGGACGGGTCCCACCTGCTCGAGCTCTGGCGGATCCGCGCCGCGTTCTATCCCCCCGGGAACACCGATCTGCTCGAGCGGTTCGTCGTCGACGCGCTGAAGGCGGGACCGCGAGCCGCGGAAGGTCACCGCGTCGTCGCGCGCTACGACATCCAGGGCGGAGTGGGGCGGATCGCATGCCCGATCCTCCTGCTGGGCGCGACCGCCGACCCGTACGCCTACCCGGCACTCGCCGGCCTGCGTGCGAGGTTGCCGAACGCCGAGGTGGCGGAGATCGAGGGCGGGATGGTCCCACTGCCCGATCAGTTGCCGAAGGAGTTCGCCGCCGCGGTCGAACGGTTCCTCGAGAGGCTCTAGCCTTGAGCTACCTCACGACGCCGGACGGCGTGCGGCTGCGCGTCGCCGACCGCGGGGGCGGCGACCGCACGATCGTGCTCGTCCATGGGTGGAAAGGCTCGCACCGGCTCTGGGACAAGGCGGTCTACCGGCTCGCGCAGGAGTTCCGCGTCGTCGCGTTCGACAACCGTGGCATGGGCGAGTCCGACAAGCCGCGCTGCGCCTACGACTTCGCCGAGCTCTCCGGAGACCTCGGCTTCGTGCTTCGCGAGCTCGACCTGGACGACGTCACGCTCGTCGGCTGGTCGATGGGGTGCTCGATCTCGCTCGAGTACCTCCGCCGAGACGGCGCGCGCGTCGCGCGGCAAGTGCTCGTCAACGGTCCGGTGAAGCTCACGCGTGCGCCGGGCTTCGAGTGGACGATGGGGGAGGAGACCCTGCGGCGCTACCTCGACGATCTCGCCGCGGGCTGGCCTCGGTCCGAGCGAGAGTTCGTGGCCGACACGCTCGGGCCGCACGGAACCGGGGACGACCTCGACTTCATGTACCGGATCGGGCTCCAGACGCCGCTCGACGTCGCGATCAGGGTGGTCGAGGAGCAGGCGAAGCTCGACCATCGCCCGCTCCTGCGCCGGCTCGAGCTGCCGGTGCTCGCGATCTACGGCCGGCTCGACCCGTACTACCCGGTCGACCTCGCCGACTACATCGTCGCCAACGTCCCCGACGGCTCGAGGGCGATCTTCGACGAGAGCGCGCACGCGCCGCACATCGAGGAGACGGAACGGTTCTGCGACGTCGTCGCCGCCTTCGCGCGGGGGGAGCCGCCTGCTTGCACGTGATACTTGCTTTCACGTGATACTTGATAAAGGATCAAATCACCGTTAGCGTCGCACCCTAGTTTCGACGTCCTGTAGATCGAATCCCTCGAGAGGAAGGACAGAGTCGAAAATGAAGCGTTGGTCGTACCAGCTCGTCATCATCGTCGCCTTGTGCGCGTCGGCGCTCGCCGCCGCGTTCGTCGCCTCAGGCAAGGCGGCCGGCAAGAGCGATGGCGCCGCTGCCAAGCAGTTCGTCGTCGGGTTCTCGAACCCGACCGGCGCCCAGCCGATCCTGCAGACGTTCCAGAAGTCGCTCGTCGCCGCCGGCAAGCACCTCAACATCAAGGTCGTCCCCGTCGACGCACAGCTGAACGTCCAGAAGCAGGTCTCCGACATCAACCAGATGGTCGCCCAGCACGTCGACGGCATCGTCGTCTTCCCGCTGGCGCCCAACACGCTGACTCCGGCGCTGAACCGCGCGCGGAAGGCGGGGATCAAGATCCTCGGCTTCAACGCGGTCGTCCAGAAGCCGAAGGCCGGCGCGAGCATCGCGCCGTATGACGCCAACTTCGATCAGGGGGAGGACTACCAGGGCGCGAAGATGCTTGCGCAGTATGTGAGCAAGCAGTTCCGCGGCTCCGGCAACGTCCTCGGGATCGGAATCTCCGTTCCTGTACCGTCGCTCCACTTCATGGTCAAGCAGTATCAGTCCTACCTCAAGCAGTTGGCGCCGAAGCTGAAGTGGCTCGAGACGGCGTCGAATCCGACCGACGACATCGCGGGCGGCGAGAAGGTGGCGTCGGAGGCGGCAACGAGGTACCAGGGCAAGATCAACGCCGTCATGGCCTACAACGACGACAGCGCCATCGGCGCCGCGATCGCGCTCAGGAACGCCGGCGTCCAGCATCCGGTGATCGTCGGTCAGAACGGCGATCCGCAAGGCGTCACGGCGATCCGGAGCGGCCAGATGTCTGCCATGGTGGACATCGTCCCGTGGCGTGAAGCTCTCGTCGCAGCGACGATGATGAACGACCTACTGACGGGAAAGAAGGTCCCGAACTGGGTCGCGACGCCCGTGGTCATGTACACGAAGAGCAACATCGGCACGCGACTCGACTGGAACAAGGCGCTCCAGCGGATCGCGAGCGGCACCCTTTCCTGCCAGAAGGGCGGCGGTTGCCCCTCCTCGATCATGTCGGGGCACTGAGAGGCCGCCGCGGACGCCGGGCGGAGGTAGATGAGCGAGCCTGACGCCACCGCGCACGGGCGTGGGGCACTGCTGGAGCTGAGCGGTATTCACAAGCGCTTCGGCAGCACCCCCGCCCTGCGCGGCGTCGACTTCGGCGTCCGTCCGGGGGAGGTGCACGCGCTCCTCGGTCAGAACGGGTCGGGGAAGTCGACGCTGATGAAAGTGGCGTACGGCGAGCTGTCGCCGACGAGTGGCAGGCTCGTCCTCGACGGCGTGGAGCGGACGTTTGCGAGCCCGCAAGCGGCGCTCGATGCGGGCATCGCGGCCGTGCCGCAGGAGGTGCCTCTCGTCGACAGCCTCAGCATCGTCGAGAACATCCTGCTCGGACGCCTTCCCACCCACGGCCTGCGCGTCGACTGGGGCCGCGCGAAGCGGCGCGCCGTCGACGTTCTGACGATGCTGAACGCGGAGATCGACCCGGATGCGCCGGCGCGGCGATTGCGGCCGAGCGAGCGGCAGGTGGTTGCGATCGCCCGCGCGCTCGCCGTCGACGCGCGCATCCTCATCTTCGACGAGCCGACGAGCTCACTGACGGCCGAGCATGCCTCGACACTGTTCGGGATCATCCGACAGCTCAAGGAGCGCGGCGTCGGGATGGTGTTCATCTCGCAACGGCTCCAGGACGTACATGAGGTCTCGGATCGGGTCACTGTCATGCGCGACGGGCTCGTCGCCGGGATCCTCCCGGCGGACGAGGCCGACCACGACACGATCACCGAGCTGATGATCGGCCGGTCGCTGAACGAGTACTTCCACAAGCGCGAGGTCGAGCCCGGCGAGCCGCTGCTCGAGGTGGAAGCGCTGACGCTCCCCGGCTCTTTCGAGGACGCCGCGTTTCGCGTCCGTGCAGGAGAGGTGGTGGGTCTGGCCGGGCTCGTCGGGTGCGGCCGCGTCGACCTCCTGCGTTCGATCTATGGAGCCGATCACCCGCCGCAGGGAAGGATCCGGGTCTCCGGCCGCGACTACCGGCCGCGCGGTCCCGCGTCCTCCGTCCGAGTCGGCGTCGGCATGGTCACCGGAGACCGGAAGGTGGAGGGCCTCGTCATGCCGCTCAGCGTCCACGAGAACGTCTGCATGGTGCGGAACCGCCGCCTGTCGCTGCGGCCGCTCCACCACGCCGCCGACCGGCGGGTGACGAGGCGGCTGATGCAGAGGCTCCACATCCAAGCACCGCACGCGGACGTACCTGTCCAGCGTCTGTCGGGCGGCAATCAGCAGAAGGTGGTGCTCGCGAAGTGGCTCGGCCTCGACATGAAGGTGCTGCTCCTCGACGAGCCGACCCGCGGCGTCGACGTGGGCGCGAAGGCCGAGATCTACCGCATCATCAGCGAACTCGCGGAGTCGGGCGTGGGCATGGTGGTCAGCTCGTCCGAGAATCCCGAGCTTCTCGGCATCTGCGACCGGATCCTCGTCATGTTCCGGGGTCGCATCGTCGCCGAGTTGGACGCCAAGGAGACGAGTGAGCGGGAAGTCGTCGCGTTTGCCACCGGAGCAGCGGCTTGATGCCCCGGGCGCGATGAGCGGAGCCGACGAGGTGCAGCGCGACGACATGCTGCCGGACGCGTCCGGCTCGCCGCCGGCTGCGGGGTGGTCGCGGGGCCTCCGCCGCGGCGGCGGCTGGATCTACGCGCGTGTCCGCGTCTATGCGGGCGCGCTCTCGGCGCTCGTCATCCTCGGGGCGTACCTCACGGCGACGCAGCCCTTCTTCCTGACGAGGGCGAACATCTACAACATCCTGAGCGGCAACGCGGATCTGATGCTGATCTCGATCGGGCTGACGTTCGTCGTCCTCAGCGCCGGGTTCGACCTGTCCGTCGGCGCGATGGCGGCCGCCGCCGGCCTCGCCGTCTACGAGGTCTTCCAGGCCGGGCTCCCGTCCGGAATCGCCGTCTTCGTCGCGCTCAGCCTCGGGGCCCTCGTCGGCGGCGGCGTCAACGGCGTGCTGATCGGCAAGTTCAAGCTGAGCTTCTTCGTCGTGACGCTCGGGATGATGTCGCTCGTCTCCGGCGCCGTCGACGTGATCACGAACGGCGAGACCGAGACGATCGGGAACACCGGCTTCTTCTACAGCATCGGAAACGGCAGCGTCCTCGGCGTGCCGGCGCCGATCTGGATCTCGCTGGCCGCCCTCGTGATCGCGGCGCTCGTTCTGAACCACACTGCCTTCGGCCGTGCCGTCTACGCCGTCGGCGGCAACCCGGAGGCCGCGCGCCTGGCGGGGATCGACGTCACGCTCGTACTGATCCTCGTCTACGCGATCGCCGGCCTCGGCGCGGCTCTTGCCGGCGTCGTCGACGCCAGCCGGCTCGCCTCCGCCGCGCCGTCGTCGGGATCGTCGCTGACGCTCACGGCCGCGGCTGCCGTCCTCCTCGGCGGGACGAGCTTCTTCGGCGGGATCGGCGGCGTCGCCGGCACCCTCGTCGGCGTTCTGCTGATCAGCGTCCTCCAGAACGGCCTCGGCCTGATGGGCGTATCCGCCTTCTGGCAAGGCGTCGTCACAGGCTCGGTGCTGATCGCGGCAGTCGCGCTCGACCGGCTCCAGACCCGCAAGGGCACGTGAGCTCCCGTCTCGGTGTCGATGTCGGCGGAACATTCGTCGACCTCGTCCTGGCCGCCGACGACGGAAGTCTCGCGTTCGAGAAGGTGCTTGCGCGCTCCGAGCTCGTCGACTCGATCGCCGAGGGCGTGCGCACGCTGCTTGAGCGCGCGCGCGTCCCCGCGTCCGACGTCGCGGAAGTCGTGCACGCGACAACCCGCGGGTCGAACACGGTGCTCGAGCGGTCGGGCCCGCGGACGGCGCTCGTCTGCACGCGCGGCTTCAGAGACGTGCTCCAGATCCAGCGGGCGCTCCGGTGGAGCATGTACGACGTGCAACTCGAAAAGCCGGAGCCGCTCGTTCCGCGCTCGCTTACGTTCGAGGTGACCGAACGGATGCTCGCGGATGGGTCGGTGTACGTTCCGCTCGACGAGCGCGAGCTCGACTCCGTCGCTGCCGACCTCGCGGCGGTGGGCGTCGAGGCGGTGGCCGTCGCGTTCCTCCACTCGTACGCGAACCCGGCGCACGAGCGGCGTGCGGCCACCGTCCTTGCGGAGCGTCTGCCGGTTGCCGTCGTCACGGCGTCGAGCGACGTGTCGCTCCAGGCGCGCGAGTACGAACGCGCCAACACGGCCGTCGTCAACGCGTACATTGCGCGGTCGGTCTCCGACTACATGGGCAGTCTGATCGAGACGCTCGAGTCGCTCGGCGTTGTGGCGCCGGTCTGGGTGATGCAATCGAGTGGCGGCCTCGCGTCGGTGCTGGAGGCTACGGAGCGGCCGGTGCGCATCCTCGAATCCGGCCCTGCGGCCGGTGTCGTGGGCGCCGCGGCATTCGGCAAGTCGCTCGGCGACGACGACGTGATCTCGTTCGACATGGGCGGCACGACCGCGAAGGCCGCGGTCGTCAGCGGTGGCGTTGCCGCCATCGCGACGTACTTCGAGCTCCATCGCGTCGGGAACCGGCGCGGCAGCGGCCTCCCGGTCGATATCTCGGCGCTCGATCTCGTC
>DATKQO010000148.1:0-8367 GCA_035532715.1 Gaiellaceae bacterium | reverse complement strand
CGACCGTGCTTCCCGCGCTGCTCGCCGCCGGGTACGACCGCTCGTTCGAGCAGCTCGTCGCGCGTCCGCCTCGTCTCGCCCCCGGCTGGCGCGCCGGCGCGACGATCGAGCTCGACGAGGAGGGGCGCCGCGCCCGGCTCCCGGCAGGCGCGGCCGTCGACCTCGGTGGAATCGGGAAGGGATACGCCGCGATGCGCGCCCTCGACGCGATGCGCGCTGTGTGGCCGATGCTGCCGGGCGGCCTCGTCGATCTCGGCGGCGACCTCGCGCTGTACGGCCGAAGCCCCGACGGCGGCGCATGGCGCATCGCCGTCGCCGACCCCCGGCGGCCCGGGACGACCGCCGGCACCTTGCTCCTCGGCTCATGCGGCGTCGCGACCTCCGGCCGTGGCGTACGCCGGTTCGGCCCGGGGGGATCGCAACATCATCTGATCGATCCGGCGACGGGGACGCCCGCCGCGCCCGGCCCGCTCGCCGTGACCGTCGTCGCGCCGACCGCAGCCGAGGCCGAGGCGCACGCGACCGCACTCGGCATCTCGAGCCTCGCGGACGCGGCAACGCACGTCGACCGGTGGCCGCGCATCTCGGCGGTCTACATCCCCCACGCCGGCGACCCCGTCCCGCTCGGCCGGCCCCCGCTCGCCGGGCAGCGCATCCTCGTGCGGGCTGCGTGATGACGACCCTCCCGATCGCCTGGCTCGTCGCACGCGCCGCAGGGCTCACCGCGTTCGGGCTCCTCACGCTCTCGGTGTGGCTCGGCCTCGCGATGAGCACGCGGCTGCTCGGGCCGAAGCGGCAGCGTTCGCTCCTCGGCCTCCACCGGTCACTCGCGTGGACGGGTCTCGCGATGATCGGCCTGCACGCGGGCGCGTTGCTCTTCGATCCGACCCTGCACTTCGGCCTCCTCGCCGTGCTCGTGCCGCTCACGGCACCGTGGATGGCGGTGCCCGTCGCGGCCGGCGTCCTCGCCGGCTGGCTCGCGCTCGCGTTGGCCCTCTCGTTCCGCTTCAGGAAGTGGATCGGGCAGAAGGGCTGGCGGCGGCTGCACTACGCGAGCTTCGGAGCGTTCGCGCTCTCGCTCGGCCATGCACTCCTCGTGGGCAGCGACCTGCACGGCCTCGGCGGCCCGGTCGTCGCCCTGCTCGCAGGTGCGCCGGTGCTCTGGCTCAGCTTCTACCGGCTGCTCGTGCCGAAAGCCCCGCCCCGTGCCGCCGTGGCGGCGGTCACGGCGTGAGCGCGCTCAGTGCAGCGGCAGGTCCGGTGGGACCTCGAGGTACTGCAGGTCGAACGCCGCGATCTGAGCGAACGCGGGCGCCGCGACGACGCCGCCGTAGATCGCGAGCTTCGGCTCGTCCACCGTCACGAGGATGACGAGCTGCGGGTTGTTCGCCGGGACCATGCCGACGAAGGTCGCAACGTATTTCCCGGCCGCATAGCCGCCGCGCGGGCTCGGCTTCTGGGCGGTGCCCGTCTTGCCCGCCACGCTGTAGCCCGGGATCTCGGCGGCCGCCGCGGTGCCGACGTCGGACACGACGCCTTTCAGCATGTTCAGGAGCTCGCTGTCGACGCGCGCCGACACGATCCGGCGCGTCTTCCGCGGCGGCGACTTCTCGCCCTGCACGTGGTCGACGAGGTGCGGCTGGGTCCAGATGCCGCCGTTCGCGATCGCCGCGTACACCGAGGCGAGCTGGATTGCCGTGACGGAGATGCCCTGCCCGATCGGCACGTTGCCGATCGTCGAGCCGGACCAGTAGCTCGGGAGGAGGCCCGCACTCTCGCCCGGGAAGTCGATGCCCGTCAGCTGGCCGAAGCCGAAGCGATGGATCCACTGCAGGAGCCGGTCCTTCCCCATCATCTCCGCGATCGTGACCGCGCCGACGTTCGACGAGCGCTGCAGGATCTGGGCGACGGTCATCGTCTCGGTGCCCCGCACCTCGGCGTCATGGACGATGCGGTCCGCGACATGGATCGAGTACGGCAGCGTGAACTTCGTGTGCGGCGTGACGAGGCCCTCGGAGAGCGCCCCGGCGATCGTCACCACCTTGAAGACCGAGCCCGGCTCGTAGAAGTCCGTGACCGCGTGGTTGCGCTGCAGTCCCCGGACCGCCGCGGTGGGGAAGTCGTTCGCGTTGTAGCCCGGCTCCATGGCCATCGCGAGCACGCCGCCGGTCTTCGGATCGACCACGATCGCGGTCGCGTCCTTGGCGTGCCACTGCGAGACCGTCGCGCGCAGGACCTGCTCGGCGTTCGCCTGGATCCGCTCGTTCAGCGCGAGGAAGACGGCCTTGCCCTCGCGCGCCGGGACGACGCTCTCGATGTCGATCGGACGGCCGAACGGATCGCGCACGATCGTCTCACGGCCCGGCACGCCCGTCAGGCGGCCGTCGAGCTGCAGCTCGAGGCCGGCGAGGCCCTTGTTGTCGACGCCGGCATAGCCGAGCACCGGCGCCGCGAGCGGTCCCTGCGGATACGTGCGCCGTTCCTCCGCGTAGAAGCCGAAACCCGGCAGCTTGAGCTTCGCGAGCGCCGTCGCCTTGTCGACGGGCGCCTTCCGCTCGACGTAGACGAAGCCGTGCGTCCGGTCGGCGAGCAGCGGATAGAGCGCACCCGCCTTCAGGCCCAGCATCCTCGCCGCCGTCTTCGCCGCCGCCGCGGCGTGGGTGATCTGGCGCGGGTCCGCGTACACCGTCGTCGCCTGCTCGCCGATCGCGAGCGGCGTGCCCATCGAGTCGAAGATCGTCCCGCGCCCCGCCGGCAGCACGACCGGCGCCTTCGTCTGCTGCTGCTCGAGCTTCGAGAGCGACGCGGCGCGCACGGTCGCGATCCATGCCGCGCGACCGAGCAGCACGGCGAAGGCGAGAACGATGACGAAGAGCAGCAGCCGGATGCGCGAATTCACGACCCGCGCCATCGGCCTACTTCCGCCCGAGGTCGAGATAGCTCGTGTCGGTCCCCGGCGCGGGCACGAGGCCGAGCTTGTGCGCCGTCGCCTCGATCCGGCCCGCCGACGCGGCGCTCGAGACCTGCGACGAGAGCGCCTGGTTCTCGGCGCGCAGCTGGAGCTCCTGCTGGTCGAGCTTGCTCACGCTCATGTTGAGCCGCAATACCGCGACGTTGAGGGCGACGACTCCGGTGAGCAGGACGGCGAACACCGAGATCCACACGATCCCGCCGGTGAGCCGCCGTCCGGCCGCTCGGCGACGAGGCGCGCGGGCGCGTGCCGGCGCGGCGGCCGGAGCGGGCCGCGTTCGCGTCCGGGGCTGTCGAGCAGGCGCGGGCACCGCGACGCCCGCACCGAACCAGTCGACCGCCGCCACTACTCGGCGCCTCCGGCCTTGATCGCCGCGCGGAGACGGGCGGACGCGGAGCGTGCGTTTGCGGCGATCTCGGCCTCACCGGGCCGGATCGGCCGGCGCTCGATCGCCCGCAGCTCCGGCTCGTTCCCGCAGACGCACACCGGGAAGTCGGGCGGGCAGGTGCAGCCGCGCTCCTTCTCGCGCAGGAACTGCTTGACGATCCTGTCCTCGAGCGAGTGGAACGAGATCACCGCGAGCCGCCCGCCGGGGCGAAGCATCTGGAGCGCCGCCGGGAGCGCCGCCTCGAGCGATCCGAGCTCGTCGTTGACGGCGATGCGCAGCGCCTGGAAGACGCGCTTCGCGGGATGGCCTTCGCCGAAGCGTGCCGGCGCCGGGATCGACGCCTTGATCGTGTCGACGAGCTCACCGGTGCGCTCGTACGGCTCGTCTTTCCGCCGCCGGACGATCGCGCGCGCGATCTGCTTCGCGTAGCGCTCCTCCCCGTAGCGGCGGAAGATCAACACGAGCTCGCGCTCGGGCCATTCGTTCACGATGGTGCGTGCGCTCAGCTCCTGGGACCCGTCCATGCGCATGTCGAGCGGCGCATCGACGGAATACGAGAAGCCGCGCTCGGGCCGGTCGATCTGCATCGACGAGACGCCGAGGTCGAGCAGGATCGCGTCGGCCTGCACGTCGTTTGCCGCGAGCTGGGGCAGCACGACGCCGAAGTCGCCGCGCAGCAAGCGCGCCTGGACGCCCGACCGCTTCTCGAGGCGCTCGAAGTAGGTGCGGACGGTCGGGTCGCGGTCGATCGCGATCAGCTTGCCGCGGCCCTGGAGATCGCCGGCGAGGAGCGCGGCATGCCCGCCGGCGCCGAACGTCGCGTCGACGACGGTCTGGCCGGGGCGCACGGCGAGAGACTCGCGCACCTCCGCGGCGAGAACGGGAACGTGGTCAGTCGCGCTGGGCTGCAAGACGTTCGGCAACATGCTCCGCACTCCCTTCGACCTCGGCGAGCTCGAGCCGCCACGCGGCCCGGTCCCAGATCTCGAGGTGGTCGTGGACGCCCGCGACGACGACGTCGCGGCCGAGCTTTGCGTGCTCGAGCAGCGCGGCGGGGATGCCGACGCGCCCCTGCTTGTCGAGCTCCGACTCCACGGCGCCGGCGTAGAAGAACCGCTGCATCCGGCGGCCCTCCTTGCTCAACGGGTCGAGGGATGCGAGCCGCCCCTGGACGAGCGTGGCCCAGTCGCCGGGCGCGTACGCGTGGAGGCAGCCGTCCATGCCGCGTGTCACGACGATCCCCTCCGCGAACGCCTGGCGGAACCTGGCCGGCAGCGTGAGGCGGTTCTTGTCGTCGAGGGTGTGTTCGTGCTCACCGAGCAGCATCCGGGGCCTGGCTCCTTCTCTACCACTTTCCCCCACGATAAACCACATCGTCCCACTTCGCAACCTCCTCGCCCCCCGGAAGGGTGAATCCGCGGACTTGCCTCGCTCCCGCCTCGAGGCGTAGGCTCGGCCCTGCGGCACGGTCTGCGGCAGCCAGCGAACAGGGAGCGCCATGGCCAGTCAGACCCAGCCCCGCGTCAGCGAGCAGCCGCTCAACGTCGTCCTCCGCCCCAGCTCCGAGGCCGCGACGGCATACCGGAGCGCGGTGCTCGCACCGGGCTTCCCGCCGGACGCGTCGCTCGACCTCCGCTACCTCGGCGGCAAGACGATTCCCCGGCTCACGTTCACGAGCGTCTACCTCGGGACGTGGGACGCCGCGGACCGGACGCAGCTCGACACCGCCCTCGCCGCCGCGATGGCGGATCCGCACCTGAACAACGTGCTCGCGCAGTACTTCCCGGGCAGGATCGGCTCGACGTTCGCCGGCTCGAGCCTCCATCCGGGCGCGGTCGGACCGCGCGTGTACCGCGACACGATCGAGGCGCTCGTCACCGAGCTCGACCAGGCCGGCACGTTCGCCGCCCTCGACCTCTCGGTGACCGTCGTCTGCCTGCTGCTGCCGCACGGCGATGTGCTCGTCGACGGCGACTCGCGCGGCCACGGCAATCAGGTCGACTCGCTGCACGGGCTCGGCGGCTACCACGGCTCCGTCCACGTGCGTCGCGGCGGACGCACGGGCGAGACCGTCTACTACGCGGTGTCCGTGTACTCCGAGGGTGGAAACGGCATCGTCGCGTTCCCCGAGCCGTGGCAGAACGTCTGCGCGACGCTCTACCACGAGTTGTGCGAGGCGCGCACCGACCCCGACGTCGAGGACGCGATCCGCGCGGGCACGGCGCCGGCGGCCGAGCGGCTCCTCGGCTGGTACTCGCCGCGCGGCGGCGAGATCGGCGACATCCCGATGGCCGAGGTGCACGGCGAGATCGACCTCGTGATGCAGGAGGTGCCGCTCGCCGACGGGAGCGGGCGGGTGCCGATTCAGCTGATGTGGTCGAACGCGGTCGCAGGGCCCGAGGGGCCGATCAGCCGACCCCATCGAGCGTTGCCGCTGTGATCTGACCCGCGTAGGCGCCGCGGCCCGTCAGGACCGCGGCGCCGCAGCGGGCGCCGAGCAACAGCGCCTCGTCGACCGTTCCTCCGCCCGCGAGCGCGAAGGTGAGCCCGGCGGCGAAGCAGTCGCCGCATCCGTACGCATCCTCGACCGGCCCCGGCGGCGGCACCGCACGGAAGGGGCCGCCGGGGCGGACCCAGCCTCCGAGCGGACCCGAGGTCGTGATCGCGATGCGCGGTGGCGGCTCGAGCTCTGCGCCGTCGAAGCGCTCCCCGGCGTCCTCGCCGCTGCCGACGAGCACGTCGATCTCCTCCCTGGCGCGACTCAGCGTCGCGAGCTCACGCGACGTCGCGACGAGCAGGCGCGCACGGCGAGCGGCGCGCAGCGCTGCGACGTCCCCGCTGACGAAGTAGACGGCGTCGCAGCGGGCGAGTCGCGCCCATGGAAGCGACTCGTCGTCCCCCGAGGGAACGAGCTTGCGGCCGAGCACCGTGATCGTGCGCTCGCCGTCGCCGTCGACGTACGTGAAAGCGCGCCGCTGGCCTCCGCGTGCGACGGCCGCGTGCACCGTCACGCCGCGCTCGGTGAGCTGCTCGCGCGCACGGCGGCCGAGGTCGTCGTTGCCGAGCGACGTGAAGAGGTGCACCGATCCGTTCAGGTTCGCGAGCTGAACCGCGGCGACGGCGCCGCCGCCGGCCGGCTCCTCCCACGTCTCGAGCGCGTGCACGATGTCCCCCGGCTCGGGCACGTGCTCGACCCGGGCGAACTCCACCCACTCGACGTGACCGACGACTGCGAGCTCCACATCTCACATCTTTGCGCGCGAGTACGTTTCACGTGTCGATGGCGACCGTTGTTCCCCCGTTCGAGTGCTTCTATGCGGCGCACAGAGCCGAGGTGCTCGGGTTTCTCGGCCGCAGGCTCGGCCGTGACCGCGCAGAGGACGCGTTTCAGGAGACCTTCCTGCGGGCCCTGCGCGCCTACCCGAGGCTCGAACACGGAGAGCACCTGCGGGCGTGGGTGCTGACGATCGCGAGCCGGATCGTGCTCGACGACGTCCGGCGGCGCAGGCCCCCGACGACGAGCGACATCGACGAGCTGCCGGAGCTCGCAGACGAGCACGGCCGGCTTCCGCCGTTCGAGGAGCTGGCACCGCTCACGGACGGGCTGCCGCCGACCGAACGCGCGGCAGTCGTGCTCCGCTACGGCTACGACCTTGGCTACGACGAGATCGGCGCCGCCCTCGGCTCGACCGAGGCCGCGGCGCGGCAGGCGGCCTCCGCCGGTGTGCGGCGGCTGCGAAAGGAGCAACCGTGAACGAGTTCTCGCTCGCCCTCGACGAGCGCTTTCGGGCGGCCGCGGTCGCCGAAGGGCTGCTCGACGTCGCGTACGACGTCCTCGCCGACACGCCGATCGGCCCGCTGCTCGTCGGCGTGACCGATCACGGCGTCTGCCGGATCTGGTTCGACCCCGAGCCCGAGCGGGACCTCGAGACGCTGGCGCGCCTGCACGGCTCGCGGGTGCTACGCGCCTCGGCGCCGGTCGACCGGGTGCGGCGCGAGCTCGACGAGTACTTCGCCGGGCGCCGGCAGCACTTCGACGTCGAGCCCGACGTGCGTGCGCAGCCCGCGTACAACCAGCGTGTCCTCGCGGAGCTCGCACGCGTCGAATACGGCACGACGACGACCTACGGCACGCTCGCCGCGCAGTCCGGCAACCCGCGCGCGGCCCGCGCAGTCGGCACCGTGATGAACCGGAACCCGGTGCCGATCGTCCTGCCGTGCCATCGCGTCGTCGGGGCGTCCGGCAGCCTCACCGGCTACGCAGGCGGACTCGACCGCAAGGAGCGGCTCCTCCGCCTGGAAGGTGCGTTGCTCTAGCCGAGATGCCCGAAGTGCACGCCGACGATGGCGAGCACGAAGCCGGCGGCGAGCGCGACGCCGCCGAGCATGCTTCCGGCGCGCTTGCCGAGCGGCATCACGTTGCCGACGGCGATCAGGGTTCCGCCGACGGCGCCGAGCAGGAAGCCCAGCTCTTCCCAGCGGAGCCCCGCGTGCTTGGTCATTGCGAGGAGGTTCATGTCCGGGACTGTGGACCCCGCGGCGGACGTCACGCGGACGGCCGGAGCTTGTACCCCACGCCCCAGACGTTGACGACCCAGCCGGGCAGGCCGGCGGCCGCGAGCTTGCAGCGCACGCGCGAGGCGTGCGACTCGAGCGTGCGAGTCGCGATGTAGCTCCGGTAGCCCCACACGTCACGCAGCAGCTGCTCGCGTGTGAACACGCGCTCCGGGTCGGACGCGAGCTTCAGCAGCAGGGCGTACTCCTTCGCGGAGAGCGCGACGTCGACCCCTCTCGCGGTGACACGCCGCGCTGCACGGTCGATCACGAGCTCCCCGAGGTGGAGCAACTCCGTGCGTGGCTGCCGCCGTCGCAGCACCGCACGGATGCGCGCGACGAGCTCCTCGTACGAGAAGGGGCGCGAGAGGTAGTCGTCACAGCGTTCGAGCGCGCGGAGCCGCGTCTTCGTGTCGGCGCTGCCGAGCACGATCACCGCGCAGTCGGTGAGGAG